>JBOHYC010000230.1:0-16763 GCA_050737755.1 Lysobacter sp.
ATGCCCGAACTCACCCGTTCCTCGGCGAAGCACACCAGGCCGTTGCCGAAGCCGAGCAGCAGCACGCCGGTGATCGCCGCATTGCGCCATTGCAATCGCGTCGGCGGCGAGTGCCCACGCCAGCGCAGGAAGGCATACAGCGCGACACCGGCGGCGATGAAGCGCAAGCCGGCCAGCAGGAACGGCGGGTAGCTCTCCAGCGCGATGCGGATGCCCAGGTAGGTCGAGCCCCAGACCAGGTAGAGCGTGAGCAGCGACAGCGGGATCAGCACGCCGGGGCCGAGGCGCTCGGACAAGGAGACCGGCATTGCCGCCGTGACGGGAGGGGAACGATCGGTCATCGGGGCGCGCCGTGCGGGGGTTCCGCATTATCCGCGCATCACTCCCAGCATCAATCTGGAATTTCCGCCTCGACCAGTTTGCCCAGCAGCACCAGCGACTCCTGCCAGCCCAGATAGCAACCCTCGACCGGGACCACCTCGGGCAGGTTCTCCTGCACCACCTGCAGGTCGGTGCCGCACGACACCGCCTTGAGGGTAATGGTGGTGATCATCTCGCCCGGCAGGTTGGGGTCGTCGAAACGATCGGTAT
This sequence comes from Lysobacter sp., assembly GCA_050737755.1. Taxonomy (GTDB): domain Bacteria; phylum Pseudomonadota; class Gammaproteobacteria; order Xanthomonadales; family Xanthomonadaceae; genus Novilysobacter. The sequence goes on from JBOHYC010000230.1 coordinate 592, forward strand.
GACGGATGCGTTCACCTGCCACGAGCTCCTGGAAGGTGCCGCCGAAGCTCTCCTCTCTGCCAGTGGAGAAATTGGTGAACGACATGCGGTAGCTGCCGCCGACCCGCGCATCGAACTGGTGGACCTTGCAGGTAAAGCCGTTCGGCGGCAGCCACTTGGCCAACGCATCGGCGTCTATAAAGGCGCGGTAGACACGCTCCGGCGGCGCTTTCAGAACGCGATGGAGGCGAACGGCGTGGTCAGTGGCCATGGCGGTTTCCATTGTCGAGGAGGAGCCCTCATCTGACAGGACGAACGGGCACAACCGGGATCGACAATCACCTGCCCTCGCCGTACCCGGGCTTCAGTCTGCGGACGTGCCCAGCACCTGCTCCACGTCGACGATGGCCACGCCCTGCATCTGCCCCAGCAGGCTGTCGAACCATGGCTTGTGCGAAGCGCCGACGATCGACAGCACCCGCGCCCCGGGCCGTGCGCGGAAGCTGGCCCGGACGTTGGCGACCATGCGCAGGTTGCGGGTCTCCCAGCCCGCGACGTAGATCTGCGCGTAGTGTCCCGGCGAGGGGTCGCGCATCGCAGCGCCGAAGTCGCCGTCGGCCTGGATGCGGCGCACGCCCGGGCGATTGATGTAGCGGTACAGCCCCAGCATGTCGCCGCGCTCGATGAGTCCGGATTCATGCGTGCGAAGCGGCTGCGTCTGCGCCTCGGAAGAGGCCCATGCCTGCCGGATCGCATCGCCGTAGGCAGCGACTTCCGAATCCGCGATCGGGACGTTGTCGCCCGTGTGGTCGTCGACTTCGAACACCCGCTGCAATCCCAGCCGGGCGGCCAGTGGCGCAGCGATCTGGTAACTCTCGCTGTCGACCGTCATGGCCTTGCGCAATTGCGCGACCAGTGCGTCGTCCAGACCGTCTCCGGCGCGTCGCTCGGCGTCTGCCAACTGCAGCCACTGGGTCAATGCGGAGGTCTTGTCGTTGGCCGCCATGAACAACGCCGCAAGATGCCGGCGCTGGGCCGGGGTGGGCTGCGCTGGCCAATCAGCCAGTGTCGTGGTCACCTCGGCGATGGCTGCGGGCACATCCAGCCCGGTCGCAACGCGGGCGGCATCGGTGTTGCCGCAGTAGGCCCCGACGCTTTCGGGATCGTAGACGACAGGGTGGCGCGCCATCATGTCGCAGCTTTCGCCGGAGATCTGCTCGATCGTGATGACTTCCGGCTTGAAGGCAGCCAGGCGGTCCAGCAGCGGGTCAAGCGATTCCGGCTGGAAGTCCTCCGGCATGTCGCTCAGGTGCACCGTACCCAGCACCATCACCCGCGCCCGCGGGCCGGCCATGTTGTCGTCGAGCGTCGACAGGTCGACCTGAGCCGACGCGATGCCGGACCACAGCATCGCCACCGACAACGCGACCATCATTGGATGCTTCATGCCTGCTCCGTGCGGTGTGTGAGCGGGCATGGTCATGTCCCGGGTCCGCGATGGCGTGTGCGGATAGTCACGTCGTCAATCGCGAGCCGCCCGTCAGCGCATGCGGACGGCGACGACTTCAACCCCGCTTCACATTCCCGCCATCGTGGCCCCATCCCTGGACCGCATGGTTGCGGGCATTCCAACGGCCCGGAACGCCATGCAAAACGCGACGCCCTTCCCCGCCTTCGATGTGGTCATCGTCGGCGCCAGTTTTGCCGGTGCGGCCTGCGCCATCGCCGCGGCCCAGCGTGGATTGCGCGTATGCGTGCTGGAACGCAAGCACGACCCCGGAGAGAAGCTGCGGACCACCGGGATCATCGTCAAGGAAGCCGCTGAGCACACGCTGCTGAACCAGATGCCGGCTGCCATGACGCGACGCATCGAGCAGGTGCGCCTGTATGCACCCAGCCTCAGGCAGGTCGCCCTTGGCGCGCCGGGCTACTACTTCCTCACCACCGATACCCCTGCGCTGATGCGTTGGCTGGCCGGACAGATGCGTGCCAACGGCGTGGACCTGCGGCTGGGCACGGCCTTCACCGACGCGCGGCGGATCGAGAATGGATGGCAGGTGGATGGTGTTGGCACCACGCGCTATCTGGTTGGCGCCGACGGTGCGCGTTCGCGGGTCGCCAAGCGCTGCGGGCTGGGCGAGGTGCGGCAGTTCCTTTACGGCATCGAGTACGAGTTTCCCGGCGCTACCCTCGCCCACCCGGGCGCGTTGCATTGCTTCATCAGCAAACGCTATGCACCCGGCTATATCGGCTGGATCGCGCAGAGCCCCACCGGTGTCCAGGCGGGTCTCGCGCTACGCCACGACCCGGCCAATGCACGGGTGCCGGATATCGACGGATTCCTGTTGCGCGTCGGCGCGGCGGGCGGGCTACCGCGCCATCTCAAACCCGGACACACCCGTGCGGGTCTGATCCCGTGCAGCGGCCCGGTACCCGACATGGCCCGCGACGGCGCCATCCTCATCGGCGATGCTGCCGGCATCGTTTCGCCCGTGACGGCAGGCGGCATCCATTCGGCGTGGGAACACGGCTGGGCGGTTGGCCGGGCCATCGCTGCGCACCTGCGCGACGGGGACCGCGCGCCGGAACAGGTCGCCATCGAGGCTGCCCCGCGCTTCCGTGCCAAGCGCGCCCTGCGCTGGGCCTACGACCGCCTGCAGTTCGACTGGCCGTTCGACCTGCTGCTGCACTCACCGCCGCTGCGCTGGGCGGCCGAGCAGGTGTATTTCCACAAGCGCAGATGCTGATGCGGCCTCAGGCGATCGTTACCGCGCGCGCTCGGCCTCGGCCCGCTCATCCCGTGTCAGCACCCGCGGCTCGACGATCGGTTGCGATGTGGTCGCGTCGAAAAACGGATTGACGCGATGGCGTCCCAACTTGGCCCAGAACACACCCCACATGATCCGCAGCACGCCCAGCGTCGTTCGCACAGGCGTGGCGGCCACCTCGCCCAGTGCGGATGCAGTGCCAATCGCGATATGCCGCGCACCGAACGCGGCATCCAGCGCATCCGGCTCGGCCGTCATGCAACTGGCCAGCACACCGACATACGGCAGTTTCGGCTCCCGCGGTGTATTGGCGAAGGGCGTATGGCAGCAGGCCGAGTACCAGCGCAGCAGTCCCTTGGGACTCAGCGACAGGCAGGTCACCTGCTCGCGGCCCGCGGTGAAACGCACGCCATCGGGGCGCAGGGCGACGAGGTCGGTGCCCCCGTTCGGATCGAGCGCCTCCTGCTCACGGTCCAGCGCGCGGGCGAATGCCTGACAGTCCTTGCAGTAACAGACGGCGCGGATGTAGGCGACCGCCGGTTCGACCTCACCCTGGAGCTTGCCGCAGCGGCAACGGAATGCGATGGCCATCGGGAGTCTCCGGGTGCGCGACACCGCCCATGGTATGCCGATCCGACCGGATCCCGGTTATCGTCGGTCGGCAACCGCCGCCACACGGAGATCACGATGTTCTTTCGACTGATTGTTGTCGCCTTGCTGTTGTCGACGTGGATGCCTGCCAATGCCCAGCACAAGAGCCTGCGCGACCACGGCATCACCATCGGCGTGCTGCAGCCCGGCCCATGGAACGCGATTACCGACGTGCCGGGCGTGCTGGTCGGCCACAAGACCCTCGTGGACGGCGACGACGTCCGCACCGGCGTCACCGCGATCCTGCCGCATGCCGGCAACGTTTTCCGGAGCAAGGTCCCGGCTGCGGTGTATGTCGGGAACGGGTTCGGCAAACTGGCCGGAAGCACGCAAGTGGAAGAGCTCGGCAATATCGAGACGCCGATCGTGCTGACCAACACACTCGGCGTGCCGGTCGCGGCGGATGCGCTTATCGATTACACCTTCTCGTTCGCCGAAAACGATGACGTGCGTTCGGTCAACCCGGTGGTCGGTGAAACCAACGATGGCTACCTCAACGATATCCGCGGCCGCCACCTGACAAAGCGCGACGTGCTGGATGCCATCAAGGACGCCACCAGCGGCAGCGTCGAACAAGGCAACGTCGGCGCCGGTACCGGGACGGTGGTGTTCGGCTACAAGGGCGGCATTGGCACCTCCTCGCGCAAGCTGCCCGGGAATCTCGGCGGGCATACCGTGGGCGTGCTGGCGCAGACCAACTTCGGCGGCGTGCTGAGCATCGATGGCGTACCTATCGGCAAGGCGCTGGGCAAGTACTACCTGAGCGATGAACTCAACGACTCGCCCGACGGCTCCTGCATGATCGTGGTCGCCACCGACGCGCCGCTGGACGCGCGCAATCTGGAGCGGTTGGCGAAGCGCGCGATGCTCGGCCTGGCGCGGACCGGCGGCATCGCATCGAACGGCAGCGGGGATTACGTCATCGCCTTTTCAGCGAACGAGTCGGTGCGCGTGCCGTACGAGAGCGACGAGCCGCTGCGGCAAACCGCCGTCCTGCGCAACGACGCGATGTCGCCGCTGTTCATGGCCGCCATCGAAGCGACCGAGGAGGCGATCCTCAACTCGCTGTTCCACGCCGAGACCATGGTTGGCCGCGATGGCCACAAGGTCACCGCGCTCCCGGTCGACGAGGTCCTGCGGATCATGGAGCAGCGCGGCTACCCGATTTCGCGCTGAACCGCGTCCCGCGCGTTAGGGATGCGCGTCGACCGCGTCCATCACCCGTGCCGAATACACCAGTGCGGCGCCGGCATTCAGGGCAACGGCGACGCCGAGCGCCTCGGCAATCTCCGCGCGGGTCGCACCCTGTCCGAGCGCGGCGTCGACGTGCACGGTGATGCAGCCGTCGCAGCGCGTGGTGACCGCCACCGCCAGCGCGATCAACTCGCGGGTCTTGGCGTCCAGGTGGCCGGTCTTGGCGCCGGCGCCGCTGAGCGTGGCGTACCCGCGGACGGTGTCGGGCGACAGCTTCGCGACTTCACCGATGCCGCCCTTGAGTTCTTCACGGTAGGCATTCCAGTCGAGCATGGGGTGTCTCCTGATGGTGTGTAGCGGACGTCTGTCCACGTGGGCCGACAGTACTCCCCTGTCCGATGGAATTGTCGAACCCTACCCCGCCCGATCGTCGTAAAGGCAAACCCTAACGGAGCCCCACATGCCAACCGCGCTGCCCCGCCTGTACGCCCAGCCCTTCTCCTCCTACTGCCAGAAGGTGCTGACAGCCCTGTACGAGAACGGCACGCCGTTCGACTACCGCAGCCTGGAGGACCCACAAGCCAACGAGGAGCTGGCGACGCTGTGGCCGATGCGCCGCTTCCCGGTACTGGTCGACGGCGAGCGCACGGTGATCGAGGCGAGTTGCATCATCGAGTATCTCGACCTGCATTACCCCGGCCCGGTGCAGCTGATCCCGGCCGACCGCGATACCGCGCTCGAGGTACGGATGCTCGACCGATTCTTCGACAACTACATCTCCACTCCGCAGCAGAAGGTGGTGTTCGACCGCATCCGCCCCGAGCCCGACCGCGACCCCCATGGCGTCAAAGAGGCGCGCGCCATGCTCGAGACGTCCTACGCCTGGCTGGACGCGCGCATGGCCACCCGCGAATGGGCCGTCGGCACCGACTTCACCCTGGCCGACTGCGCGGCCGCGCCATTCCTGTTCTACGCCGACTGGACGCACCGGATCGACGCCCGCTTCGCCAACGTCCACGCCTATCGCGAACGACTGCTCGCGCGCCCGTCATTCAAACGTGCCGTGGACGAAGCCCGGCCGTTCCGTTCGTATTTCCCGTTGGGTGCACCGGACCGGGATTGATCGTCTTCACCCCTGGAACAGCGCGACGTATTCCGCCACCGGCCGTTGCAGGATGGTGGTGTTGACGAACAGCGGAACGACACCCTCCTGCCACCGCCGCATCCGCACGCCGGCGTTGCGGCCACGCTCGTAGGCGGCCTCGGCCAGCGTTTCCGGCATTTCCAGCAGGTGGATGTTGGACGCGTCGGGTGAGGTGCGATCGCGCACGTGGCCGGTGGCGACCAGTGCGGCGATGAGCTGCGCGGCATGTCCGTGCGCCTGCACGATGCGGTTGCGGAAGCCGGGCAGCGTGTCGCGCGCCAGCATCGCCGGCATCCAGCCCTGCCAGAGGCTGCCGCCATACAGCCGGCGCAGTTCGCGGGCTTCGGCAATATCGGCCTTCGAGCCCGCAAGCACCGCGCCAAACGGCGCGCCGAGGTATTTGTAGAGCGACACGTAGACGGTATCGAACTCGGCCACGTACGCGTCCAGGTCGAACGACGGCGGAGCCAGCAGCAGCCGCGCGCCGTCCAGGTGCAGGCGCGCGCCATGTGCCCGGGCCAGTTCGGCAATCTCCCGCACCCGTGCCAGCGGCACCATTTCGCCATTGGCGCGACGGACCGGGGACTCCAGCGATATCGCGCCGATCTTCATCGGATACGGCGCGTTCTCCGAGGCCCCGATCGCCGCTTGCACTTCCTCCAGCGTCGGGATCGCGCGGTCCGGCGCTACCGGTAGCAGGTTGATACCCGACAGCCGTTGCGCTGAATCGACCTCGTCGCGATAGAGATGGCTTTCGCGTTGCACCAGCGCGCGCCGGTTATCACCGCACAACACGCGCACCGCAACATTGTTGGCTAGCGTCCCGGTGGCCAGGAACGCGCAGTCCTCCTTGCCCAGCAGCGTGGCGAACTCACGCTCCAGAGCCTCGACCTCGCCGTCCATCAGATAGCGGTCGAGCGCGTTGTCTCCATGCCCTTTCGCCAGTGTGGCCAGGCGATCCGCCATCGCGGCGGCGTCCGTTGGCCCGGTGTCGCGGTTGAGCCAGACCTCGCGCGTATCCGTAGACAGCACGGGCGGCGATGCGGCGGACTGCGCGGCGGCGCGCGCTGTCACGGCAGCGACAGTGGCCCCGAGCGAGCCTTGCAGGAAGGTGCGGCGGTCCATGGCGATCCTCCGGGAGCGTGTCCGCATCGATTATGTAGAGATATGGGATGCGCCGCGCCGGGCGTTGGTTGCCGCGAGCGACCTATCCGCGCCAGTTGGCATGCATTCGCCAGAACTCCACGCTGCGCCTGTACGCCTCGCGGTCCAGCGGCACGCCGGATCCGCCCTCCTCGACCCCGAGCGCATTACGCAACATCGTGATCGGTGCCATCGGCGTCTCCTCCGGCTCGGCGGTATACATGCAGCCGACCACGCCCCAATCGACGCTGATCACCGTGCCTTCCTTTGCCAGCTGTTCGCGGCTGTAGAGGATGACGACGAGGTAATCGGCGACTGGTGGCTCCAGGCCCTCGAACCAGCGCACCAGCACGGGCAATTCGTCGCGGGTACGGGCCTCGTAATCGGACCGCAGCAGGTGCCGGTTGTCACTGGTGATCGGCACCGCCAGGCAGCGCGTCGAGGTCCAGTTGCGGTGCACGTGCAGTTTGCAGAATGGCGCGTAGCCGTCGAGCACCTTCAGCGGCGGCACCTCGTTGAGATGCCGTTCGAACACGTCTGGCGTGATGTCCTGGATCGTATTGCTGCGCTGCTCGCGAAACAGACGGGAGCGCGCGAAGTCGGTGAGGACGATGGACATAACGGAGCTCGTGGCGGAAGTCTCGGCATTATCCCGCGGATGACGTTGCACCCCGAATTACCGTGCCGCTACCAGGCAAACGGCTCCCACGTGCAGGACGGACAGAACAGGAATACCTCGCCGCCGCCGTCGAACATGATCGAGCCGGTCCGGAACTGCCGGATGGTCCAGACACCGCTGCGCCCGTCGATAAATTCGACCCGCCCGCGCGCGTGGCAAGGCGACCAGTCCAGCGTGTGCATATAGTCGCGCTGATCGACCTCGCCGGCACCTTCCACGAAACGCCGCACGTGCCCCTCATCGAGCATGAAGCCCGAGCAGCCACGCGGAGAATTGGCATCCGTCGGCGACCCCACGCCGTTTTCGGTGATCGAGAGCCGCTCGATCGCCGGAAGTTCCAACTGGCGCAGGTCCGACAGCGCGCCCTCCTTCTCGATAGATCCGACCGACGCGCAACCGCCCAGCATCAAAGTCACGACAACGGCCAGCCTCACCATGACGCATTAACCGCTTCGCTGGAGGTCTTGAACGATACCGCCGGATGGCGGTAGACCTCTTCGGCAGCCACCTTCAACGTGGCGCGCAGTTCCGACACCAACCAACGTAGCGCGGCATTCTGGTTCAACGTCAGTAGAACGTATACGAACTCGTCCGCACCACGCACATTGCCGAAATCCGGATTCGGCTTGTACTCGCCAACCAGCTCGATACCGATGCTGTCGCGATTGGACGGAAAACGATCAGGAAAGGATTTGCGCTGTTCGATGCGGTTCTGGGTACGCGGCGCGGCCTTCTGCAGCACCTTCAGTTCCGCTGGCTCGCAGGCATGTCTTGCAAGGCAGCGTGACCGCAGCAGGCCTACGTGATTGGTGCGCTTGTAGAGCGAAGCCGTCTGGTAGACCGTGCCGTCCTTGTCAACAAGGAAGTGCGCGCCAAAGAGACTCTTCTGATAACTGTTGAACGTCGACTGCGCGGTAGCGCCACCGGTCTGGTGGACGATGATCCCGTTGACCACCTCCATCGCTCCGCGCTCCAGCGAGCCGAAACGGCGCAACCGCACCCGCGGGTCGAGCACCATTCCACCCTGGTCGATACGTAGCATCCCATCCTCCTTGATGTGTTGAGTCCTGCTCCTGCAGGGACCCTCACACGCTAGCTGATCCCGGCACCGGTGTCACCACGGTCTGCGGCGCACCTGCTGCTCGTACTTCTAGTGTCCGAATAGCGCCAGCGCATTGCCCGAGCGGATCTTCGCCTTCTCTTCCTCATCCAGGTCCAGGCGCTCCAGCGCATCCACCGTCTTGCCCAGACCGAATTGCGGGTAGTCCGACCCCAGCAGCACGTGATCGATACCGACGTTGCGCAAGGTCCACACGAACTCCGGCTCGATCGGCGAATCCGCCAGCAGCGTCACGATGGCGGAAATGTCGAAATAGATGTTGTCCATGAAGAAGTCGTCCGCGGTGCGCGCGAGCGACAGCGTGTTCCAGAACCGGAAGTTCGTCGCACCCATGTGGGCGAAGATGAAACGGGTATCGGACGCCTGCAGCGCCAGGTTGAACAATCGCTCGTTGTCGTCCTCCACGATGCTCGCGTTGTCCACCAGCACCACCATCCCAAGCTCACCGGCTTTGCGTACCAGCGCAAGTACGCGCGGGTCGCCGGCATCGAACTGCTGCGTGTGAGGGTGGATCTTGAGCACTTTGACGCCCGCCCCCGCCACCCGAGCCAGTTCGTCCAGCGCGGCCTGGCCGTCATACGGGTGGACAGTGGCGACCGGCACTACGTCCGGGTACTTGTGCGCCCATGCAATCACGCTGTCGTTGCCGGCGCGAATGGACGCGAGGTCGCCCTGCCGCGCCTGGTGGGGGCCGCCGAACCACATTGCCGCGACCCCGACCAACTCGATTCCCGAGGCATCGACATCGGCCCGGTATTGCGCCAGCGAAGCTTCACCGTCATGCAGGTGGACGTGGGTATCGAATACGGGCCCCTGCGCGGCGGCGGCACCGGTGCAGAGCAACAGCATGATCGTGAGTAGACGCCTGGACATCGAGTGGCTCCGCGCGGTTGAAGGGCGAGGCGTCATCGTATCCACTTGCGCCCAGGGGCTCCTGTGTCGCTAGTGGGGGGGTCAGCCCTCACCCCGGGCCGACGCGACAAGCGCATCCAGGCCGCTTGCGTCGAAGGGCTTCACCAGGTGCGCGTCGAATCCTGCTTCGTCCACCCGTCGCCGGTCATCGGGTTGGCTCCAGCCGGTGAGCGCGAAGATCGACAGGCCATCGGCGGCCCATGGACGCTTGCGCAACTCGCGCGCAACGCCAAAGCCGTCGAGCCCGGGCATCCCCAGGTCCAGGAAAGCGATATGCGGCTGGAACTCGTCGGCAATGCGCAACGCCTCCAGCCCGTCATTCGCGGTTCGTGTCTCGTGGCCGGCCAGTTGCAGCAGCAACGCCAGGCTGTGCGCGCCATCGACGTTGTCATCGGCGACCAGGATGCGCAGGCGGGCCGGAGTGCTCGCGGCCGGCTCCGCGGGTATGGCCTGCTCCGGCGTCGACGCACTGGTATCGATCGGCAGGCGGACAACGAACTCGCTGCCCTTGCCGACCCCGTCACTTCGAACGCTGATCGAGCCGCCATGCAGTTCGAGCAGCTGCCGTGCGACGGTCAGGCCAAGGCCCAGACCGGCGGTCATCGTGTCGTGGGATTCGCCCAGCTGCGAGTACGGCTCGAATACCTTGCGCAGTTGCGCGACGGGGATACCGATGCCGTCGTCGGCCACGCTCAGGATGGCCCAGGTGGCGTCATCGCCGGGCTCCTCGCGCAGGCCGACGCGGATATTCCCGCCCGGCTGCGTGTACTTCGCGGCGTTGGTCAGAAGGTTGAGTGCGATCTGCACCAGTCGGACAGGGTCGCCCTGCGTGCACAGCTCCCGCTCCGGGAGGTCGATGTGCAGCGTGTGATGCCGTTCGTCGAGCAGCGGTTGAGCCGCTTCCACCGCCCTGTGGACGATGTTGTTGAGGTCCACCTGTTGCTTGCGCAGGGTGATCTTGCCGTGGTTCAGGCGCTTGATGTCCAGCAGGTCGTCGAGCAGCCGGGTCAGCGTGGTCGATTGGCGTTCGATGATGTGCACGGCATCGCGAACGGTCGAGTCGAGCCCGGGAAGGCGATCCAGTATCTGCACCGCGTTGCGGATGGGCGCGAGTGGATTGCGCAGCTCGTGGGCGAGGACCGCGAGGAACTCGTCCTTGCGCCGGTCGGCTTCCTCGATTTCATGGTGGCGCCGCTGCTCGGTCAAGTCGGTGAACATCAGGATCACCGACCCGCCCGCATCCACGCAGGCACCGGTGACCAGCACCGGCAGCCGGTTTTCCCCGTCGAGCCCGATCGACAGTTCGGCCTGGCCCCGCTCCTTCCGGGACTGCACCAGGACGTCCTGCAATGCCGCGTGGTCGCCGGGTACGAAGCAGGACTCCACGTGCTTTCCCAACAACTGCTCACGCGCGACACCTGCCATTGCGGTGAAGCGATCGTTGACGTAGAGCACCTCACCTTCGACCGAAACGGTGACCGCGCCCTGCTGCATCCGGTCGATCATCGCCTGGTACGGCCGGTAGGCATCGCCGAGCAGCATGATCTGCTCGCCGCCAACGACAAACCCGTCGACCTCACCGTTCTGGATCGCCTCCAGCGCCGTCTCGGGTTGCACGTCGGGCCCGCGGCCTGCGTGGCCGGTCACCAGCAGCGAGACATTGCCGTCGCCGAACGAGACGACCGTCAGATGCGCCGTGCCCGCACTGCCATCGCAGCGGCGGAACACCACGTCGAACGTTGAATCGGGTACCGCAGCAGCCAGGAACAAATCGAGTCCGCTGTGGTGCTCGTCGGCGACGTACTGGTGCAGCGATGCGGAAAACAGCTTGGAAAGCGACTCCCCGAGCATCGATGCGAAACGCTGGTTGGCATAGAGGACATCGCCGGCGGTCGAAACCGTGGCCGCGCCCTGCTCCATCCGCTGCACGATCTCGCCATGGTGCAGTGACGCCGCGTCCACCAGCATGATGCGTTCGGTGTCGTCGCCGCGACCGACGACGAAGCCGTCGAGTTCGCCGCCCGCGATGGCGCGCTGCATCTCTTCCGCACCTTCAAGGCGCGAACGGAGCATCGCGATTTCGAGCTCCAGGCGCTGATGCGAGTCCGCGCGCGGGTTCGTCATGGTCGTGTCGACCGGCTCAGTCGCGTTGACGGAGCTGCAGGCCCACCAGCGCGCGCTCCGTATCCGACAGATCGCCGATGATCTTGCGCAACGGGTCCGGCAGCCTGCGCACCAGCGTCGGGATCGCGACGATCTGGTCCTCTTTGGCCAGCCGCGGGTTCTGCATCAGGTCGATCACCTCGATCGTGTACCTGCCACGAAGGTGTTCCTCGCAGATACGTTTCAGGTTCTGGAATGCCGCGACCGACTTGGGGCTTTGTCCTGCCGTATAGAGACGCAGTTCCCAGGTCTGGGTATCGGAGGCTTGCAATGTTTCCGGCGTGGTCATTTCTTCATCTCATCGGCCCCACGCAGGGCCCCTGCAGTTGCACGTTCCTGTTCACGCGCATGGTCCTGGGCGAGTCCCTGCTCGGCGACAAGCCGGGCCTCCTCCTCGACTGAATTGAACTCGTTCCGCAGCGCGAGTATCTGCGCTTCCAGTGCCGCGCGCCGATGTTCGAGCTCGCGTTGCCTGCGCTCCCGCTGTTGACGCTGCTCGATGACCGCGGAGCGCTCGCGCGCTTCCTGTGCAAGCCGCATCGACCCCACCAGCACCCCTTCGGAACCGACATACACGTCCTCAAGCTGGATGCCGTTGGAGGTGATGAGGAATTCCCGGATCTGGTTGGAATGCTTCATGCCGCGCGACTTGATCACATACAGGCCGCGGTTGCGCTCGCCACCGGCCTCCATGTCACGCACCACCAGCCAAGTGTCGATCAGCGAGGACACGCCGATGTCGGTGGCCTCGTGTGATTTGCCGCCACTGGTCAGGTTGACCAGCATCGCGGTGATGCCGGACGCCTTGAGGAAATCGATCATGCGCAGCAGCATCGATTCGGCACCCTGCTCCGTACCGGCATTCGCGAAGTTGCTGATGGGGTCGATGACGACCACCTGCGGATCGAACTCGTTGATCAGGCGATGCATTACCGCCAGATGCATCTCCATGCCGTACAGACCCGGCCGCGATGCTTCGAGGTGCAGCAATCCCTTGTCGATCCATTGCCCCAGATCGATGCCCTGCGATCGCATGTTGCGAACGATCTGGTTGGGGGATTCCTCGAATGCCAGGAACAGGCAGCGCTCGCCGCGACGGCAGGTCGCATCCGCGAAGTGCGCGGCGAGACTGGTCTTGCCCGAACCGGCCGTACCCGAAACAAGGATGGAGGACCCGCGGTAATAGCCCTCGCCACCGAGCATCGTGTCGAGCCGTTCGATCCCGCTCGACACACGTTCATCGCTCACCGCGTGCGCGAGGCCGAGCGAGGTCACCGGCAATACCGAGATGCCGTTTTCGTCGATCAGGAACGGGTATTCGTTGGTGCCATGGCTGGTGCCGCGGTACTTGACCACGCGGATGCGCCGCGTCGACACCTGCTCCTGCACCCGGTGATCCAGGAAAATCACGCAGTCGGAGACGTACTCCTCCAGGCCTTGGCGCGTCAGCGTGCCGTCGCCGCGCTCGCCGGTAATCACCGTGGTTACGCCGCGATCCTTGAGCCAGCGGAATAACCGACGCAACTCCGAACGGAGCACAGCCATGTCGGAGAAACCCGAGAACAGCGACTCCATGGTGTCCAGCACCACCCGCTTGGCACCCACCGAATCGATTGCGAACCCGATCCTGAGGAACAGCCCTTCCAGGTCGTACTCGCCGGTCTCCTCGATCTCGCGACGATCGACGTGGATGAAGTCGAAGGCCAGCTTGTTCTCCGCAACCAGTTTGTCGACGTCGAAACCCAGCGAACGCACGTTCTGCGCCAACTCCTCCTCGGTCTCCTCGAACGTGATGTACGCACCCGGCTCGTCGTACTGGGTGGCACCGCGGATGAGGAACTCCATGGCCAGCAGCGTCTTGCCGCAACCGGCGCTGCCGCATACCAGCGTGGGGCGCCCCCGGGGCAGGCCGCCCAGGGTGATCTCATCCAGACCAGTGATGCCGGTCAACGCCTTCGGCAATGACCTGGCGGCACCTGACGGAGCCGGAGAGGTGGGATTGGACATGGACCTCACGGCCTCTGCTTGAAGGCAATTTTGGAGCCTATCACTTCCCTGCAGGGCTGGAGGCGGGTGTCCGAACGGACCAGGACCGTCATGCGGATCAATGCGCGCCCGGTTTGTAATTGCCCCCGATCGTGCGCGCCGCCACGTTGATGCGGTTGAAGCCATTGATCGCGACCACCAGCATCGTCAGGTCGACCAGTTCGGCCTCGTCGAACAACCGGGCAGCGCGCTCGTACAGCGCGTCGGACACGGCGTCGTGCGAGGCCAACTCGGTCAGTTCCTCCGCCCAGGCAAGCGCGACCTGCTCGCGCTCGCTGTAGACCTTGGTTTCGCGCCATGCTGGCAGCATGTACAGGCGTTGCTCGGTCTCGCCGGCGGCACGGGCGTCCTTGCTGTGCATGTCGAGGCAGTAGGCGCAGCCGTTTATCTGCGACACGCGCATCAGCACCAGTTCGATCAGTGCCGACTCCAGCCGGCCGGCGGCGTGGACGCTCTCGTTGAGCGCGATCAGCGGTTGCAAGGCGGCGTAATGGCGTTGCATGGAAAAACGGGACATGGAAACACTCCTGCAATGGGCGGCCGGAACTGGCCGTTTCAATGCAAGGACGTGGCGGCTCCCGGCTTCGTGACAGCCAGCAACCGGGCCAGTTTGTCCGGATGGCGCAATGCGTGGATCGCGGTGATGCGCTCGTCATCGCACTCGATCCAGATCGCCGACAGCAGGGTATCGCCGTGGCGCATGAGCAACGCAGGTGCGCCGTTTAGCGTGGCCATCTCGTAGCTCACACCGCCCAGGTTGCGCCCGAGTTGCAGGTACAACCGCGCGAGCCGGTCGGCGCCGTGCAGCGGGCGCAGCGTGGCGCGCGCTACGCCGCCGCCATCGCTGACGTGTACAGCGTCCTCGGCGAACAGTGCCCGCAACGTGTCGAGTGACGGCTCTGCCATCGCCGTGACGAACCGCTGCAGCAACCGCCGCTGCGCCGCCTCGTCCACGTTGAAACGCGGCCGCCCTTGCCGCAGCCGGGTACGCGCACGGTGCACGCGTTGGCGGCAGGCGTCCTCGGTGATCTCCAGCATCGCCGCGGCCTCGGCGTGGCTGTAGTCGAATACGTCGTTCAACAGGAATGCCGCCCGCTCGTCCGGGCTCAACCGCTCAAGCAGTAGCAGGAACGACAGCGTCAGCGACTCGCTGCGTTCCAATGCGATGTCCGGATGCTCGGTCTCCGGCACCAGTGGTTCGGGCAACCACGGGCCGGTGTAGTGCGCGCGTTCGGCCTTGGCGCGGCGCAGGCGGTCCAACGACAGGCGCGTGGCCACGGTGACCAGCCAGGCCTCCGGATCGTCCAGCGAGGACAGGTCCTGCACGTGCAGGCGCAGCCACGTGTCGTGCAGCACATCCTCCGCGTCGGCGGGCGTGCCGAGCATGCGGTAGGCCAGGCCGAACAGGCGGGAACGGTGGTGTTCGAACAGGGAGGTCGCAGGGTCCATGGGTGCATTCTCGGTCAACACATGGCCAGGACGCGCGGACGTGCTGGTTCGTGACTGCGCATCCCACCAGCACGCGGATATTGCGTCTATGCAAGCGCTTCATCGCGCGTGGGGTACTTGTTGCGCTCCCCACGACGGAACTTTCCCATGATGCATCACACCGCACCCGCCACGGTTCCCGCCGTCGACCTGCAGCGCTATCTCGGCACGTGGTACGAGATCGCCCGCCTGCCGATGCGCCACGAGCCGCCGGACTACACCGACATCACCGCCACCTACACGTTGCAGGACGACGGCAAGGTGCGTGTGGAGAACCGCGCCCGCGATGGCGACGGCGAGCCGCAGGAATCGGTCGGTGAAGCCACGCCTGTCGATGGCAGCAACAACAGCAAGCTGGAAGTGACGTTCCTGCCCGAGGGGTTGCGCTGGATCCCGTTCACCAAGGGCGACTACTGGATCCTGCGACTGGACTCCGATTACCAGGTTGCGCTGGTCGGCAGCCCCGACCGCAAGTTCCTGTGGCTGCTCGCACGTACCCCGCGCATCGACCCTACAGTTCGCCAGGACTACCTCGATACCGCCCGGGCATTGGACTACGACCTCGAACCGCTGATCGATACTCCGCAGAGCAGCTGACGCAACCCTGCGTGATCCGTACGGCGGCCCCGGCTAGCCCCCGGGGACCGTCGACGTCACCTCGCCACCCTGCCCGCGCAGGTAGTCGGCGGCCTCGTTGGCCTGCGCGGCGGTGTATGCGTGCACCACCACCGTGGTCTGTCCGCTGTCCATCGCATCGTGCGCGGCCAGCACGTAGGGATCGTGGTCGGGCCGCAGCGACACCAGCCCGCCGAGGAACAGCCCGCCAACGGCGCCGAAGAACAGCAACACCAGACTTGCCGCCACCGGCGAACTGGTGATGTAGCG
>JBOHYC010000231.1:0-56188 GCA_050737755.1 Lysobacter sp.
CAGCGCCCCCCGCGACGCTCGCGGCCGGGCCGGGAGTACCTTTTTTCTATCGTGTCGGGTATCCCTTTATCCCTTTCCTGCGCCCGCAGCGCGCGCACAAGCGCACCGCACGCATGCGGCTATGCGCGACCAAAGGCAATAAAAGAAATGCGCGCAGGCACGCGCCCACGCGCTCAGGTAATGCGTTTATTCGTGCCTGCCACTGCCCGCCATGTATGCGGATATTCCACGCATCGGACACCGGGCAAGGCCCGCCACCACGTAAGCCGCGCCACCACGCAAGGCGACGCGCGCACGCATGCACGCATGCGGCCTAGGCCATACCGTAGAACGTGGGGAGTGTAGGCCCGGGGCTATAGCGCGGCACCATGTACCGGCACGCGGGCGACCGCGCGCGCATCATGGCGGGCTCAGTGTTCACCCGGGCAGCGGACAAAAGAAAAGCCCGGCACATGGCCAGGCTCAGGGTTCAACGTGTAGGGCGCAGCGCGTGCGCTGTTTATTCCCTAGGGTAGCGCGCGCCTATCTCCCGCACTTGCGCGCCGTAGCTGCGCCCGGCGGGCTTCAGTTGCCAGACTAGCGCCATGCACAAGGCGAGCACGGCAAGGCCGCAGACAAGCCCGGCAGCGCGGAACGCATGCCATGCGAGCGGGAGCACAAGCCCGGCCACGATGGCGGCGAACAACAGCCACGCAACAGCCCGGCGCACCGCATCCGCCAGAATGTTAGCGCGGATGATTTGCAGCTTTTCGCGGGTTGAATGTTCCGTCATGGCGTCACCGTGCCCGGGTGTAGTGCGCGCGGATCAAGTCGAACGGGCGCGCGCTATCCGTTAGCCATATCTCGGAATAATCCCCGTCCGCTGTCGCCACTAGCGCACCCGTGGCGGCCAGCTCGCCGGCTTCCGTGTAGGCGGCCACGTCGAGCGCGGCCAGTTCCGCCACGCTCAGCGCGTCGACGGCCGCGCGCACGTCCTGCGAATCCGTCACCAGCGCGAGCCCGTCACGCTGCAACGCGAAATGATCGAGCCGCAGCGAGTCGCCCGGGCGCGTAGGGTCGCCATAGTCTGCCGGTGTCGTGTCCATGTTGTCCGCGATGCCGTGCAAGTGCCTTTCCACTGTCGCTAGATCGAACTGCGCGCGGGCTGTCGGAATGGTGCGCGCACCGGGCAGCGCGTCGCGGCGCTCCCGCAACGCATCGGCGAGCGCGTGACACTCAGCGGCCAGCACGCGCGGCGCGTCCTGTTGCGCGTCATGCTGCGCGAGCGCTGCGCGCGCCGCCGTATACCAGCAATCGCCGGCATGCGTGCGGCCTTGGATGCTGCCCGCCGGCCAGCGCGACGGATGCACATTGAAAGACACTTCACGGCCGCAGCAAAAATAACGCGCGCCTTCGTCCGGGTTGTGTTCGATCATGTCGACATCATCGGGCATGGCGCGCAGCGCGTCCGCCAGCTTGTGCGCGTTCATGCGATCACCCGCACGGCGGCCACGCTATCGGCGCTGAGCATTTCGCCGCCGCTACTGCGGCGCGTTTTAATCATGAGATGGCCGGGCAGCCATCCCGTAGACTTGCCGACGTAGAACCGCACGCGCTCGCCATGCACGGTAGCTTCCACGCGCCGGCCTTCCATGCCGACAAGTGCCGGCACCAGCTCAGCGCCGCAGCGCTTGCCCGTCGCCGCTGCGAACTTCCCGCCAGCGTCCATGACGGCGGCGCATGCGTCGAAATGCTCGCGCGTGCCGATGGTCGCCGCGTGGACTTCAGCGCGCAGCCGGCACGCTTCGCGCGTTGCATCGCCGGCCGGCGCTTGTGCCGTCATCCATTCCGCGACGGCGCGCGCCTTGCGGTCTAGCACGTCGAACCCGTAGCAGGAAAAGCCGCTGCCCGATTCGAGCACGTAGCAACCGCCGTAATAATCGGGCTTGATTGAATGCAATTTCATGTTGTGCGCTCCCTCAGTTGTGCGGATTGAAGGCGAGACGGCCGGCGATGTCGGCAAGTTCGCTATATGGGATGAAGTGACAGCCGGCGCGCACGTTGCCTTCCGCGTCGATGCTGTCGAGTGCGAAATTCCCCAGCTTGACGGAACCGGGCGCGAAGCTGCGCGCAGTGCCGGCGGCGCGCTGTTCGCCTAGCAGGTGCCAGACAAGGGAGCAAACCCGCACGGGGACTTCCGCACCCTGCGACGTTTCCACGCGGCGGCCGTCCGGGCTCAGGCGCAGGAACGCGGCGCGGTTCGTGTTGTGAAGCTGCGACGGGAACCGCGCGCCCGGCTTCGCGTTGCGCCAGTCGACAAGCTGCGCGGCGTATTCTTCCGGCTTGCGCGCGTCTGCGGCTTGCGCGAGCGCTTCCGCGCCTTCCGTCTCTTCCATCGGGAACACGCAGCCCGGCGCACCGTTGGCGCGCAGCATCTTATGCCGCGCACTGCGCGCCGCGTCGCTGGCCGCCGTGAACTTACCAGCGGCGAACAGCTCACGCGCTGCGGCGATTTGCTCGCGCGCCTGTTCCGCGTCGCCTTTCGCCTGCCATTCCGTAACGGCCGCCGTGAGCTGCGCCACGAACGCGCGCCGCTCGCTGTCGCCGGGCTCGCCGTGCAACGTCTCGAACGCGCGCCGCATGTCGCCGGTTAGCTGGCGGTTCACGGTGTAAAAATCGCGTTCCGCCATTGCATCGCGTGCGATGGCTTCGCCTTCCGCCCATTCGTTCCGCGCGGATTCGACAGCATGCACCCGCACGCGGGCTTCCACGTCTGCGCGCCATTTCGTGCCGGCCTTGATCGCGGCCAGCTCGCGCACAACAGCGCGCGGCAGCTTCGCGCCGGCCTTGTCTGCCAACTCTTTAGCGCCGGCCGCGTAGCGTTCCGCCTGTTGCGCGCAGTCGAGCGCGCCGCCGACGTTGCCCGCGTCGCATTCGCCGATTGCCCGCGCCGCGTAGCGCTGCGCGCTGGCGGCCGTCTCGCGCATCTTGTCGAGCCACTGCGCGCGGTTCAGTGCGAAGGCATAAGCCGCTGCGCCGGCCTTGTCCGCGTTGCCTTCCGTCGCGAATGCGTCGACATCGGCCGCCGACAGTTCCGCAACTTGCGCCCGTGCGGCCTTGCGGCGTTCCGCGCTCAGGTCGCGCCGCGATGCGTCGACGGTTGCCAAGTGCAACGCATCGGCGCGCAGGTCGCGCAGCTCAGAAAACAGCGCGCCGCGCGTGTCCGGGCGAATGCGCGGATTCGCGGCCTTGTCGGCAATGCGGCGCATGCTCGCGAGCAATGCGGCGACGACATCGCGACAGCCCCAGCGATCGACATCGCGGACCATATTGGAATCGAGCCCGGGCACGTCGACGCGGACAATCGAGCCCGGCAGCGCGCGCCATGCGGTGTCCATATGGCGGCCGGTTGTCATCGAGTAGCGGCCAGCGTTGAACAGCGCCAGCGCGCGGCCGTCGCGGTTGTATGCGTCCGGCATATGGTGCGCGCAGACGAAGTGCGAGCCATAGCTAAACAGCGTCGCGCCGGTGAAATAGAAATTTCCGCCAGCGTTGCGCGCGCTGTCTTGTGACTTGTGCGCCCAAAGATGGGCGACCATATCGCGGGTGTGAACTTGCTTAGTCATGACGTGTTTTCCCTTGCGTGTGAGTGATTAGGCGATGGCGACAGCGGTGCAACGCGGCGCAGGCATTCCGGGCATGAATCCGAGCTGTTCGAGCCCGTACACGCGCGCGGCGGCGCGGCTTTCCGCGTAGAACGTGAAAGGTTCCACGCCGGGCATGATGAACAGGAAACGGCGCAGCGGCTTGACGGTTTGGGCGTTCATGGTCTCAGGCTCCCCGGTTGAAAGTGTCGACGGATGCGGCGGCGCGCACACGGAAGGCGCGCGCGATGTTTTCGCTGTACTCATTCCACGGAAAAGCGAACGTGCGCGGATGCTCGCCGCGCAGCTCGCGCCGGATGTCGAGCAGCGCGAGCGCGGCATTGCGGCGCGCTACGGTTTCGAGCGCGGCGGCCAGCTCGACAACGTGCGGGCGTGCCGGCGTGCGGGCCAGCGCAAAGCGGCGCAGCGCGCGGGCCGGGTAGAACGCGGCGCGGGCTTGCGCGAAGGTGTCGCGCTCGACTTCGCCGGACAGCAGCGCGGCGGCCATGCTGTCATGGAAACGCGCGGCGGCTTGGAACATCCAAGCGGCGACCGGGCGCGGGCTCACGACAGCACCGCCAGCACATACGGCGCGGCTTCCGTGGCGACGATGACGGCGGCGACGATGCCGGCCGCCCACTTCAGCACGCGCGAAGCGGGCAGCACGTTACGCGACGTGACCGGGGCGGGCTTGGCGTTGACGCGGCGGCCGGCGGCAAGGCCGGCATTTGCGGAGGCTTCGGAGCGGTTGCGGTTCATGGCGGTTTCCCTTTCGAGTAGGCCGGCGACGTTGCCGGCGTGTGCAGTGTAAACGGGCGGGCGCAGTAGTGCAACTACTCCGGCGCGGCGGCGTGCGCGTTCCACTTGTCCGCAGCCTGCGCCATGCGCGCCAGCTCATCGCGCGCGGTGCGCTGGCCTTCGGTGTTGCCGCGTGCGAGCAGTTCGAGCAGCACCGGGAGCAGGCCCGCCCACGTCGGCGCGCACTCGATCACGACGGGCTCAGGCTGCGCGACGGGTGCGGGCGCGGTCGCGGCTTCGTCGGCGGTCAGCTCGACGACATCGGCGAGCGCGGCGGCGAACGTATCGCCGAAGCACTTAGCGCAAAACGGGGAAGGGAAGCCGGCGAGATGGCGAACGCGGCGCGGGTCCGCCGTGTGCGACGTGCGGAAGCCGCCATAACGGGTGTTGCAGTGCTGCGGGCCGCCCGGGCTCGCCTTGTGCATTTTGCCGGTACGCGAAACGACGATGATAAAGCCCCAGCGGTCACCGAAGCGGGCAAGGTTCGCGGCCAGCTCGGCGCGGTCGGCGGCGTAGACGTAGCGGGTAGCGAAGCCATCGGCGCGGATGGCGAAAAGCTGGCGGGCGGCGGTCTCGGTGTTCATGGCGGTTTCCCTTTTTCAGTGCCGGCGACGTTGCCGGCGTGTGCATTGTAGGCACGTCCCGCGCAGTAGTGCAACTACTCCGGCAAACTTTTTTCAGCGCAAGCGCCGGGAGCATCGCCGCGCCCGCGTCGCCGGCATGCGCGCGCGTCGCACGCTCGCGCCCGGGAACCTTGCCGCGCCCGCGTCGCCGGCATGCGTGCGCGCTGCGCGGAACCTTGCCGCGCCCGGGCACGCGCGCCCGCGACGATAGGCAACCGAGCGCGCGTGTGCAGGCGAGCGCGCACGTCGCGCAGCGCGCGGATGCGGGCGCGCGTGCATATGTAAGGCGTCGTTCCAGAAAAAGCCCCCGCTTCGGAAAGCCAGCCCGTTCCAAAAATCCTGCCCGCTTCGGCACCCCAGCCCGTTCCAAAAATCGCGCCCGCTTTGCCGACCCAGCCGGTCCCGAAATTCACGGCCCGCTTCGGAAAGCCAGCCGGATCGTGCAGCGCAGTGCGCGCGTGGTCTCGACCCGGAACCGCCGGCTTGACACGCCCCGGGGTCCGCGCAGTAGTATGTTTCCTGTCCGCTTACTTCACCAGCAACAGGAGGCACCACGAATGGCATCCGCCAGCACGACCAGCAGCACCCCCGCAACCAAGAAGGCGCGCAAGATGCCTGCGACCGTCAAGAGCGACCTCGCAGCGAATCGCAAGGTCAAGAAGGCGAAGCCTGCCAACCTGAAGCCCCGGTTGCTCTTCCTGCCGGGCTCGCTCAACGACCAGCTCAGCAAGCTCGATGTCGGCGAGTCGCACGCGCGCTGCCAGCGCATCCCGCTCGACAACGGCAACGTGTCCGCGATCAACGACGAAGCGCAGAAGTATTTCAAGGCGCAGAACTCGATCCTGAGCGGCGGCATCGCCAAGGTCCGTGGTTCGGCCGACCACAAGGCCAAGCGCTTCAAGATGGAACGCGGCACCTACATGAGCGCGAGCAACGATGCGATGTTCGCGTTCCTCACTGTCACCCGGATGGAGTGACCAACTCATGCGCCACACCAACGGAGAAATCCAAGAAGCGAAAATGTTGGCCCGTAAGGTAGCGGCCTTGAAAAATGTTTCGGCTCCCCCTTTGTCTCGTCTGCGCGGCGCACTCGTTTTGTTCGTGCGCGCATGCTGGAACGTGGTGCGCGGAGTCGTCCGCCGTACGTGGTGGAAGCTGCGCGACCGCACGCTCTGCCCGCACTGCTTCGGTCACATGCAGAAGCTCACGCATGTCGTCCACGACGAGTTCGAGATGAAGCCGTGCAAGCTCTGCCGAGGGCGCGGCCACATCGGATGGCAGGAACGCGAAGCGGTGAAGTGGGGCCGCGCGCTGTTCGACTACCGCATGCAGCGCCGGCACTCGCTCGCCTTCATGCAGTCAGCCATCGGCACGCCCGAGCACATCATCTACAAGTGCGAGAACGGCCTCATCCATCTCGATGACTGGCCCTATCCGCTCTACAACATTGCCGAAGTACATCTCGGCCGCACCAGCAACACCTAACCCAACCGAGGAAGCCGAAAATGTACCCGTCCAAGACTTTCAACAACGACACGTCCCAGCCGATTTTTGTCTCCGTCACTGCCGTCGTCGACGACAACGGATTCGTCACCACGATCCTCGCCGCAGGCGGCACAGTCGGACTCAGTGAAATCCAGCGCGCGGAATCGCAGCGCATCCTCAACTGGATTCGCGAGACCTTCGTCGGCCAGAGCGAGCGGTTCTTCGCTGCGCACAACGGCATCGTGCCGCACGCGAAGATCACGATGCACACCAGCGGCAGCGCCGACCCGCTCAACCTCGACCAGCGTGACCGCAGGTTCGCAGCGCTCGACACCGAACAACTCGAACTGCGCATCATGGCCGCCGGCCTGCCGGAGTCGGCATACCGCATCCCAATGAGCGCACTGAAGCCGCTCGTGTTCGAGTTCGACGCCGAGGACTTCCCGAGCTTCATGCAGCAGCGGCCGTATCCGTTCTCCGAGAAGCCGGAAATCCACATCGTCAACACCATCGAAGCGCCGGGCGTGACCGCGCCGGAGTTTGCCAAGCGCATCGCCGAGCACATCATGCGCAAGAACCCGGAACTCAACCCGAAGCCGGAGCCGGAAGTCGGCCACCGGAACTACACCAACGCACCGCGCGTCGGCACGTACTGGCGCGACCTCGAACGCTCGCAGCGGTTCTTCTTCGTGCAGTCCACGCACGAGTGCGAAGGCCACTCGCATGTCCGCATGCTGCGCGTCGACAACCAGCGCGGCGGTGTGTACGACTTCCCGTTCTCGGATGGCGTGCAGTGGGGGAAGATGTTCGAGCAGGTCACCGGCAAGGACGTGCCCGGCAACCCGTACGCCGCAGCCGGCTCCGTCGTCTACGCACGCGAGGGCGACATCGAAGTGTCGTTCGGCGGCAACGCGGCGATCAAGGCGCGCGACCTGACCGACCAGCAGATCGACCGCATCGTTGTCGAGCACGGCGAGAAGCATCCGGGCCTGCGCGAGTTCCTTGTCGATGCGCGCAAGCCTGAGCGCAAGGTCGGCGTGCCGCCCGAGCTGGGCATGCCGTACGCCGGTCTCGCGGAAGACTTCAAGGACGTGCAGTACAGCCGCGACGCCATCGAGCAGCAGATCGAGAGCTACCGCAAGGCGTTCCCCGAGGTCGGCGAGTTCTTCAAGCGCTTCATCGGCTCGGTCGAGTTCACCGGCAACGAAGTGCCGCCTGCCGCTGGCGAGCGCTACTACTCGTACATCTCGAACCAGACCTACACCGTGATCGACGCCTCGCGCAAGCTGCACAGCGAGGACTACTACATCACGATGGAACGCGACGGCGACAAGCACCGCACCAAGTTCACCTACCGCGACCATGCGACGTGGCTGAGTGTTTGGCGTCCGCTGGACGACGAAGGCAAGCCGCGCAAGGTCGAGATGGTCGAAGTCGGGCTGCGCCCTGACGAAGAGCCTGCGATCCTCGCCCGAGGCGAAGAAGTGCTCGTCGAGAGCAACGCCGAGCGCCAGTTGCGCATCATCTACGCGGAGCTGGACCGCCGCGTGCCGGGCTGGCGTGAAGCAGGCGACGGCGACCATGTGTTCCTCGATGATGTTGCGCTCGCCAAGCGTGCGATCCGTTCGCTCTTCAAGCACATGAACAACTACTGCTCGCTCGCGCAGACCAGCAACACCGAGCTGGCGAAGACGACGGCCGCTTACCTGAAGGTGTCAGGCGAGAAGGCACGCATCGAGCGCGAGATGCGCGACGTGATCGCAGGTCGGCGCGGCGGCTGGGACGCAGCGCGCGTGCGTGTGGAGCAGGACTCGACGCGCGAGATGCTGCGGCTGTTCACGTCGATCTTCGCGCGTGCCCACGGCAAGGAATGCGCCAAGCTCATGTTGTCGGCGTTCAACGCAACCACGTTGGGCGCGCTGCCGCCTGAGCTGCACGTCGCGTTCATGGCGCGCTGCGAGGAATACGCTCGCCGGAACGAGGGCTAAGCCATGCAGCAGCAACCGACCATGCTCAACCGGGTGCTGCGCGGTGCCGTCGCGACGATCTTTGTCGCGGCGGCAGTGCTTCTCGTCATCACTGTCGGCGCTGTCTGCTGGGCGATTTGGAGCATCGTCACATGAGATTGCAGTACGAAGAAATCGGCCTGCCGCAAGAGACCGGCGTCTACGCCTGCCGCGTCGATGACCCGCACGGTCGCGGGCTCGTGATCGACATCTTCCTCATGTGGTTCAACGACCGCTGGTGCTACTTGAACAGCGACCAGTTCTTCCGGGGCGATGTCCACGGCTGGATGGGTCCGCTCCCACGTCTGCGCCCGCTGCGCTCGAACTGCGAGGCACCGGAATGACCATCCAACTCGAAGTGCTCGATGATCCGACCGAGCCCGGCCAGTACATCGTCGAAGTGTGCGAGTACCCGACCGCGAACGACAAGGCGCGCGCGTACCAGTTGTTCCGCCTCGACGAAGGCGGCGCGTGGCACGAGCAGCGGCACCCAGCGCGCGCCGAGATGATCGTCTACGGCTGGCACGGCCCGATCACGCTCGACGACATGGAAACGCTCGACGATCCTACCGAGATGGGCTACTACGCCGTCTGGCTGCAACCGTGGCCCGGCCCGCACGCAGCGCCGCACTACAAGGAAATGCGCGTGTGCATCTGGCGGCGCGGCACGTGGTACGACCAGTACGGATGGGCGCGGCAGTACGGCAACGTGCTCGGCTGGGTCGGTCCGTTCCCGATGCTGCGCGTCGAACTACCGTGGATGCGTATGCACGAGCAGGAAGAAGCCTTGGAGATAGGGCTGTGAGTGCTTACTACAACGAGAACAACCCGTACGCCGCACAGTGGCTACGCAACCTTATGGACTTCGACTTAATCGCCCCGGGAGAAGTAGATGAAAGAAGCATCGCCGAAGTGCAGCCTGAAGACCTCGAAGGATTCTCGCAGGCGCACTTCTTCGCCGGCATCGGCGGATGGAGCCTCGCAGCTCGAATTGCTGGATGGCCCGACGACGAACAACTGTGGTCCGGGTCTTGCCCTTGTCAGCCTTTTTCCGCTGCCGGTAAAACCCTTGCACAACTCGACGAGCGCCACCTATGGCCGCACTTCTTCCGTCTCATCCGGGCGCGTCGGCCTGAGCGCGTTGTTGGCGAGCAGGTTGCAGCAGCGATTGGCCTCGATTGGCTCGACGGAGTGTTCGATGACTTGGAAGGAGAGGGCTACGCCTGCGGGGCGGCTGTTCTTCCAGCTACAGCCGTCGGTGCCCCGCACCAGAGAGACCGACTTTGGTTTATGGCCGACGCCGACAGCACGGGACTACAAGGACTCGGGGAAGAACGTCAACTACGAAAAGATCGCGAAGAAAAGCAAGCTCGCCGGCAGGGTGGTTTTCACACATGGGGGGGCCAGTTCCAACGCGGACACGATGGAAGGCATCGACGGATTGCACCCGGAGTTCCTTGCTTGGCTCATGGGGTTCCCGCCCGAGTGGAACGAACTGTCGCCTTCGGAAACGCCATCGTCCCGCAAGTCGCGGCGGAATTCCTAGCGGCCGTGTGGGCGTGTAGGCCGTGAGCAAGTGGACGCCTGCAAAGATCGCTCTGCTACGCGCGACCTACCCCTCGCAAGACACGCACGACGTAGCAGCGGCGCTAGGCATGACGCATCGCGCGTGCATGGTCAAAGCGTGCGAGCTGAAGATCAAGAAGAAACGGGAAGCGAAGCGCACTTGGACGCACCACGCGCAGCTCCCGAGCACATGGGGCTTCGGCAAAGACCCGGGCAAGTACACGCGCGGCAAGCCGTCGCCCAACCGCCAACCGCTCGGCTCGGAGTTCGTCTCGAAGAAGGGCGAGGTCTACGTCAAGGTGGCGATGACCGGGCGCAAGAACACCGACTGGCGTCGCAAGGCGCACATCGAATGGGAGAAGCACAACGGCCGCGAGCTGCAACCGCATGAAGTGATCGGGTTCGCCGATGGCAACACGACCAACTTCGAGGCGGACAACCTGCTGCTGCGCACGAAGGAAGAAGTCATACTCAGCAACAGCATCCACAACCTGCCGCGCGAGATTGCAGACCTGCATCGCGCGAAGGGCCAGATCATCCGAGCAATCAGAAGGAAAGCAAAGTGAGTATCAACGCCGCCGACATCATGCGACAGCTCCACGAGACCGCCGAGGCAATCAAGAACGGCAAGCTCGACGCCGAAAGCGGCTTGGCCGTCGCCGCCATCGCCGACAAACAGATCGGCGTGATGAACACCGTGCTGAAGTACATGCACATCGCCGCCGACCCGACGCTGACCACGAACGCCGGTGATGTGTTCGTCGGCACCGAAGCGCCGAAACAACTCGGCCGGGACAGGTAGCCATGCACTTCAAGCGCATCCAACCCTACCGTGACGTGTTCATCGCCGAACTGCACAGCGAGGACGTGCGCAGCGACGGCGGCCCGCTCGTCGTGCTGGACGGCGGCGTGGGCATCCATGTCGGCTACTTCATCGTCGACGACTTCGGCGAAGTGCTGCACCCGATCCAAGGCTACTTCACGTCTGCCGTCATCGCGTGCGCGGCGGCGGACATCTACATCGACACCCCGAAAAAGTTCGACGCCAAGGTGTCGTCCCTGTTGCGCGTCGAGCGCGATTTTGCCAAGGAGTTTTGACATGCCGAAGACCGAACCGCTGAGCGAATTCCAGCAGATGCAGGAGGACCGTCGCCCGGGCTTCCAAGCGCTGTGCAACGAACTCGCCGCCAAGCAACCACGCCGCAAGCGCGAGCAGATCGAGGCTGACGCAAAGCTCGAATGGCATCGCCGCAACCCCGGCATGAAGACCAAGGAGCTGTGACGTGGCCGAAGACAACGCACTTAGCCAGCAGGTCGGCGGCGACCACTACCGTAGCTGCACGATCCAGCCCGTCGAGTTCATCGAAGCCAACCAGCTCGGCTTCCTTGAAGGCTGCGTCGTGAAGCGCGTGACGCGGCACAACAAGAAGAGCGGCAAGGGCCGGCAGGACATCGAGAAGGCCATCCACGAGCTGCAACTGCTGCTACAGCTCCGCTACCGCGACCAATGAGCGAGCGGAACATCACCGCCATGCGCGCGGCGGCGCGCGAACCGCCGATGGCGTGCGTACACGCTGCGGCGACCCTCGACCCGTACTTCAACGAGAGCTTCAAGATGCCCTTGCCTTCTGCAACGCAACGCCGCTACGCCGACATGACGCCGTACCGGGGCTACACCGTCGCGACCTACAAAGACCCGCTCGACGAGCCGCTGTACCGCGTCGGAAAGGTGCCGGTGTTCGTCGTGTACTTCGCGCTCGACGAGATGGGCGAGTCGATCACGCCGGTCGAGACCTGCTTCTGGTCGCCCTTCCTCGCGATGGCGATGATTGACCAGTACGTCGGCATGACCGAACACGAGCGCAAGCTCTACTGGAAGCAGCAGGGCGCGTGGTCGATGATCCACCAGAACTACAGCGCGCAGCACCAGCTTCCGATGCTACTCGACACGCTGCGCAACGTAGCGGCCGAATGCAGCGACCCGGACCTCGACCTGCTCTACGGCGACGCGACGGAGTTCGGGCGCGCGATGGCACAACGGATCAAGGCCGGGCTCGAAACCATCCACCGCGTCGCCAAGCCGAAGGACGGCGAGGACGACATCTTCGCCAAGCCGGAGTGACGACATGCTCGACTACTGCCGGCGGTACTGGCGCAACCACAGTTTGCGCGTTGTGCTCGGACTCGGCGCGCTCATCACCACGGCACTGTCGCGTTGGGTCGAGTACGGCACATGGGAGGCGGACTTCTGGCTGGGCCTGTCAGGCGCGTTCTGGACGACGCTCGTAATCAACACCGCTGCACGTTATACGTGGGACAAAGACGCCGATCCAACTGTCAAACCGAAGAAGAGGAAAAAGAAATGACCTTTGTCGAAATCGCCATCGCGATACTCTCGAACGTCGCGCTCAGCGTCGTGATCTTGTTGCAGCATCGTCGCCACATGAAGTACCGCGATGCGATCCACGCACTGCTACAAGACGGAGGGCACGCCGATGGCGAAGCGGAAATGATCGTCGACGAGATGTTGCGCATGGTCTCGCACCTGAAGATGAAACCGCCAACGCTCCAAGAGTTCGGTCACGGGCTCGTTAAGCAGAAAGCCTTCCGTCGCGCAGTCGCACACGCCGAGTTGCACGACCTCTACATCCAGACCCACGGACGCAAAGCATGAGCAGCAAGTTCGACGACGAGAAATACGAAGACCGCAAGGGCACGCATGTCCGCCTGTACACCATCGACGGCGACCAGATGACGTTCGAGCAGATCAAGCAGCATTGCCCGCACGTCACCGAGAAGATGATCCGCGACCGCCTGTTCCGGGGCGAGCGGAAGATGGCCCGGCTGAGCCGCCCGCCGGACTCGCGGAAAGGTGTTGACAAGCCGAAAAGCTGGCGATAGGATGGCCCCGCAGTAACGAATTTACTTCGGTCTCCCCGCCGAGTAAGTCACCGGACTGCACCGAGGCGAGCTGAGGCTCGCACTCCCGGTCAAGCGGATAGCGCGCTCCCCTCGCGCTTGAAACGTCAACCCGGCGTCCGGTGCCACGATACGGCACCCCATATCTCACGCCGAGAGCCGAACATGAAAATTGACCTGAGTGCAGTGCCGATCATCCGCGATCTGCTGGACAAGCTCATCCTCGACCAGCACAACCTCGCCAACCTCACGGCGAGCGACACCGAAGAGTTCCGCGTCGTGTCCGAAGGCGGCACGCACATCGGCCACCTGACCAAGCCGGAACTCGTGACGCTCTTCCAAGCGCGCGTCGACGAAGGGCTGAAGACGCTCAACACGCGCTACTACATCGAGTTCAAGAACCTCGACGGCTCGCAGCCGCTCCCGGCCCTTCGCCCCGACGTGCAGCCGCCGAACCCGGACGAGGTTGCAGCATGAACTACCCCGTCATCCCGAGGATGTTTCCGACCATGATCGCTCCCAATGTCTCTCGCAAGTTCTATGGTCTCCTGTCCGCTCTGCGCCTCTGGACGTTGTTCGTCGCCGCGATCAAGCTGTACGCTCGCGTCGTGCCGGCGTCCAAGCACATCACGCTCGACGGTATCGACGGCGGCCCGCGCAGGCCGTACCTGACGCGCTGGCACGTCATCCCGCGCAACCCGTGGTTCAACATCTACCTGCACTACTTCGAGCACGGTGACGACGACCGAGCGCTGCACGATCACCCGTGGCGTAGCTGGTCCCTGCTGCTCGACGGCCGCTACCGCGAACACACGAGCGAGTGGATGTACGACATGCCGCTCGACGGCTCCCCGGAAGGCGTACGGGCGTTCAACCAGCAGCTCGCCGAGCTGTTCACGCCGACCGATGGACGCACCTATGTCCCGGGCAGCACGACCCGCAACGAAGGCAAGTTCCCCGGCCAACTGAAGTTCGACTACGTGCAGGATTTCAGCACGGGCGACTTCCGCGCGCTCTCGCCTGACCACATGCACTTGCTCGAACTGTTCGGCGACAACAACGAGCCGTGCTGGACGCTCTTCATCACCGGCCGTCGCAAGCGCCGCTGGGGCTTTGCGTGCGGCGGCAACGAAGGCTGGCGCGACTTCAGCAAGTACACCGCCGATCACCCTTCCCGTCCCAACGCCACTGTCGGCTGCGAATAACCCAAGGAGAACTGCACCATGAAGTACCAGGAAGGCTACGGCGACACCAACTACCTCGCGCTCATCGGCACGCTGTTGACCTGCGCGTTCGTCCTCTTCGGCGGCGTCGGAAGCTGCATGTACGTCTACCCGAAGTACAAGGTCTACTCGATGGAGATGCACGGCAAGGCGGTGCTCGCCGAAGCCGAGTCGAGTCGCGAGGTTGCAGTGCGTGAAGCTCTGGCGCTGCGCGACTCCGCGAAGCACAAGGCCGACGCCGAGCGCATCCGTGCGCAGGGCGTGCATGACGCCAACAAGATCGTCGCGTCCGGGCTGGGCGGCCCTGAAGGCTACCTGCGCTACCTCGCAATCGACGCGATGGCGAAGCAGGCCGAGAGCCCGAGCAACACGACCATCTACGTGCCGACCGAAGCCGGCATTCCGATCACCGAAGCCTCACGCTTCAACAAGCCTCTGCCGCCCCCGGCCGAGTAACCGAATCCCGCAAGGGAGCACCGCTCGCATCCCGCGAGTTGTCGACAACCGCAAGGAGAACACCCGCATGACCGAGACCGCCGAAGCGACCGCCAAGGTCGAGAAGAAGCGCCCCGCCAAGAAGGCGGCTACGAAGAAGACTGCTGCCCGCAAGCCGGCGGCGAAGAAGGCCGTCGCCGAGAAGCCGGCACGCAAGGCTCCCGCGAAGAAGACCGCCAAGCGCGGCCGTCCCGCCGGCAAGAAGACCGGCGTGCGTCGCGGCAAGAAGGGCGCGAAGCAGTTCGCGTACCTGCTGCTGACCACGCAGGAAGACGGATCGCAGAAGGCCAGCTCCATGAACGGCCCGTTCGCGACCGAAGCCAACGCGCTCGACGACGCGAGCATCATGGCCGACGACAACACGACCATCGTGCTGTTCCGCGAGACCAAGCGCGGCCGGGTGCAGAAGCAGACCAAGTTCGTCGCCGGCCGCTGAGCCGTCGCGACTTGACGTAGCAACCAAGCGGCCCTGCTGGCAACGGTCGGGCCGCTTTTTCATTCCCTAGGAGAACCCGATGAACCTCAATTCCATGCTGCGCCGCGTGTTCCGTTCGTACAACGCGGAGAGCAACAAGACCCTGAGCCCGTGGCGCAAGCGCATGCTCGAAGTCGACGAGCAGTACGCCGCCCTGCTGGCAGCGCGCGACAACGCGAACGAATAGCGCAAGAACAAGCGCATGGTTAACTGCACGCGCACCGACCGCAAGACCGGCAAGCCCGTGCGCTACACCGCCGGCATCCTCGCCACGCGCGACCACGGCAGCGTCGAAGAGAAGCTGCGTGCGGCCATCGGCGGCAAGTCGATGCGGCGCATCCTGAAGCGCGAGCGCAGGCTCGGCCGCGAGAACCCCGAGGCACTGATCGTCCATGCTCTCGACGCCGAAGGCAACGAGCATCTGCTGACGCGCGGTGTCGACTTCGCCGTGCTGCCGCGCGCGTTCGGCGGCCCGACGCTCGTGTTGCACGACATGGCGACCGACTTCAAGGCGAGCTACCAGTCCGACTTCGCCGCCGCGCTCGCCGCGCACTGACCCCTCAACTACCGGAGACCGTCATGTCCCTGCTGACCCTCGAAAATTCGCACAAGACCAAGTTGCAAGCTCTCGACGGAGCCGCACAAGCCTACGCCGGCTTCACTGTCGGCACCGCGCAATACCCGACCGACATCGCCGCGCTCGCCGGCAACGTCAGCGCCGGGCTGCTGTACGTCGCCATCGGCCTCGCGAACGAAGTCGGCGAGCTGGCCGAGCTGTTCGACCGCGAAGCCCTGAGCGACCAGTTCCGCGCCGAGCGCTACACGAAAGCATGGAAGGAGCTGGGCGACGTGCAGTGGTACGCCGCGCGCCTGTGCGACGAGCTGCCGGAGCTGCCGACCTTCAGGAGCTACGTGGCCCGGGCCTACGAGACGATCACCGACCGTCCGTCCGAAGTGCGCCTGTCCGGCTACGACGTGCAGTCGGGCCTCTGCGCCGCCGCTGGGATCATTCTCGGCGTCGTCAAGAAGATGATGCGCGACGGCGCGGACTGGTCGCCGGAGAAGCGCGAGCAGAAGATCGCGGAGCTGGACGTGGCGCTCTTCCATGTCATCTCCATCTCGGTCGAGTTCGCCGAGCGCACCGGCCCGTTGGTCGACTGCTCCGGCGGCTACATCGGCCTGCTCCGCTGCAACAGCGACAAGTTGCAGGACCGCAAGGACCGTGGCGTGCTGAAGGGCGACGGCGACAACCGCTGAAGGAGAACGACATGAGCTATGAGCACGTCACCTTCATGCTCTGCCTGCCGCGCAGCCGTAGCGCGTGGATGGCCGAGTTCATGCGTCCCTACGTCGCCATGTCGCTGCACAACCCGTTGCAGCAGTGCGCGAACATCTCCGAGCTGGCCGAGAAGATCGACGCCGCACCGCCGGGGCGCGTGTTCGTCGCCGACGTGGCGGCGCTGTTCTTCTTCGACAAGCTGGTGACGCGCTTCCCGGGGGCGAAGTTTCTCGTTGTCCACCGCCCGGCGCGCGAGGTCGAGCTGTCGATGCAGAAACTCGGAGTCAAGCCGCCGCTCAACGTGCGCGCAGTCGAGCGGCAGCTCGTCGAACTCGGCCAGCAGCTCCGCATGCGGAAGGACTGTATGACCGGCACGTTCTTCGAGCTGCACTCGCCGCAAGTCGTGCAGGCCATCTCGAAGTTCATCGCCGGCATCGACGTGCCGTACACCTACTACATGCGGATGAAGGACCGCAACATCCAAGTGTCGCCGACCGAGCAGATCGCGCGCACCGACTTCGCCAAGCAACGCATGTTGTTCGGCAGCGCGAAGATCGTTCACTGACATGGAAGTCATCGACCTGCACCCGGAGTCGGTACTCGCAGACGACCTACAGCGCATCGTGGATCGTCTGCGCAGCGGCGACATCGTTGCCGACTCTGCGGTGCTGGTCATGCGTAACGGCCGCGACGCGATGATGCACAAGCCGGCCAATCTCGGCCGAAGGATGACGCACACCGAAATCATGGGCGTGCTTTCCTACGGCACATGCCACTACTACCAAGCCGAAGTCTCAGGGGAATAATCATGAAGACCATCGACAGCTTCAGCGGCCAGAATCGCTTCCTCTCGAATTTCTGGTCGTGCTGCATCGCCTTCGAGGGCCACTCGTACCGCACGGTCGAGCACGCCTTCCAAGCGGCCAAGACGCTCGACGAGGACGAGCGCCGCCGCATCCGCAATGAACCCAGCGCCGCCGGGGCGAAGAAGCGCGGCAAGCACGTCGACCTGCGCTCCGATTGGGAAGCGGTCAAGGTCGACGTGATGCGCGAACTGCTGCGCCAGAAGTTCGGCACCGACCCGTTGCGCTCGCGCCTGCTGAAGACCGGCAAGGCGAAGTTGATCGAGGGCAACTGGTGGGGCGACCGCTTTTGGGGCGTGTGCGACGGCAAGGGCGAGAATCATCTCGGCCTGCTGCTCATGGAAATCCGCGAAGAGCTGCGTGCAGCCAAGGAGAACAAAGATGGGTAAGAGAATTCTGGTGTGCGGCCTGCCGGGCAGCGGCAAGACCACGCTCGCGTCTGCACTGGTCAAGGTGCTGCCGGCCACGCACATCGACGGCGATGCCGCTCGCAGCGTCAACAACGATTGGGACTTCAGCCCGGAAGGCCGCGTGCGTCAGGCGTTGCGCATGCGCGAGATTGCCGACCAGCACGAGGGCATGGTCGTCGCGTCTTTCGTGTGCCCGACCGAAGCGACGCGCGCAGCGTTCGCGCCGGACCTCATCGTGCTCATGGACACACTGAAGGAGAGCCGCTACCCGGACACGGATGCGATCTTCGAGCGTCCGACCGAAGTCGCGGTGCAGGTCGTCAACCAGATCATGCAGCCGACGCTCGAACGCATCGCTGCATGCCTGCGCTTCCTGACGCCGCAGGGCACCATGATCGGCCGCTACCAGCCGTGGCATGACGGCCACACCGCGCTGTTCGAGCAGGCGCTCGCGCGCAGCGGCTACGTCGGCATCGGCGTGCGCACCGTGCAGCCGAGCCCGAGCAACCCGTACACCTACCAAGAGACCGAGAACCGCATCCATCTGGCGTTGCAGCACCGCGCCGGCTGCTACCACGTCTACCCGGTGCCGGACGTGCGCGGCGTGTACTACGGCCGCGACGTTGGCTACGACGTGGAGCGCATCGAACTGCCGCCGGAAATCGAAGCCATCCGCGCCACGGACATCCGCGCTCAGGAGAACGGTCATGCGTGAGTGCTACAAGGAAATCACCTTCAAGAACAAGACGCTCGAACAGATCAACCGGATGAACGCGATCATCGAAGAATATCTCGATGCCGGTTACACGCTGACCGTGCGCCAGCTCTACTACCAGCTCGTCGCCCGGGACATCATTCCGAACAACGAGAAGTCCTACAAGCAGACCACGAGCATCGTCAACGACGCGCGCATCGCCGGCCTCATTGATTGGGACGCCATCGAAGACCGCACGCGCTCGTTCGAGCAGCGGAGTCGCTGGGAACGCCCGCAAGACATTCTCTCGGCGTCGGCGCGGCAGTACCACACCGACCCGTGGGCGACGCAGGATAAGCGCCTGTTCCTCGTCGTCGAGAAGGAAGCGCTGGTCGGCGTGTTCCAGCGGGTGTGCCACCAGTACGACGTGCCGCTGCTCGCAGCGCGCGGCTACCCGAGCGCGTCGGTCATGCGCGAGTTCGCGAAGCGGGAAATCGAAGAGAACCCGGATAAGGACATCATGGTGCTGCACTTCGGCGACCACGATCCCAGCGGCATCGACATGACGCGCGACCTCGAAGACCGCTTCGAGCTGTTCGGTCACGGCGGCGACTTCACCCTGAAGCGCATGGCGTTGAACTACGACCAGATTGAAGAGCTGAAGCCGCCGCCGAACCCGGCCAAGGCGACCGACGCGCGCTTCGTCAACTACCGCAAGCGCTTCGGCGTGTCGAGCTGGGAGCTGGATGCACTGCCGCCGACCGTGCTGAGCGAGATGGCGCAGAAAGAAATCCTCACGCACATCGACCCGAAGGCATGGGCGAAGTGGGAGAAGGGCGTCGAGGCCGCGCGCAAGAAGATGATGAAGCTCGTCGAGACGTGGAAGGACTGACGCCATGCAACTCATCATTGCCGGCGACGAAGGGCAGGCTCACGTCTGCGCCGAAATCAAAGGGCTCGAACGCGGCGAGTGGAAGTACGTCACGTCGGAAGAGCACCTGCGAGGCATCGACCTGCGAGGGAAAACGGTGCTGCTGTTCGGCACGTACAGGCGGCGCTACATGCTCGTCTGGCGCGAGTGGGCACGCATCATCGAGCAGCGGGGAGGGCGCACCGAGGAAGTGCTCGACGGACGCTTGACACGCGATCCTCGACGGGGCTAAGGTCAACCCATCGACGCGATCCATGCCCTTCCAGCCGGCGCAGCGCTCATGTAGCGGACACCGGAATCAGCAGAACCACCGCCTCGATACCCACGGAGCCCCGGCCAGCGATGACCGGGGCTTCTTCATTTCCGGTCTTGACGAACTTGGTCTTGACGCTGTTGGTCTTGACGGCAAAAAGAAACCCCCGGGTGTTTAGTCCGGGGGTTCCAGTTGCGGAGGCTAGAGCGCCGATTCTCTGCCGCCGCTGTCCCTCTGCCGAGTGCCGATGCAGTGCGAAGTGCGACCAGCGAAGCCACCGTATCGCGGCACACCGGGGCTGTCAACTACTGCCGGATGAGCCCCTTCGCTTCCAGCTCGTCGAGGCATCCGTGCTCGACCTTGCGGTATCCCTCGCCCACGCGCACCACGCTCAGCACGTCGATGATCCAGTTGACGGCCTTCTCGCTGAGCCGTGCTTCGCCCGTGTCCTTGCCCGGGCGCGGCGGGTTCCACTCGATCCACTCATCGGCCTTCGGTTCGCGCGGCACTGCCGGCGACGCAGGCTGCTTGCAGTTAACGAGCGGTGCCTCTTGCTGCAACTGCGGCAGCTCGCGCTTTGCTGATCCGGTCTTGCACGCGGTCATCGAGAGGATGCACGCAAGAACCAGCAACAACGGGAGCGGTGACAGGCGGCTTCTTGTACACGTCATGGATGGACTCCTTCGATTCTTCTTTGGCTTGCTCGGCATCCTCGATCACCTTCGCCGCTTCTTCATCGGCGGCCTTGCCGATGCTCGATGCGGTTTCGTTGTCGGCGATGTTCTTTTCACCTTGCGCGACGTTGGCCGCGTTGGTATCGGTTGCGCGGCCAGCTTGGCAGGACGCGACGCCCGCGTTGTAGTAGTGCGTCGAGAAGGCGTACCAGCCGAGAGCCATTCCGATTGCAATGCTCCCGCCCATGAGTACGCCCCTGCCCATCGCTGTTCCGAACAACCACTTGATTGCTGTTGCCCACATGCTGCTCTCCTTACGGGGTTTCGACGAGGATCGCTTCGGCCTCGCGGCGCGCAGACAATCCGTTCTCGTTGACCGTGCCACGCCACAACCGCTTCATCGCGCGAATCTCGCGAGCGACGCAGGCGTAGTCCTGCTTCGGCACGCAGTCGTCGCGGATGTTGCGCATTTCCCGTCGCGAGTCGCCGGTCATCGCCGCGCCACGGTTGTACACCAGCGAGATGAGCGCGGCGCATGCGTTGGGGCGCAGGTCGACGAACCCTTCTCGGAACGCACGCTCGGCCCGGCGCTCGTACTCGACGAGGCTCCGGTCCTCGAACACCCGACTGGCGAGGTCGAAGCTGGTCGGGATGTCGCGATACTGCGGCAGGATCGAGCGAGCCCGCTGGCCGGTGATGCCGGCCGTGGTGCCCAGCCGCTCGGCCGCCGCATGCGCCAGCCAGTCGTCGACGATCACCGCCCGGGTCTGGTGGCCGCCGTCGTACCCGATCCCCCACGTCACCCCGGACGCGCCGCCCGGCCAGATGGGCAGTTCCAGCCGCTTCCGGTAGAACGCCGGGCTGGTGACTTCCCAGCGCAGCGTCAGGGCCGCCGCAGCGCGCCTACAGGCCACGTCCCGGGGCTCAGGCGGGGGTAGTACCGGGGACAGGTCCGAAAGCGCCTCCTGCGCAGCCGCAAGCGGCTCCGCGAGGACGCCAGACGCGGCCTCGACCGCTTCGGGCAGGGGTTGCTCCGAAACGACCGCTTCCTCGACCGGGATCGGGGTCGCGGCCGGCAGGGAGTCAGGCACCCCCGCCACGGTCTCGTCGACGGCAGGCACGGCCGCCGGCCGGGCGCACCCGACCAGCAGCAGGGCCGCAGCAAGGAGAGCTACGACCCGGCGGCTCATCGCGTGTACCAGTAGGTCGCGAAGGCGAGCAGGACGAACCACTCGATGCGGTCGGTCCAGACGATCCAGTGCGCGTTGCGGTCGCCGGACTTGCGCGCCTCGAACAGTTCCAGCTCGGTGCGGTCGTGCAGGTCGAACAGGCACCACTTCTTCATCCACCATGCGGTGAAGATGATGAGCGTGATGCGCACCGCGTTGAGTGCGTAGCCGAAGATGTCGCCGAAGCCTTCGACGCCGATGCGCGAGTCGACCGATTTCAGCACCACGTAGCTGCCGATGAGGAACACCAGCATGACCGGGAGCTGGAACAAGATGATCTGGTTGCGCCGCCAGAACTCCCACACGCGATGACGCATCGGAGTTTCACTCTGCGGGTTTGCTGCTTGCTGGTTCGTGTCCATTTTCCTTCCTCTGTGATTGCGGGATGTACGGCTCTTCGGGGATTCGCCCGCCACGGGCGAGGTACAGCTTGATGTCGGCCAGCTCTTCGCCGTGACTGACGCCCATCTGGTCGATGAGCCGGCGGTTGTATGCCGACGACGCTTCTACGCGGTCGGTGTCGAGCTTGTTGTCGGTGAAGCGGTAGTTGATATTCCAGAGGAAGCCGGCGACGACAACACCAGCGAGCGCACCGATGGCAGAGCCGAACCCGACGAATCGGATCACGGTCTCGCGCACACTTCGGATTTCCTTTTCCAGCTCGCGATGGTCGTTCTCGTTATCGGCCTCGTGCTCACGACGCCACTGGTCCCGGTCTGCGGCGTAGTCGCGCCACCGCTGGTCTTGCTTCGCCTCGAACTGGTCGAACCACGACTCCAATCGCGTGCCGAGTTCCGACAGCGACCGCTCTACCTTGTCGATGGACATCTTGTTCGAGTCATGAGCGTTTTGCAGGCCCGTGAGTTCGGACATCTTGACCGAGCATCCACGCACTTCGACCTGCACGCTCCCGAGCGCATTGGTTACGTTCTCCATCGCCGACGACACGCGCTGCGTGAGCAGTCGCATGTCGCCTTCGATACGTTCAAGTCGAATCGCCTGTTCCGCTGCGTCCAAAAGTCCCCCTGCCTTATCGGTCACTCGTCGAGTCTCCTTGCTGCGTAGGTCTGGTGCCATCGTCGTTCTCCCGTCAGGTGACCGTCAGCGTGAATGCCTTCGTGCCGAAGACACCCGCCGGAGAGTCGGCGCGCAAGGTCACGTTGAACACGCCCGGCGTCGCACTGGTAGAGCCCGTGAGCCGCTGGTTCGCGTTGTCGATGGTGATGCCTGCCGGCAACGCGCCTGCGGATACCGACCATGTGTACGGAGCACCCGCGCCGCCCGTGGCCGCCAGCGGCGCATTGTACCCGGAGCCCACGGTAGCGCCCGGAAGCGGGCTTGCCGTGGTGATCGAGACCGCTGTCGCTGCGCTGGTCATGGTGGCGTTCGTGGTCTGCGTCTCGGTGGCCGCCAGCGCGTCGCGAATCACCGTCACGCCGAACTTGACTTGGTGCGTCGTGTTCGTGCTGTCGGCCAGTCGCATCGCCACGGTGTAGTTGTAGCTCGGCACCGTGAGCCCGGTGACTGTCCGCACCAGCACGTTGTTGATATAGACGCGCACGGTGAAGGTCACGCCCGGCGTCACCGGATCGCTGCCACTGCCAGCAACCGAGATGCGACCGCCACGCACCGCCGGGTTGACGAACTCCCACGTCAGCGCTGCATCGCCGACGAAGCTCGCCGGATTCACGACGCCGTTGATCCGCAGGTAGCGCGCGGCATACGGCTTGGCGGCGACGCCGGTCAGCGCGAGCGAGAGCTGCGTCGCGGCGGCGAGCGGCAACGTGCCGCGCGGGTTCTTCGTCAGGTACTTCAGGAAGACGGTCGAGCCCGCTGCACGCGGGTTCTGATTCTCCACTGCGAAGCCGGTCGACAGGAACCACACCAGCGCGCCGGCCGTGTGCGTGAGCGCGACAGTGCCGTAGACGCCACGGATCACGTCGGCAATCTGGTAGATGCCGCTGCCGAGGTCGGTCTTGGCCTTGAACGCGACCAGCTCGCGCCCGGCACCGCTGATAATCAGCGCAATCGAATCGCCTTGCAGCAGCTCGTCCTCGCTCACGCTGACGACTTCATTCATGTGTCGAGCGCTGGTGATCTGGAAGCCGGTCGGATCGCGAGCTGCGGTGCCGCTGCTGTACGTCGCCACCAGCACGCCGCTCGCAGTGAAGTCCGTCGACGAGTCCTTGCGCGACAGGTTCGCGTCGCCGGTCACGTTGCCGGAGTAGATGTCGTAGCCGATGTCCGCGCCCGTGGTGGCCGACGCAAGCGTGCCGACGTACACACCATCGCTGCCAGCGAACTCGTAGGGCAGCTCGAACGCGCCCTGCCGGTTGATCGGAGCAGGATCGCCCAGCACCGGCACCCAGCCGCTATCCGGCGGCGGCTCGTACGCGATGGCGTTGACCGCGAAGATGTCCTCGCATGCCGTGACCTTGATCGCCGGATC
The DNA here is from genome assembly GCA_050737755.1 of Lysobacter sp. Taxonomy (GTDB): domain Bacteria; phylum Pseudomonadota; class Gammaproteobacteria; order Xanthomonadales; family Xanthomonadaceae; genus Novilysobacter. The sequence goes on from JBOHYC010000231.1 coordinate 23,996, forward strand.
GTCGAGCGTGCCGTACGAGATGTCGATGACGCGCATGACCAGACCGACGAGGTTGCGCGTCTGCTTCGTGAGCAAGAACACCGAGCCCGGTCGGAGCTGGTAGCCCTTTCGGTTCGTGGTGAACTGCACGCGCAGAAGCGGCGAGCTGCGCGTCTTGCATGCACGCGCCGCCGCACGCAACGCAGCGCCGGCATTCGAGAAGCCGAGGAAGTCGATTTCTTCCGAGTCGATGTAGCCGTTGCGGATGTCGATGTTCGCGAGGTCTTGGTACTGCACCGGCTTCACGTCGAACGTCTCGCGGTCGGTGTACTTCACGATGATGTTGTTCTTCGTGTTCTCCCAGCTCGCGCGCGAGAACTCGAACGAGTCGTCGTCGATATTCGAGTCGTCGAACACCAGCAGGTCTTCCAGCTCGTAGTCCTTGCGAGCCAGCTTCATCGTGTAGAGCCCGGTCACCGGGTCCGGGTAAATCACGCCGTCCGCGTGCCGCAGCATTTCCGCCATGAGGTCGCGGCCGGACATCGCGGTCTGGATGAGCATCGAGATGCCGAGCCCTTCGTCCGCCAGCACGTTGCCGCAGTCGATGAAGGACTGCGTGTCGATCTTCGAGCCGTTGATCTTCATGCCGAAGAGCATGTTGGTCATGACTTCGTAGCAGGCGTTGGCGATGTTGGCGTCGCCGTTGATGTTGTGCCGACCGCCAGTCAGGGCGAGCGGGTTCGGGCAGCGGCGCGCGATGAGCGAGATGGGCGGCGGCGTTTCGGAATTGCCGAGGTAGCAGTGCTCCATGACCAGATGCACGAGCGGCCGGAACGCAGAGGTCTCGGTCTCGCCCCACTGCTGTTGCAGGTACAGGTTCGCCGGTTGGACGAAGGTGCCCTTGTAGAGCTTGCAAGAACCCTTGACGCCTTCCGGCGGGTCGCCGTTGTCCATGATGGTCGGCGAGTCGATGACGAACGAGCACACGCCGCCCGAGAACGTCTTGTTCGAGACGTTGAGCACCTTGTCGTCTGCACGCAGTTCGATGAACTCGTCGCACTCGCCGTAGGCGTACACGAGCTGCACGCCGAGGTAGTAGTTGAAGCCGGTCGTGACCTTCTTCGACGAGAACCAACCCGTCTTGACCTTCTTCTTCAGCGTGACGACTTCGAGGTCACCGAACCAAACGACGTTCGGGCCTTCCATCTTGCACGTACCCCAAAAGATCGGGATCACGCGCGAGGCGTCAGCAGTCGGAAAATTGAAGTCGCCGACCGCAGAGGGTCGGGGGTCGTTGAACTTCTGCTTCGGCCGCAGGAGTTCTCCTACGACCGCCATGACGAGCGCAACGACGATAGCTACCCAAGCCATTAGGTGATCCCCTGCTGGAAGACGTTGTAGGCCGGGAAGTAATCGAACCCGACGTAGTTGATCCGGTTGTTGAATTTGTCCGAGCACGTCTGACGCTTGCGGTCGCACCCGGCGTAGAGCTTCGCGGGCGAGCCGCCGCCCAACGCGGTGAACGGATGCACGACGCGGATGGTGTTGCCGACGTGGTACGTGATGAAGCGCACTTCGCCGGTTCCGGGGTCGAGCATATAGCCGTTCGTGAACCAGCCGTCCGGGTAGCCGGAGAAGACGCCCGACTGGATCGTGTCGCCGTCCACTGCCAGCAGACCCGGCACGTCGACTTCATACGCCGCCTTCGAGACGCCGCACCCGATCTGGTAGAGCGCCCAAATGCAGTCGCTCTTGAACACCGCCCACGGCACCGTCTGGCTCATGGTGTCGATGACCTGCGAGCATTCCAACTCAGCCCACTCGGCCTTCTGGTTGAACGACGAGATGTAGCCGGTGAATGCCTGCACGATTTCCGCTGCCGGGTCGTTGCGCTCGTAGCGGTAGATCGTCAGCCGGATCGGGCGCGGCGGCAGGTACGGCACATGGATGAGCGCCACCGGGTTGTCGAACGGCACCTTGACCGTCAACCGCTCGGTGTTGTTCTCGGCCGTCTGCCGCAGTTCGCCGCGCGAGATTTCCAGTGGTTCGTAGGTCGTGACGCCGAACAGCTTCGGCTTCGAGTCCGTCGTGTAGGCCCAACGGTATTGCGCGTCGTCGGTCTCGAACAGGAACAGCTCGACGCGAGAGCCGAGCCAGTCGCTAGTTTCATAATCGTGTGCGGCCATGAGTTAGTCCGGGTTCTTCTTGACGACGAGGTTGGTCTCGGCAGTGCCGACGCGATCCGTGAGCCAGCGCAGGGTCACTTCATCGCCGGCAAGACGGTACAGGTTGAGCATGCTGACGCGCTTAATGTCATCCGGGTCGACCGCGACACCGAGGCTCGTGTCGAGCTGCAAGCGGATGCCGCCACCAACGATCTGCGCGGAGCCGACGATGCGACGCGGGTAGTACGTGCCGTCCCACAGCTCCACGATGATGTCGCGGCGTGCAGGGTGCGAGGCGACGAGGTTCGAGTAGTAGTTCTCTTCCACGTCAATCGTCAGGTCGCCGGGGTTGATTACCGACGTGACCGTGAAGTCCTCCCGGCCGCTCGGCATGTAGCACGGCACTGCGCGGCCTTGCCGGCGGCCGAGCCACGCACGGAAAGAACGCCCGGCGGCCGGCTTGTCGACGACCCACTGGTGCTGGCGCTGCGCACGCGCGAAGTCGTTCGATGCAGTGACGGAGAACTTGCCCGTGTTCGCGTCGATCTTCGTGCGCCCGCTGGTGTAGGAGAACGGAACCGGGCCGCGCCAGTTCATCGGTCCCATGTACAGCTCGACGCCGCGATAAGTCTCCGGCACTTCCTCCTGCGCGACGTTGGGCATGGTCGCACTCGGCTCCATCTCGAACGCGACCGGCGCGCGCAGCACACGCGAGGTCTCGTACGCGCCGGAGTTCGTGTCCGGCATGAGGCCCACGAAGCACGGGTAAATCTTCGTGCCTGCTTCCCAGCGCGTGAGCACGCCGGTCGAGAGCGTCACGGTGTCGCCGTCGACATCGGCAATCTCGCGAATCTCGTTGTCGTAGGGGCTGTTGTAGAGCACGAGGAAGCCGCCCGGCTCGAACGACCGACCTTCGGTGTCGAACGTCAGCACGAGCCCGCCCGGGTTGACCGCGACATCGAGCACCGTGTCTTCCGCCCAATGCGGCACGCCGAAGAAGCGACTCGACCATGTGTAGAGCAGATTCTCGAACGTCTGCTGGTCGCGGTCGGTCAGCGTCACGCTGTATTCGAGCGTGCGCCGCAGATGGCTCCCCCAATTCGATCCAGTCTGCTCGTCGCCATCGGCCGCTTCCAGTACCCACGACTTCGCCGAGAAGGTCTCGTCCATCGGAGAGCGCCAGTCCGGCGAGAACGGGAACAGCACGATGCGACGGCCCGTGATCGGGATGTCGAACACGAAGCCTTCGATGGTGAAGCGCAGCCGGTTGTCGATGCTCGGCGGTCCCGACAGCGACACGTTGAGTTGGAACTTCAACTGTTCAAGCGCCTTGACCTCGTAAGGGATCGTGACCCCGGGCGGGAGCACGAGCTGCACGCCTTGGCCTGCGAGCACGTTCGCAGTCGAGAGCGTGCGCTGGTCGAAGAACGCATTCCACGACACGATTTCACGCTGCGACGCCGACAGGATGTTGCCGAGGTCGAGCTGCGTCGGAATGATGTGGTAGCGAAAATACCAGTCCTCGCCGAAGTCGCGCGCCTTGGTTCCGGCCACGGTCCACGACTGCGGGGCGGTGTCGCCCCACGTCATCGGGCCGATGATCGGCTGCTCGTCTTCCAGTAGATCGCGGACCCCTTTGTTCGGGTACAGCGGGCCGAGGTACGCGCGCGGAGTATCTACGTTCTCCGACGTGTAGACATCGAAGGCGTTGAGCAGGTCGCTTGTTTTGGTGCCGGCGACGGTAGGCATTGTCAGACGACCTTCTTGTACGCGAAGCCGCCTTGTACCGAGCCTTCCGGTTCGCCGCTGCTCCATGACGCCATCTGTCGAATCATCGGGAAAATCTTCCAGACTTCAGAGGTTCCGAGCGTGGTCTCTTCGCCGGGCGTGAAGCGGTCCATGCGGATGAAGCGGATGTTCGGCACTTCACCGAGCATCGAGAAGTAGTTGCCCGGGCGTTCGAGACGAACTTGAATAGGCTTCATCGGCGTAATGCCCATCCACGAGTTGACCGAGCGGTCGTAGTACCCGGACATCTGGCGGTAGGCGTCGCCGTAGTTACCGGAGTCAGCCGTGCTCTCGGCAAGCACGAGTCCCGACGCAACAGGCTCGGTGCCTTGCGTCGTGTAGATCGCTGCAATGAAAGGGGCGAAGTAATTCGTCAGTGCGCCGTGATCGACTCGCACACCGCCGCCGTTCGCTCCGGCCTGAGAGCCGCCGCCGAACATCCAGTTGTGGTAAGTCGACGTGAGCTGCCCCCGGCGGCTCGTCGAGGTATCCCAATTGATACAGCCGAAATACGTGCCTCCGGCGTAGGTGCCGGCACACGTCTTGTCGAGCAGCCCGAAACTGAAGTGCCGGAAAAAGCCGCCCGCGATTTCGATAGCGACGTGAACATGCTCGGCCGGGCTGTTGTCGGCGAACATGAAGACGTTCGCGAACGGGCCTGCGCCGGTCGTTGCGAAGTTGTAGCGGATCGACTGGTTGGGCTGCGAGCGCGGCGCATTGCCGGAAGTAAAGCCGACCGAGCCGCTGATATTCAGGACGGTCGTGCTGCTATTCCAGATGTGGATGTAGTCACCGCCCTTGCGGAGTGCGATGGTGCGCAGCGAACCGGCGATGGTGTTCTTGTGCTGCGTCCAACCTGCGGCGACAGCGAACTGCGCGATTTTGTCGACGAGGTTTTCGAGGCTGCTGGCGTTGGTCATCGAGTACATGGTCTGCTCCTTACTGCAAGGCGAATGCGGCGTAGTCGTAGCGCGCGGTGCGGTAGATGTTCTGCACGACCAAATGATCGACGCCGCCCTGCTGGATGATGTTGCCTGCGGCATTGCCGATGGCGATGGTGCCGTACACGCCGTCGAACCGTCCGAGCTGCGCTTGGTACGGGCTGTTGCTCAGCAGCGTTGCCGGCGTCATCGGGAAGCTGCCGTCGAGGTTCGCGATCAGTTCCGCCGCGTCGAACCGGAAGGGGTCGGTGTTGATGCCCGTGTTCTGCTGGCCGTCGCCGGAACTCGTCGACCAATTCGACACGTCCCACCAAGTAACGTCCGGCAAAAGCAACTTAGCGCAGCCCGTGCATCCGTTCCAGAACGAGCGGTTCTCTTTGCCTGTCGTCGACCAGATTTGCGCTAGGCCCGTGCCTGCACCTTGATTGCTGCCGCCGACGAACAAGGGATAGGGCCATGCGTCCGGCAGCACGTAAGGCAAGATGAGCCCGGCGTAGCAGTTCATCCAATAGGTCGAGATGCGAGCCACGACCATGAAGCGACGGCCGTTCGCGATGAACCAGTAGTCGATAGCCGAATTCCAGAGCGGCAGCACCGATGTCCCGCTGACGTTCACTTGGTCGATGATCGCCAGCGCAGGGTTGTACGCCACCATGCCGTTGATACCGATGTTGTAGGTCGCCAGCGTCGTGTTGACGTACGGTCGCAGTCCGATGAGCACTTCATCGTTTCCGGCAAGGCCCGGGCCTTGCAGCACGATTTCGTCGGTGTTGCCGAGCGTGCCGGTGTTGCCGCCGATCTGCGCCCAATTCTGGCCGAGGCCGACCAACGTCGCATCCGACACGAGGAAGTCGCGCAGCTTGTTGTACAGGTCGAGGAAGTTCGTTGCGGTGCCAATTTGAGTTGCCATGATGTCGTCCTTATGCGAGCAGCTTGCGGTAGGTGGCGCGGTCGGCCTTGATGAGATTGAAGACAGCGGTGCGGCCTGCACGCGAGTTCGCGCCAGCCGAGAACACGGACGCCGAGTCGATGGCGTTGGTGATCGACACATCGACGCTGGGAGCGCCTGCCGGGTTGAGCCCGCCGTTGAAGCGGTGACGCGGATCGTCTTCGGTCAAGACCTCTTCGTTGCGCTTCAGCACGCTCGGCACTTCGTCCGGGGCCATGCCTGCCACGCCGCCGTTGTGGTAGCGCGGAGCGTTCTCGAACACGTAGGCCGGCACGCTCGAACGGCGGCCAGCACCCGAGCCCACCACGCCGCCAACGTGCAGGTAGCCCGCGACTTGCGAGATGACCGCGCCCCAACCGCCGCCAGCGTTCTCCGCAGCCGACTTCAACGCATTGAAGATGGTCTGCATGATAATCATCTGCGCCAACTCGATGAGGATGTCGGCGATGGTGTTGAGCACGATGTCGCCGAACGCATCCCAAGCGTCGCCGGCATCCTTGACGCCCTTCAGCGTGTCTGCGATGAGCGTCGCGGTCTGCATGAAGGCGTTGCCGAAGCCGTTGACGAATACGTCGATGACCTGCCGCTTCTGCGTCGACAACTCGCGGCCCACTGCGGCGATGCGCGCGTTGAGGTTGTCGAGCGTCTTCTGCGCCGCCACGGCTTCAGGCGAGTCGCCGAGCGAAGCGATGAACTGCTGCGCGGCCAGAGCGAGCGCCTGCATCTGCGGAAGCAGGCGTGCGTTGACCTCTTCGATCCGTGTCGACGCTTCGCCCTGAGTCAGCATGCCCGCTTCGAGCAGGGTGTTGATCGTGTCCAGCTCGGTCGACCGCTGCGTCAGCAAGTCGTTGATCTTCTGCTCGTTCTCTTGCAGCTTCGCGCTGTTGAAGTCCTGCGTCGTCTTCTGAACGGTAATTTCTTCGAGCTGGCTCAGGCGAGCAAGCGATGCTTCGAGTTGCGCCGCTTCGCCGCCAAGGCCGAGCTTCTTTGCCTCTTCGATGAGCTTCTGGATTTCCTGACGGCGGACCTCGAACTCCGAACGCACGAGCGCGATCTGCGCTTCGATGTTGTCCTCTTGCGCGCGCAGCAGGTCGTCGTCGATTTCGCGCAGCGTCTTCGCCGTTTCCTCTGCCAGCCGGATGCGATCTTCCGCCAGCTTCTCCCGCTCGCGCTTCGCCTTGCCGTCTTCCTTGCCCTCGCCCGCGCGCCCGGCCGCAGCCGCCGCAGCCGCAGCCACGCGGTCGATTTCAGCCTGTAGCTTGTTGGCTTCCTCTTCGCGCTCCTTCGTCTGCAAGATGCCGAGGTCACGGCTGGCCGACTGCACGAGACCGCGAACGCTGTCGGCACGACCTTCGAGCGCACTGAGCTGCGCCTGTAGCGCTGCACCTTCTGCCTCGACTGCACGCACCGCCGCGAACTGCTTCTCGGGGAAGCGGAAGTCGCCGTCGCGCGTACCCTGCGCCACACGGATCGCCGCTTGGTTCTCGCGAATCTTCGTGTTCTCCGCGATCTGCGCGCGCAGCGATTCTTTCTGCTGGTCGTAGATGTCGAGCAACCGCTGCGCAGCGGTGACGCGCGCTTCGAGTGACTTGGCGTTGTCACGAGACAGCACCGCGAGGTTGCGCTCCGACGCAGAGAAGCCACGGTTCAAGTCCGCGATGGTCTTCGCCGCATCGGCCTTGACCTTGCCTGCGTCGAGTTCGCCCTTCATCTGGAAGAAGATCGGGATGATGATGCCAGCCGCCGCGATTGCCAGCAGCGCCGCAATGGGGCCGCCGATAAGCGCCGTGAGCCCTGCGCCTGCTTTGCTCGCCGACGCGGCCGTGCCGACACCCAGCGCGGTGTTGAGCGCGAGAGTCGCGGCACGCGCCTTCAGGATTTCCGTAGCGAGCTGCGTGAACACAAGGGCGATGCGCGCACCTTGGATCGCCACCATGATGACCAGCAGCTCCTTGAAGTTGCGGATCAAGAACGCAACCACGTCTGCAACGAACTGGATCGCCTTCTCGTTCTCTGCCATGACGGTGATGAGTTCGCGGCCTGCCTGCGCTGCCGCACCGAAGACCTTCGTCAGATTCGCAGCGAACTTCTGCCCGTCGTCGCTCTTCAAGAACTTCGTCATGTCGACGAACAGCTTGCGCAGTTCGGTGCCGAGACCGCCGTCGATGATTTCGCGCTTCAGGTCGCCCCATGCGTTCTGCATGCGTGCGAGGTCGCCGATGAGCGAGTCGGACGCGGCCTTCGCTTGCGGGCCGTACAGACCGCGTGCCTGCTGCGCTGCCAGCAGCACGAACTCGGCGCGGACCTCGCCGCCCTTTTCCAGCATCTTGTTGAGCTGTTCGGTCGAGACGCCGATGGCCTTTGCGAACAGGTTGAATGCACCAGTGAGTCGGTCACCCAACTGGCCGCGCAGCTCTTCCGCTTGGATGAAGCCCTTCGAGAAGATTTGTTCGAGCGCCTTGAACGCGCCTTCGGTTTCATCGCCGCTCAGGCGCAGCGTCGTCGCCGCTTCGGAGAACGCCTCGAAGATGAAGCGCGTAGCTTCTGCGGACATGCCTGCGTCGCGTGCTGCCACTGCGAAGCGCGAGTAGGAGTTCGCCAACGGGCCGAATGCCAGACCGAGTTCGTCCGCCTTCTTGCGCAGGTAGTCGTACTCACGCGCCGCCTCTGCTGCATCGCCGCCCGACGAAATCATGAGGCGCGACATCACCTTCTCGCGCTCGATGGCTGCATCCATCGAACTGCTGACGAGGTTGATCGCGCCGAACACACCGACGTACGCCGACACCAGCGAGAGAATCTGGCCGCGCGAACGCTGGTAGAGCGACAGCGCGGTTCGCTGCCCGGAGTTGAAGGCGTTGAACTGGCGCGTGGTGCGCGCAGTCGCGTTCTCGATGCGCGTCATCGAATCGGCGACCTGCCGCTGCCCGTTGGACACGCGCTGCGCAGTCGTCGCGAGACGCTGCTCGATGCCATTGAGGTTGTTGAGCGTGACGCCTGCCGCGCGTGCGCGCTGCTCGACGCGGTTGAACGCTTCGGTCTGCCGGGTCAGCTCGGCGTGCGTCTGCTTCAGGTTTGCTTGCGCGCGAGCGAGCGACGCTGCCAGCTCGTCGTTCGGCGCTTCTGCGCGCTCGACAGCCTGCGCGTACTCGATCACTTCCTGCCGCGCAGCCTCGAAGCGTTGCTGGCTTGCAACGAGCGCGGTGTTCTGCTTGTTGAGTTCGTCGGCGATGCTGGCCTGCGACTTCAGGGCCGCCGCTGCTTCCCGCAGGCGCTTGCTCTGGTCGGCCAGCTTTTCCATGCCTTCGCCGGCACGGATCGCGTCGGGGGTCAGCTCCTTGAATTCGGCGTCGAGCTGTTCGACGGCCTGTTCCAGCTTGTCGAGGGTCGCGACCGCTTCCTTGGCCGGATCGAGAAGCGCCTGTACGCCCGCAGCAGCCCCGCCGACGCCGGCACCGCTACCCACGGCAGGGCCAGAGGTCGCACGGGCCGCAGCGAGCGCCTGCGCGCCGCCTGCGCGGAATGCAGCCCCGGCCGCAGCCGCCCGCTCCCGCTCCCGGGCCAGCGTCCGGTAGACGTTCATCGTCAGCTCGGCGTACTGGCGCTCCCGGCGAAGCTGCTCTTCGCGCTCCCGGGCGGCCTGTTGCAGCTCAGCGGCCGAGTCCTTGGTCGCTTGTGCGCTGGCACGCTCTGCGTCGCGCGTGGCCTGTTGGGACGCACGCACTTCCTTGACGGCGGTGTCGTAGCGCTCCACGTTGTCGGTCGCGCGCTTGTAGGCGGCGAGCGAGTTGTTCAACGCGGCGTTGACCTGCGACTGCGACTGCGAGAACCGGGTCGTGTCGACGCCCATCTCGCGCAGCTTCGTGCCGGTCGTCTCCAACCGGCGCTCGGAATTGCGCAGCGTCGATTCCAGTCGGGTGACTTCGCCGCCGGCGGCCTTCAACTGGTCCGTGAATTCCTTCGACGGCTTCTCAGTGTTGTAGAACTGCTGAGCGAGCGTGTTGAGGTTGTCGCGTGCTGCGTTGAGCTGTTCGCGCAGACCACGGACCTGCTGCTCTTGCCGCTCGTACGCATTGAGCTTGCCGGCGCGGTCGTTGAGAGACTTCATGATCGCGAGCAACTGCTGCTGCTCGGACTTCAGGCTCTCGAACGACCGCTCGGCGAGCTTGTTCGCGTCGGCTACTTGCTCTTGGTTGTCGGCGATTTTGCCCAGCTCGTCGTTGAGCTGTTGGATCGTTTTCGTGGAAAGGTTCTTCGCACGAATAAGCAGTTCAACTTCGTTCTGAGCGGCCATCGCTTATAGCTCCGAGATTTGTTCCTTGAAGGACTGCGCTGCTTTTTTACTCAGAGCTGACGCAATCGCGCTTTGCGTCAGGATCATCTCTGTCTTCGTCTGGTTGTTGATCCGCTCGCGTGCGATTTCCGTTTCGACTATCAAGTAGCCCAGCGGATATACGCCTGCGTCGCGGTGCCCTTCAGCGGTCAGGAGAGAGACGGCTGCTCGGATGCCGAGCCACCATTCGGCGAACCGTTCAGTGCGAGACTTGCTTCGTTGCTCGGGCTTTGCGGCACCACGCCTTTTGCGCTTCGCAGTGCCGCTACGACGTTTCCCACGAATTCGCGGAACCCGGCCTCGTCGTTGAACGTGAGCTGCGAGATTTCCTTCAGGAGCTTGACCTGCGTCGGCGCGTCGATGTGCAGCACCTTGTCCGCGTACTCGGGCTCGCGCGCGGCGTAGGCGATGACGTGTGCGATGAAGCCCGGTGCCTGCGCCATGAGTTGCTGCGCGACAGAGGCGAGGTTGATCTTGGCGAGGTCGGCGGCGCTCTTGACGCCTTGCGACTCAACGATGTCGAAGATGCGCTCGATGGAATCCATCTGCGAGACGACCAGCCCGGCGATGTCGTTCGCGCTCAGGCCGTACACGGTGATCGGGGTGCCGTTGTATTCGACGACGGCGTTTCGGAGTTGCAGGTTGGCAAGGGACATAGCGTTTCCTTTGGTTGGGTGCTACGAAAACAGGCCGCTACCCGGGAGGGAAGCGGCCTGTCGAAGTTGGTCTTGGCGAACTTGGTCTTGACTAAGTTCGTCTTGACCGTCTTAGCGACGATCCGGTCAGGCGGTGACCGGGCGGCCGTCGACGTACTGCGAAGAGTAGCCATCCAGCTTCAGGATGTCGAACGCGAAGCTGAGCTGCTGCCACTCGTCGCCCTTCAGGGCCAGATCGCCATCGGCGCGGAGCTGCACGTACGGCCACCAGTAGTCGCGGCGCGGACCCGTGGGGTTGTACGAGATGAAGCGCAGCGAGCCTTCGATGGTCGTGCCCTCGCCGACCACGATCTGCTCGCGGGTCGACGCCGCCGTGGCGTAGGTCACGATGATCGGATCGGTGCCGTTGATGGCCCCGCCCGGCACGATGTACAGCCGGCCCAGCTCTTCGTCCACGGTGTAGTCCGTGTTGAGGACGTACGTGGTGCCGACCGGATCGCTGGTGATGGACGCGACGGTGACATTGCGGTTGCCGGTCGGGTTCGCCAGCGTCGCGCCGAGCTGCAAGTACGTGCCCGGCTTCAGCCGGTTGGCCGCGACGTTCTCGACGATGCTCGCCGTCATCGACTGCGCCACGACGCCGACATCGCCGAGGAACCAGAGCGCGACGTTCTCGTTCGAGATTTCGTCGAGGATGAAGCTGCCCGAGTCGGACTTTTCGAGCAGGATGCTCTTGTCCTTGACGCGGATGCCACGGTCACTGTTGAAGTGATCGAGGGTTTCGCTCTCCGTGGTCAGGCTCAGCTCCGGCGAGTTGCCGAGGTAACGCTCGCCCGTACGGTTGTAGGTGCTGGGGGCGAACTTGTCGAAGTACAGTTCGCCACGGCCAAGGGTGTAATTCTCACTGCCCATTTCGGTCTCCTTCTGTTGGTAGAACGGTCAATCTGCGATCCAGTACGGGTCTCCCACCTTTTCGACGACTTCCAGCCGGATGCGCAGCCAGAAGTACGCCTTTTCAGATTGCTCGTCGGGAGGCCGAACAACCCCGGGTTCGATGTGCAGCGTCGTTGCCAGCCCATCGAAAAACCCGCTTTGGTTTCGCGGAACAAGCAACTTGCCCAGCGCTTTCTTCACGTCCCCCATGAGTCGGTGCGCGGCGTCGCCTTCTTGGTCGCCCGGCCCGAGGTCGGTGTCGTCGCACCAACCGTTCAAGAGGAAAATCTGGTCGTACTTCTGCTTCGTGCCGACGACGCCGCCAATCTCGTCCGGCAGGCGGTCGGGGTTGAAGTTTTCCAGTACGGCCACTGCGGGGAGCTTCAGCTCCTTGCCGAAGTTCTTCTTGCCGCGACGCACGGACGCGAGCGTGAACTCGTAGCCGTTGTCGACCGTGATTTCCGAGAGCAGGTAATCACAGATCGCCTTCAGGAGCAGCAGTCGCTTCGTATCAGCCACGGTTGAACCTCGCAAAGTTCCGAAGGAAGCTCGATTCGAGCACGTCGCCCACGGGGGCTTGCACATCGAACCGCACGTCACGGAAGACTTGATCCACGGACGGGCCGTAGAGCAGATACAGGCTTCCGCTGACCTGCACCATCTGCCTCTTGTTGCGCACCGCTTCGTCCTTGCCGAGACGGATCGCGAGGCCCACGTTCGCGTTCTCGGGGTTGTACACGCCAGTACCGCGACGGAGCTTCATCGGGAACGCATTCGGGATCATCTGCGCGCCTTTCGTCGCCGAGACCTTAACCCGTACCGGACGGTTGCGCTTGAAGCTGCCCTGCACGAACTGCGCCAGCGAAGTCGGGCGCGTGCGCCCGGCGATGACCGCTTCGAGGTCTCCCGGCTTCGCACGCTTTGAGACGCGCAGCCGGGAGTTCGGGTCTTCGGCACTGCCGACGTAGCGCGCGCTGAAAGCGACCTGCTCGCGAATGCGACGGCTGCTCTCGGCCTGACCGTAGCGCGCTGCTTCGTTGATCGCGAAGGCGGATGCGCGATCTACCGTTTCCGGTATGCCGGCAACCATCTTGCGAACATCGTCGAGCCCGCGAAAGGTCACTTCAACTGTCACGGCGTTGCGTCCTCTGTGACTTCCCACTTGATGAAAATCCGATCCTCTGCTTCGCCTTCCACGTCCAGCTTGAATGTGCGGTTGAGCGGAGGGAAATGCACGCGGTCGCCTTCAGCAGCGCCCACGAAAATTCGAGTGTCGATGATGATGTAGTCCACTGCTTCGGTGACGGTCGCGAAACCTTCGCGGTCCAGATCGCCGAACGTACGCATCTTGTAGTGCAGGCGAGCGGTGCCGTCGATGGCACCGCCCGACTGCGGACGGAATTGAGCTGGCAGGGCGAACGTGCGATGCGTGACTTCGCGCGCCTTTTGCTTGATGTCCAGCCAGCTCATTCCGTTTCTCCCGTTGCAGGCCCGAAGGCTTACTTGTTGGTCTTGTCGGTCGACTTGACCGCCGGAGCCTTGGTCGCCGGATCGGAGACGGCGACTTCTTCGTCTTCGCCTTCGCCCTTCTTCGCGGCCTTGATGTAGCCCTGCTCGATCATCGAGTCGTAGAGCTTCTTGTCGTCGGTGCTGGCCTTCTGGCCGGCGGGGACTTCCTGCATCGCGGTGCCCAGCCCGTCGTCCGCATCGAAGTCGCCCTTGACGTTGACCTTCGCGATGAACTTGTGCTTCGCCATTTCTGCATCTCCTTCTTCGGTTGAGTTTGGTGTTGCGGTGTTTCTACAGCGAAGCCCGGCGAACCGGGCTTGCCGTTGCGTACCCGGCTGGTTACGCGGTCACGCGAGCCCGGAGCGTGCAGTTCGGACGGCTCGGGATCATGAGCGGTGCCGACTGCGACATGAGGTAGATCACGGACGGGTCCGGGTTCTTCCACATCTTCGGGAAGATGTCGAGCGCCTGCAAATCGGCGTCCGCATCCATGATGGCACCGAAGGCGCGCACGCCGTCGAAGCCCGCTTCCGCTTCCAGCAGCACATCGCGCGGGTCCATCATCTGCTGCATGGTGCCGGTGTCGTCCTCGTACACGTCGCTGTAGACGTAGATGTTGAACGAACCGATGACGCCCTTGAACTCGACGCTCTCGCCGAGGCCCGGGCCGGTCTCCGCACGCGACTCGGAGCCGCGACGGGTTTCCAGCAGCTCCTTGACCGCCGGGTGCTTGCGGAACGCCTTCCACGCGGTACGGCCCATCGTGACACGCGACACGACGAAGCCTTCCGCGTCATGCACGCGCGCGGCCCACTCTTCCAGATCGTCGACCGGGTTCGAGTTGGTCGTGTCGGTCCAGAGCGCCGTGCCCGTCAGGACGACGGTGTGGTTCGCCGAGCGGCCGAAGTCGATGGTGACGGTCGGGTAGTCTTCGCCCGAAACCGTAACCTGACCGTAGAGCGCGGCCTGCGCACCCATCCACTCCCAGCGGCGGAAAATCTGGTTCCGCTGGTCGAGCTGGTACGCGGCCACCACGGCACGCCAGCGCTGCCCGGGGGTCTGGTCGCCGGTCAGTGCTTCGCCCGCGAGACGACGCAGCATGCGGCCCGGGGTGACGGCATCCTTCGGCTTGACGTACGCCGGGCGGAAGGACTTGGTGTAGAAGCCGGAACGCTTCAGGACACGACCCTGCACGTTGGGAGCCACGAACGGAGCCATGCGCCGACCGAGCTTCAGCTCGTCGAACATGATTTCTTCGGTCGTGAAATTCATCTGCTCCTTGTACAGACGGTCGAGGAAATACTGCACGGGCGGTCGGCTGTCGACGATCACCTTGCGCAGTTCCGCAGTGCTAAACAGGTCCATCGTTTTCTCCTTCTAAAGCTGAGTTGGTTGCGAAACGTGATGCGGGTGAACGCCGGCCTTAGACCGGGCCGGAACCTGCCGCCGGGTTGCCGAGCAACTTCTGCCCGACGATGTTGGTGCCGTCGAACACGGCGGCCTTCAGCGCGTCGGTGTTGGTGGCAGCGTTGAAGGTCAGCTCGTCGATGTTGAAGACGCCGCCGACGTAGATCGCTTCCTTCTTGTCGACCGTGGGGGTCGGCACGTCGTAGGCGAGGATGGCGATGGCGTTCTCGACGCCGGTCGCAGCTGCCGGGTCATGCTTGGCGAACTTGCCGGACGCGGTGACGCGGCCGAGCACCTGACCCGCGACGTACGCGACGCCTTCGAGCAGCACGCCCTGCGTGGTCACGATGTCGGACTCGCCTGCGAAGAGCTGACGGTTGCCGCTGTCGACGCGGGCGATCCCGGCAGCGAGGGGGATGAAATCGGTCATGGCAATACTCCTTCTGGTAGATGACGGTTAGCCGATTTTGTCTGTCTAGGCTGGCGACAGTGCGCGTTACTTGACGACGCGCAGCGCCGACTTGTTGCCGGTTGCGCCGACGTAGGCACCGAGCAGGCCACCATCGGCCTTCTCTTCCTCGTCGCCGTCGCCGTCACCCGCGTTGTTCGAGACTTCCGGGCCGCCGCCACTGCCGCTCATCGCCGCTTCGAGCGCCGACGCTGCACTGGCGGCGGTGACGGCCTTGGGAGCTGCGGCCAGTGCGACCTTCGCGTCCTCGACCGACATCGTGGTCTTGAACGCGAGATGGTTCGCCAGACCTTCGCGGCCCTGCGCTTCTTCGGAAGTGGTGATGGCCGCGCAACGTGCCTGCATGGCTGCGCCGGCATCGACCTGCTCGTCCTTCTTGCCAGCGTCGACGGTGGCGTCGGTGGTGGTGTTGTCGATCTTGTCGTCGGCCTTGGCAGCGTCGACGCTCTCGGGCTTCTTGGTGTCGCTCATGTTTGCACTCCTGCTGTCGTTGGTGGAAGAGCCGAAGACTTCGGCTCGGAAAGAAGCGATGGCGTCTTGCGGAGACATCACCGCATCGACCAAGCCGATTTTGACCGCTTCGTCCGCTTGGTACACGCGGGCTTGCGTATCACGAACCGCTTGCTCGGACATCCCGCGATTGATTGCGACCACGGAGATGAACTTCTGCCACATGCCGTCGAGACGTGCCTGCATGTCGGCACGCACGCTGTCGGGCAGCGGGTTGAACGGGTTGCCGTCGACCTTGTGGTCGCCAGCATGCACGAGCGTCATCTTGACGCCGAACTTTTCGAGCGCGGCGCTCAGGTCGACGTGCATGGTCAGCACGCCGATGCTGCCGGTGTCGCCCGAAGGCGTGGTCACCATGCGCTTCGCAGAGCTGCCCAGCGAATACGCGCCGGACATCGCGCCTGCGTTGACGACCGTCATCGACGGCTTCTCGTCGCGCTTGCTGCGAATGTGCTCGGCCAGCTCGAAGTTGCCGTACACCATGCCGCCGCCGGAATGCGCGTCGAACACGATGCCAGCCACGTCCGGGTCGGCCATCGCAGCATCGAACTCGCGGCGGATGTCGTCGTAGCCGCGCGTGCCGTACCACGGGTCGCCGTTGCGATGCACGAGCGTTCCGCGCATCGGGACGAAGGCGATGCCGTCGTTGAACAGGAACGGCTTCGAGCGCTCCCGGGGGAACGACACGTCGAAGGCGCTCTCGACTGCCGCCGTCACCATCTGTTCCGCACTGGCGCGTTGCTCAGGCGTCGGCGGGGTCTGCGCCGTCGCCATCGTCATGCACAGCGTCGCCACCTTCTCGACATCGCGAGGGTCGATGAGCGCCGGGCGGCCGTTGAAGCCCTCGACCATCGCCATGCGCATCGCCAGCAGTTCATTCATCGTCGCTCTCCGTGTCTTCTTCGTCTTGGTTGTCGTCGCCCGGCCGCTTGTCGGCGGCCTTGCTGTCGGTTGCCTTCTGCGTGCCGGGCTTGCTGGTCGACATGGTGAAGTCCAGCTTCTTCTCCGCGATGAGGCCCATCTCGCGTGCGCGCTGCTCGAACACGCCGCGCCAGTCCTTGCCCAGCTTGCCCAGCTCGTCTTCGTAGGTGGACAGGCCCGACGCGATGCGCAGCACTGCGGCCTGCGTTTCCTTCAGCTCGTCGATCTGGCCGCGCGACGCACCGATCCACTCGCACTGCACGTAGGCTTCGCGGTTCGTGCCTTCGTAGAAATGCGCCGCGCCCTTCGGCAGCGGGAGGTCGGTGTCCGGGCGGTTGATTTCCTCTTCGAGCCAGAGCATGTAGACCAGCGTCGCGAAGCGGTCGGTGATGAGCTTCTTGCGCGACTGCATGTACTTCCACGTCTCGATCATCGACGCACGCGCCGACGAGTAGTTCGTCTTCGAGTAGTCGCGCGAGAACTGCTCGTACGAGAGACCGAGCGCCGAACAGATGTGCCGCAGCAGCGATTCCTCGAACTCGCTGCCGACGCCGCCGGGCTGGCCGGCGTTTTGCAGGTTGAGCTTCGTGCCGGGGAACAGATGCGGAATGCGCACGCCGTCGATAGCGATGTTGTCGGACGCGCCGACATATTCGGACAGCGCACCCATGTACTTCTGCAACCAGCCCATGTCGCCGGCACCGAGCTGCGAGAACACCAGCTCGCGCGGCAGCTCGGACTCGATGGCAGCAGCGAAGGTCGCGTTGACGACGGCGTTCTGAAGAACGATGTCCTTGTAGACCTTCGTCATCCGCATTTCTTTCAGCACGGCCACCATGTTCGACACGCCGCGCGTCTGGCCCGGGCGCAGGATGTCGGCGATGTGGATGACCTGCGGGCGGCCCCACGGCTTGTAGGTCGGCACGCGCTTCCAGCTTCCGTTGAAGCGGTCGTAGTAGGACTCCATCGGGTGACAGTCGCGAATGTGGTACGCCTGCGCTGCGCCGAAGATGTCAATCTCGACGCCGCGACGCATCTTGCCGGTGTCGCTCATGTCGTGCGGATTGCTGAGCCGATCCGGGTCGATCATGTTGATCGCGGTCTTGTACGGACGGTAGCCCTTCGTCAGCCACTCGGCAGTCGCCAGCGACTCGCCGGCCATGAACGCCTGACCGAGCGCCATGCGCACCAGACCAGTGAGTCCGTTCTTGCGCGCCGCGTCGATCCAGTTCATCGGCGACTCGGCGTACAGCGTGAACTTGCGCTCGGCGACGAGCTGGAACTCGGCGGCCCAATCTTCACTCAGGCCGAGCGAGCGCCAGTCGGGGCGTGCGTTGAGAAGGTACTGGCCGCCGACGATGGAATCCTTGCTGGTGTCGAGCGCACCTTGGATGTAGCCGTCGTTGCGAACGAGGTCGCGGGTGCGCGCGTCGAGGCGCATCTTGTCCGGCGAGATTTCCATGTCGGCCGGAAGCGACGGTGCTTGCCAGAGGGCGGTCTGTCGGTTGAGACGCTTCGCGCCTTCGTACGCACCGCCGAAGATGCTCTCGCCGCCTTCGTTGTTGAACGCTGCGTCGCCTTCGGGAGCGCGGACGAGTTCGAGTGCCTGACTCATGCCGGGTCTCCTTTAGAACAACGGACGAAGGGGGCCGCCTGTTACTGCGACCCCCAGCAGGGAATTGATCTGTGCTTGCAAAGTGGCTATGTATTTGGCGAGTCCGAGTGCGTTGGCCCGGCTGTACTCGACCCGCTCCCCGTTCTGGTCGACGACGACGGTCACGCCGCCGCCGATCATGACGCTGTGATAAGCACTTTGCGCTTCAACCAGCCATGCTTGTAGCTGTGCGAGGTCCGCCATCTGTCATCCCAAGGCTGCTCCGAACTGAGCGAAACCATAGTCCGTAGTCGGGCTTGACGCAAACCGTTTTTCCTGCTCCGCAGTGCGCACAAGAGAGTTGTTACTCCACTCGTCGTACCACGGCTCAGGCGTCTCCCAATCGAAGTGCTCGACCTTCAGCACCACGCAGACGCCGAGACAGTAGTAGCCCAAGTCCCACGCTTCGTTGCGTCGGCTTGTCGGATTGAGCCAGCGTCCACGGTCGTCGCGAATCTCCACGGTCATCTCAACGTAGACGTAATCCGGCGTCCACTTGTTGAAGAAGTAGCGACCGCCGTTGCCGCTCGTGCCGTCGTTGTCGAGCATGCCGAGCAGCGTGTCCTTCAAGACGTTCGAGTTGAGGAACAGCACCGGGATTTCGCCGCGCGCTCCGGCCGAGCGGTCTTTGCGATCCGCATCGGGGTAGTCAATCTCCGCTCGCGGCGCACCGAACTTCGGCTCGCCCTTGATAAGCAGAACGCGACCGCCGCGCCCGGCGTCGCGCATCGTGCGCCAGTAGTTGTAGGCGCGAGTCGTCGTACCGGACTTACCGCCGGAGTCGATGCCTGTCGCCTTGATCCCCATGAAGCCGCTGCCGTCTTCCAGCTCATACTCCTTGTCGACGACCATCTCGGTGATGAGTTCCCAATCCTCTTGGAACGCATACGGCTTGACCCATAGCGTGTCGCCCGCATCGTCCTTGCGCTTCGACTTCTGGATGTCGAATCGGTCGATGAGGTAGATGTCGAAGTTGACGCCGTTCGCGCTCGGGCCGATGCCGTGAACCTGCACGACGAATCGGCTCTTCTGCACGTCGATAGTCGCGATGAGGAACCGCACGCCGTAGGGCACCTTCTTCTCGGCCCACTGCACATGCTTGGCTTGCAGGTCTTCAGGCAAGCGGTTCGAGTCGTTCTTGCTCAGCGGCCAGAACGGCTCGCCTTGGTCGGTGTTGATCGTCGCCTTCAGCGCCTTGACTTCGTTCGTGCGCTCGAACGTCTGCTGCGCGAGCAGATAGCGCTCGACGAGCTTCTGCCAAGTGATAAAGCGCGCAGCCGGACCCTTCAGCCAGAACGACGCCGTGCGCGAGCGCGCGCCGACGCCCTGCACGTTGCCGTCGCGGTCCAACGTGTTGCCGTCGCGAAGCCAGACACCGCGCTGGTTGAGCGCGTACTTGTGCTTCGGCTCGATGGTGCAGCCGTTCTTCGGGCACGCCATGATCGTTGCTTCGGATGCGCCGAACGGGTCCGGGTTCTTGCTGTCCCAGCGGAGCAGCGCGAACTTTGGCTCGAACCACTCGCCGCAGTGCGGGCACTGCCAGTAGAAGCAGCGGCGGTCGCCTTCGTTGTACAGGCCACCGATGCCGTCAGTCGGCGGGAACATATGCGAGTTCGCGGTCGGCGGCTTCCACTTCGGGTCTTTCACGTCGAACGACGGCGACGACTCTGCGAGCGTCATGCCGAACGAACCGTAGGTCGTCGTGCGCTTGCGCGCGAGCGGGAAAGGCGGCCCGTTCTTTTCCACGTCCTGCGGCATGCGGTCGTAGTCGGTCAGCGCCACGCGCGCAACAGGCTTACCGGAGAGCTGGTTGATCGTCGGCCAGCCGAGCGTGAGCATCATGCCGCTGCGGTAGAACTTGTCGAAGATGTTGTCGTTGTCGCTGCCCGGGCGCAGCATCATTCCGAGTTCCGGGCTGTCGCGGTGCATCTTGTCGATGCGTCGATACGAGAAATCGCGCGCGGTGTCGCGTGCGGTCTGGATGAGGAAGAAGTCGGCCGGGTCACACTTCACCGTGTAGCCGACCCAATTCAAGATGATTTCGGTTTTGCCGCCCTGCGCCGGGCCGACGAAGATGCACGACTCGTACTCGCGGCTCGTCAGCACATCCATCGGCTCGACAAGGTAGGGCGTCTCTTCGTTCAACCACGGGCCGACGTACGACCCTTCGTTGTCGAGGTAGCGGTACTTCGCGGCGGCGTCAGAAACAGACAAGCGCTCCGGCGGAACCAGAACGCTTTCAGCGGCGAAGCGGACCAGCTCGCCGAGGTCGTTGAAGCGGTTGCCGTCAGCCATTGTCGTCGTCCTCGTCCAGCCCGATGTCGTCGACGCGGATGTCCGCAAGCTGCTCCTTGTCCTTGAAGCCTGCGTACAGCTCGAAGTCGTCGACGAGCTTCTTGCGCAGCATGTCGAGAGCCTTGTCGGAGATTTCCTTCTCGATGATCGCGCGCTGCTCGGGAGTGAGGCCCGTCTGCGCTTCGACGCGATCCGCCAGCAGGCGAAGCGATTGCGTGAGCGAGCGGAACGCGCCGATCAACACTTCGAGAACCTGCGACGTGCGCCACAGGTCGCCCGAGTTCTCCTTGAACTTCAACATGCTGTTCTGCGCGTTCCAGTATTGCGCTTGGAGTGCAGCGGGCAAATCGCCGGGGCCAGCTTCCGCAAGGTACTTCGCGATGTCGACGATGGGCTCGACGAGGTACGGCGCGGCGTCGACGACTTGATACGTCGGCGCTCCCCGGCGGTCACCTGTCGGGCGTAGTGGGCGCAGCTTCTCGGTGACAGTGCGTCGATCAAGGCGGAACAACTGCGCCAGACGCGGCACCGTCATGCCGTCAAAAAACTCTTCTTCGTAGTCGATCTTAGGGGCGGCCATGTGCTAGTTCTCTCTGTACGTCTGCGACTCGTCGCCGCATGGGTTCTTTCAGGGCGTCTTGGGTAATTTCTTTCTTGACTAGCTCTCGTGTCAAATCCTCTTCAATCGTGCCTATCGCGGTTAGGTGCATCATGTTGACGTGGCTCGCGGTTTGGCCGCGTCGGTGCAGGCGCTTCCGCAACTGCATGTACAGCTCCAAGTCCGGCGTGTGGTCGTACCAGATGAGGTTGTTGCCGCCGCGCTGGATGTTCGTGCCGTGACCGATGCTCGCCGGGTGCGTCTCTGCAATCGCGATGTCGCCCGCGTTCCATGCGTCAAGGTCTTTCTTCGTCTTCAGCGAACGGATGCCGGGGAACGCATCGCGAAGCCTGTCGCGCGAGTGCTGCCAAGTGCGCGCAACGAGGATCGGCGTGCCGTCACTGAACTCGACGATTTCCTTGATTCGCTCGATCTTCTTGTCGTGAATGTCGACGTACGACTTGTCGGGCTCGCCTGTGTAGACGCGACCGCACGCGAACTGCAACAGCTTGCCGTACAACGCACCTTCGGATAGCGCGCGAATGTTCGGGTCTTGTTCCTCGCCCCACTTCAGAACCGAAGTGCGCTCGAATTCTTGATACTGCTGCATCACGTCGGGCGGAAGGATGATCGGAACCGGCACAGAGCGGAGAGGCGGCAGCTTGACGTAATCCTCTTCGCGAAGCGTGTACACGATGTCGCTGACCAACTTCGTGATGCGTTCGAGCGCGCCCTTCTTCGGCAGCACCTTGCGGCCCATGAACTCCTGCTTGAAGAAGCGGAACAGGAACTTCTTGTACGTCCAGCCTAGGCGCTGACCGCCGTCGATGAGCGCCATCTGCGCCCACACCTGTTGCAGTCCGTTCGGGCTAGGCGTGCCCGTCAGCTCGATCACGTCGTTCTCTTGGCGCTGCGTGAGCTTCACGCCGTACTTCCAGCGCTTCGATGTCTTGTTGCGGAACATGCTCGACTCGTCGAACACGATGGCGTCCCACGGCACCTTCTGCCCGGGCTTGAACGCTGCTGCGAGTCGACCGAGCTTGTGGACCGAGATGCCGTCGACTTCGCACGGACGCTGCAACTGCGCGCGCATGTTCTCGGTGTCGCCGTCGAGTTCCTGATAGTCGAGCCAGCGCGTGTGCTCCCAGCTCTTGACCTCTGTCGACCAAGTGTCCGAGATGACGAGCGGCGGGCCGACGACGAGCACGCGGTCCCACTGCCCGGAGAACACCTTGTCCGAGACGTGCGTCAGCACGACGACGGTCTTGCCGAGGCCCATGTCGACCCACAATGCGCAACTGCCGACTTGTTCAAGGAACAGGCCGGCAGCGACTTGGAACTCATCGAGGTCAGAGCGTTTGAGCAGTTCCTTCATGCGAAAATCCACTCCGCGAATTCTTTGTCGAAGTAGTCGATAACCCACACCAGCATGCCTTGCTCCCTGAGTACCTTGTGCTCTTCGAGCTGGTTCTCTGTTGCCGTCTTGCCCGGGCGCTTGAACTCGATGAAGAAGACGAAGCCGTTGCGAATGAACATGCGGTCGGGAACGCTGCTGTTGCCGGGCGACGAGAACTTGTACGCCTTCCAGCCGAACCGCTTCGCCACGTCGCACCACTTCTTCTCGACCTCTTTTTCGAGGCGGTGCTTGTCGGTCGGCAGGATGTCGCCGCGCGGCAGTTTGCCGTGAAGGATGGCGCTGCGCCAATCGGTAAGCCAGCTCATTTCTGATAGCACTCCACGATTTCAGCCTTGGCTCGGATCGGCACGCGCTCGCCCCACCATTCGGGCTTCTCGACCATCTGCTCTTCGAGCGTCGCGGCCGAGATGTCTGACAGCTTGCGCTTGACGAGTGCAACGATTTCGTCGTGGACGTGCATGCGCACATCGAGCCCGGCCTTCCAGACCTTGACCAACCCTGCGGCCAGCAGCTCGCGCGCGATAGCCTGCACCAGATTCTCGACGATCTTGCCGCCGTGCGAGTCGATGCGCGCCCACTTCTTCTTCGTGTTGTAGCCTTCGTACGAGAAGCCCTTCTTCGACTTGAACTTCGGCTTGCCCGTCTTCTTGTCGACGCCGACCTTGATCTTCTTCCAACTGATTTGCGGACGCAGGTAGTGCAGGTAGCGACCGGACGGCAGACGCATGCGCAGGAACGGCCCCTTCACGTCCATGATGACCGGGCCGACGCGCACAGGCTCCTTCGTCTGCATGACCTTCGTGACGGCGCGTTCCAGCTCGTACCAGAGTTCGACGATTTCCTCGTACTCCGAGCGGAAGAACGACACGACAGCAGTCGAGTCCTTCTGCGTCATCTCGATGCCCATGTTTTCCGCGTAGCCCCACAAGCCGGTCTTGGTGACTTCCGGGTACTCGCCGACTTCGATGCCGCCGCTGAGCCTGAAGCCTGCACCGAGCACGCCGGGCTTCGCGTGTTGGCGCATCCACTTCTCGACCTTCTCGTAGTCGACCTTGTACATCTTCGACGCGAACACCTTGTACACGTCGAGGTTCTTGACGAAAACTTCGATGAGCTTTTCGCAGTTCGACAACCAGCCGATCACGACCGACTCGATGGACGCCAAGTCGCACGTCGCGAACTCGTAGCCAGCCGGTGCCTTGATCGCGGTGCGGATGCACGATGCAATCGCGCCCATCGGCGACGGCGTGAGCAGGCGAAGCCACGCCATGTCTTCGTTCTCGATAGCGGCGCGTGCTTCCAGAAGTGCCCACTGCTCTTCCAGCTCGCGCAGCGGACGCGGAAGGTTCTGCACCTGTACCGCGCGTCCCGCCCAGCGCGCCGTGCGGCCTGCGCCTGCGAACTGCATCGTGTAGCACAGCATCCCGTCTACTTCGATGTCGAGCATCTTCTGCAACTTGGTGACCGACGAACGCGCCGCTTCCGCGTGCAGCGCGAGCACGTCGTTCGCTTCGTCGGTCATGTTCCAGTCCCAATCCTCGCGTGCCTTGCGGATGGACTTGGATTTGAGGTTGGTGAACGGATAGCCGCGCTCGCGCAGCCACGGTAGAAGCTGCGCGCCGCTGGCTGGGTTGCTGAGCCCGGTGATGCCCTTCATCTCGCCGATGAGCCGCGCCTTCTCCTTCGCGATCACCTTCAGCGCGGTTTGCACGAACGGCTTGTCGAACGGCACGCCGCGCTCGTTGATGTGCTGGTCGATAAACCACAGCTCGCGCTCGAACTTGCTCATCGCATACGGCGACAGCTTGCGGCACGCGGCACGCTCTGCGATCACGTCGCGGCGGCCGTACTCGACGAACAGCGCCCACTTCGCCGGATCGGTCTCGGCGGTGTTGCGGAGATACTGCTTGGTCTTCGTCGGCTTGCGAGGGCCGCAGAAGAATTTGATTAGCGACTTGCCTTCCTTCATCTTCGCCGTCTTGTCGTCGAGGCGCAGCACAGTGGAAAGCGTGTCGAGGTCGCCCGGGAGCGACAACCAGAAGGCGTGCGCTTGCGAGCAATAGAACTGTTCAACCGGGATGTCGACGCCGACGACGTGCTTCCAGATCGCACGCTCGAACTGCGCGTTGTGCGCGCACTTCAACACGTTCGGATCGAGCAGCGCCTTGCGTAGCCGCTTGGGCATCGGCTCCGTTGCAGGAAACCAGACTTCAGGTTCTTCGTCGTTGAACGCGAACCAGAGGAACATCACTTCGGTCGACTCGTGGCGCGCGTAGCGTGCCAAGCCGTGCTTCTTCAGGTCGCACTTGCTGAAGGTCTCGAAGTCGTGATGTAGCTTGTCCATTCCGTACCTCTGAAAAACGGCCGCCCGGGGAGTGCCCGGGCGACCGAAGGTGTTACACGAAAGCCCGGGTATCAGAGGCCGATGTCGCCATCGTCGTCGTCATCGCCGAGGCCGTCGTCGTCATCGTCGTCGTCGCGCGAGCGGCCCTTCGGCTTGCTCTTGCTCTTCGACTTGCTGCTGGTGCTGGTGTCGTCGTCGAAGTCGTCGTCCAGCTCGTCCAGCACATCATCGACATCCGGGCGCTGACTGCCGGCCAGATTGTCGTCGTGGTCGACGAACTGCACGATGTCGAAACCACAGTTGATGCGCTTGCCGAACTTGTTCTTCTTCTTCATCGACTTGCCGTTCTGCGCCCACGGGCGGATCACGACGTTGACCCATGCACCCGAGTACAGCAGCTCGTCGTCTTCCGTCGTCGGCGCGCGGTCGCGGTCGACGAGCGTGGGACGGCGGCTCTCGCGCACCGACACGACCCAATGACCGTGATGGTCTTCGGTGTCGCTCTCATCGCCATCCCGCAGGAACTTGCGGTCGGCGGCCAGCTTGGCGCTGCCGTACTCTTCCTCGCACAGCGCGGCGATGAGCTTGTTGAGCCGCACCGCAACGGGCTTGTGGGTTGCCTTGGGCAGCAGCAGGGCGACGCGATACGACTTCTTCATCTTGCCGTCGTCGCCTTCCTGCTCATCCGGCTCGAACAGGTACGGGAAGCTCAGCCGCACGTTCTTCAACAGATAGCGGCCGTTGCCCTTGTCGACCAGATCACCCACCTTCTTCTTCGCCATTTCGATTTCTCCTTCGGTTTTTCGTCTTCGCTTTCGCGCATTCGAGTTACAGGAATCAGTCGTCGAGCAATTCGAGCGACTGTACAGTCAGGTCTTTCCGCTTGTCGTCGGAAGAGACCAGACACGGTTTGCCGGGCTTCGATTTGATGAAGTCCTGCAATTTCTTCTTCGCCTCGCCGCGCACCAGCTTCTCGGCCATGTGCGGCGAAACGAACTCAGGCTTGGAGTACAGCTTCTCAGGTTTGACGCCAGCGTCGAGCAGCAGCATCTCCGCATCGACCTCGCTGGCGAAATACCGCGAGCTGCGCCCGGCGACCGTCTTCAGGCCGGGCACGAAGTCGCCGTCAGCGACCTTCTTGTGCAGGTAGTCTTCGACTGCACGCATGCGCGCTTCGTACATGCCCTTACGCAGCCAGAGCGCCGCGATTTCAGCGTCTTCCATGAGCGCGAGGTCTTGCTCGACGAACTCATCGTCCTCATCCAGCAGCATGATGCGGTCGTGGTACAGGAAGTCGTGATTCGCCTTGCACTTGTAGTTGACCTTGCAGAAGCGGCACGCCTTCTCGCTCGGGCCGAACGGCGGGTTGGGCTTCAGCGCGAGCGTGAAGCGCGCCTTGATCTTCTCGCCGATAGCCAACAGCTCGGCCTTGCTCGTGACCCACACGTCGAAGTGATCGAGGCGCGGCTGCGCAATGCGGATGATGACTTCATCGAAGTCGTAGAGCCAGTCGTACTCGTTAATGAAGCCGAGCGCGTACATCACGAGCTGCTTGTTCTGCGGCGCGTCGACTTGGACGCGGCCGTACTTCAAGTCGGTGATGATGAGCTTCTTGTGCGATGCCGCTGCGTGGTCGCACGTACCGAACTGGTCGGGGATCGGGCACCACGGGGAGATGTTGACCCGCGTTTCGACGTAGTGATCGCCGGGCAGGCCCATGATTCGGTCGAGGTAGTCGTTGACGCCTTGCACCATCTCGTCGTCGACGGTGACGGCAAAGCCCTTCGAGGAATGAAGCTCTTCGTCGTAGTCGGTGTCGAGCGCACCGCTGTCGAACGTCATTCCTAGAAACTCTTCCGGGTCGCGCCGCATGCGCGCGCAAATCTCAGCAACGTGGTGCGCTACCGTGCCTTCGGCCGCCTCGTAAATCTCGCGGTCTGGCTCCTTCTCGTTCAACAGAAGGCTCGCCGGACAGTCGTGAATCCGGTGTGCGGACGAAGGCGCGAAGCGGGCGTGTGCGCCGGGCATTACTTCTTCCTGCTGACCGGGCCGGGGTAGACCGGCAGGACGGTGTAGCGCTTGCGCAGATCGCGGCGACGAGCGTTCTTCTCGTTCGCGAAAGTGCGTGCGTCGGTGCGTGCGTCGAACCGCTGCGCCTTGAACGTGCGGTCGAGGCGGTCGTTGCCGGTCCACAGACGCACGACCACGTATTCGGGGTCTTTCCTGTTGCTGCGTGCCATGTGCTTCTCCTTCGAGCGAAACGCCCGGGCGAACCCGGGCGTCTCTGGTTGCCGTGCTGGCCGAATTACTTCTTCGACGCGGCGCGGTTGATTTCCTTCAGCGCTTCGGCGTACTTCTTCGCCGGGATCGTCAGGACGTTGGTCTCGTCGATCTTGGCGAGCACTTCGCGGCACTTCTCGATGCCCTTGCTCGCCTTCAGCGCCTTGAAGGCGTTGACGACATCTTCCTGCGTGACCTCTTCCTCTTCGCCGAGTTCGCCGAGGCCGTCGTCGTCATCGTCGAGGCCGAGGCCGTCGCCCTCTTCCTCTTCCTCTTCTTCCTCGTCGGCCGGAGCCGGCTTGGACTTGCCCTTGCCCTTCGCGGCCGGCTCGGTCTTGGCCTTGTTGGTGCTGCCGGCCGGGCGGCCACGGCCCTTCTTCGGTGCGGCGTCTTCTTCACCGTCGCCGTCGTCGGCATCGTTGCTGGCGGCACCGCCGAACGCGGCGACCAGTACGGGGGCGAGTGCAGCAGCGATTGCTTCGGCGAGGGACTTCGCGTTGAGTTTCGACATCGGTTGGTACTCCTAGGGGTTGGTTGGGTTCGCACGGGGACGTTGCGTTTCCGGCCCGGCGAGCGCACTATGCGCCGGTCCCGATGCTAAGTCAATAGGCACGCAAACCGACTTAGCAGAGCCCTTCAACACCCTTCTGTCGCGAGGAATTCATGCGCCGAGACCCGACCCTTGACTCACTGGATGCGCCTGAAGCGCGCGTCCGATATTTGCTCCGGCGCATCGCGCTCATCCTCGATCCTCTCACTGGTCGCCTCGACGCCATCTGCAACAAATACGGATGGCACGAAACCACTGTCTCGCGTTGGCAGCGTCTTGGCGGCGTGCCGCGCGACAAGGCCGCCGTTCTGCACGAAGACTTCAAGCGGCAGATCGGATTCAACCTCGAAGACCTTGTGAACGAAGACATCGTGGAGTAACCGCATGCCCGCCGGACGACCGATCAAAAGCGTGCTGCGAAAGTACGGCACGCAACTACTAGAAAATGGCTATTCCATCCTGCCGATTCCAGCCGGGCGCAAAGGCCCGATTGAACCGCAGTGGCAGAAGATCAAGGCCGACGAAAAGCTGATCCGCAAGTGGTCGAGTGGCGACTACAAGAACGGCAGCATCGGCTTCCACACGAAGTACACGCCTGCCGTGGACATCGACATCACCGACGAAGAGATGTCGGGGCTCATGGCCTCGCATGTTCGCGCAATCGTGGGCGACACCATGACGCGCGTCGGACGTGCGCCGAAGACGATGTTGATCTACCGCACGACGATCCCCTTCCAGAAGCGCAAGGTGATCTTCGTCGACTTGGACGGTCACGACCAAGCTATCGAAGTGCTCGGTGACGGCCAGCAGTTCGTCGGCATCGGCATCCATCCCGATACGAAGAAGCCGTACCGTTGGACTTCAGGCAAGGAGATGACGCCGCTTAGCGTGCCGGCCGACTTCCTGCCCGAAATCACGCAAGACCACATCGACGAAATCATGTCGGTGTTCAAGCTCGAAGCCGGGCGGCGTGGTTGGACGTTGAAGCGGCACAACGCGGCGAGCGAGTCGCGTGCGATGACCAGTGACGACGCGAACGACAACGCGCTGCTCGAACACAAGCGTCCGCTGGAAAACCTGACGGTCGACCAGCTCCGCGACGTGCTCGAATGGGTTCCCGGGAACGACGACTACGAGTCGTGGCTGAAAGTCGGCATGGCGTTGCATCACCAGTTCGACGGTGAAGAGGACGGCTTGCAGCTCTGGCACGAGTGGTCCGAGTCGGCGCACAACTACGACGATGAAGCGCTCGAACGAAAGTGGAATTCGTTCCATGACGAGATGGGCCGCAACGTCACGACCGCAGCCACGCTTATCAAGCTGGCGAAGGAGCACAAGCAGGAGCACTCGAAGGAGCAGTTCGACAAAATCCAGCGCAAGGTCAAGGAGTCGACGAACGAAGGCGAGCTGCTGAGCACGCTGGCGCAGAAGTGGGGTCGCATGCTGGAACACGACTACCAAGTCGATCTTCTGGCCGGCGCGATCATGGAGCGGGTGAAGGAGCTGAGCGGCAAGAAGGTGCGCGTCGACCTCGTACGCAAGGCGATCAACGAGGGCTACAAGAACGCCGACTTCAACTACAAGGAGCTGCCGCACTGGTGCAACGACGTGGTGTACGTCGACGCCGAGGAAGAGTTCTTTTACATGGACAACCAGCTCGCGCTCGGCGAGCGTGGCTTCAACGCGCGCAACAACCGCTTCCTGCTGACCAAGAAGGACCGCGCGAACATGGATGCGGTGCCTGAGCAACAGGCTGCTCCGCTCGCGCTCAACGTCTACCAGATTCCCGTCGTCAGCGGCTACGTCTACTTGCCGGGTGCGGATCGAATCGTGGAGTGGGACGGCCGCAAACACGTCAACAGGTTCAACCCCGACGACATCGTGCCGGTGCCTGACAAGATCACGTCGAAGGCCCGCGCCGCAGTCAACGCGGTGAAGCGTCACTTCGAGGTCTCGTACCCGGTCGAGCGCGAGCGCGAGCTGCTGCTGTCGTGGCTCGCCTACACGATCAAGCGCATGGACAAGAAGATTCGATGGGCCGTCGTCATGCAGGGCGTGGACGGAGCCGGCAAAGGCTTCATCGGCGAAATGCTCATGGCGATCCTGTCGAAGAACAACGTGGTCACGGTCGCGGCGACATCGCTCGAAGAGAAGTACACGAGCTTCTTCGAGTCGAACAAGGTCGTGGTGATCGAGGAAGCGCGCATCCACGGTACGTCGCGCTACGCGGTGATGGACAAGCTGAAGCCCTACATCACGAACGACGTGGTGCCGATCCGCCGCATGCACCGCGACCCGTACGACGTGCCGAGCGTGACCTCGACCATGATCCTGACCAACCACAGCGACGCGCTGCCGGTGTACGACGCGGACAGGCGCTACTTCGTCATCTCGACCTTCCTGCAAACCAAGCAGATGATCGAGCGCTTCCGTGCAGCGAACCCCAACCACTACGACGACATCTTCAACGCCATTGCGTACTACCCGGGCGCGATCCGCGAGTGGCTGGAAGACTACCCGCTGCACGAAGAGTTCGACCCGGACGGCCATGCTCCGATGACCGACGCGAAGGCCCGCATGATCGACATGGCGCGCAGCGACGACGAAGACGAGCTGGAAGAGTTGATCGAAGAGTCGCGCGAGCCCGAGGTCAACCACATGCTGCTCAACGTGGGCAAGTTGCGCGACATGGCGATGGACTTGAACTGCGGTGTGCCGTACGGCCCGAAGCTATCGAACTTCCTGACCTCGAAGGGCTTCGTCTACGTGGGCCGCGCGCGCGGTGCGAACGGCAAGCAGGCGCGCTACTGGTCGAAGGTGCCGGACAAGATCGTCAAGCCCAACCTTCAGGCGTGGATCGACGACTTTCTCGAACTCGCGACATTGAAGATGTAGCATCGGAAGCGCCCACTCCCCGGGCGCAAGGAGAACAGACATGACCAGTACCGTGAAGATCGAGCATGTGCGCGGCAACAAGGCGGTCGAAGTGATCGACCAGAACAACGCCGTGCATGCGACGTTGGATGCACCCGGCCGCAGCGTCGAGGTCACGCTGCACGACTCGCTGCAACTGACCGTGCGCGAGACCGGCGAATTCTTCGACGCCAAGCCGAGCGGCTTCGGTGACGCAAAGCAGCAGGGCGGCGGATCGGAAAACCCGCAGCCCGACGCCGGCAACAAGTACGACAGCGACACGCTGCCGCCGGGCGCAGGCGACCCGGGCTCGAACGTCGAGGACGTGCGCCTGCCGAGCGGCGACACCGCACCCGCGCCGTCGAGCGACGACGTGCCGGCAGACAGGCAGGCCGAACACGACGCGGCCCGCACGAGGAACAGCCCGCGCGGCACGCTGTAGCGCAACGCAGGCTTGACGCAAAAAGAAACCCCCGGGGCGACCCGGGGGTTTTTCGTTGTGCGCGTGTTGCGGCTAGGTCAGCCGAACATGCCCGGGAACTCGCAGCTCTCGCAGTCGCCGACGATGTTGTCCAGCTCGTCGATGAAGGTCTGCACTTCGTCGCGCTGCTCTTCCTTATCCGCTCCCTTGTCTTCCGGCTGGCAGTCGGTGTCGTCGAGCCACTGCTGCGCCGCTTCGCTCGCGGCCTGCAACACGGCGATGGCGTTCGAGCACCGGACCTGCCGCGACATGCTCCGGGCCTTGCGGGTCGGCCGCTGCTCGCCGTAATTGATCGGCAACTCGGCGATGCACTCAGGCACGTCCGGCTCGGAGACGCTTTCGAGCGTGCCGGCCGTTTCCTCGAAGGTCTGGATGCGCGAGGTCTCCCGCAACCCGCCTTCCGCGTTGTCGACAATTTCCCGGCACTCTTCGCCGAGCGATTCGAGTTCCGAGATGGCGTCCGAGATGGACGAGACGGTTCCGGTGCAGGGGGACGTTCTTGTAGCTACCCATGATGGGCTCCTTTAATCGGCGTGCCGGGGAATTCCGACACCTGAATTATTCGCCGTGCGCGCGTCACTGTCAACAGTGACACTTTTCGCAACAATTCGGATTTATTGGGTACTGTCACATACGGAAAAAATTCCAACCGTATGGAAACAGGCGAATTCTTGTGACAGTACCAATTAAATCAGGGTCGAAGCGCCGCTTTTCGGGTACTGTCACAAGGTACTGTCACTGAGCTAACTCCATGATTCTACTCTTATTTCTAGGGTTCAGTGACAGTAGTGACAGTAGTGACAGTACCTTCTCTCATACGCGAGAAACGAAAGTTGGCCGACAGGACTTCTCTTTCCCAGCTACAGGAGAAAGGTTCACTGTCACAGTGTCACTGAGCCCAAACTCGCAGTAAATTCGCGTGCGAAAACCCCTTGTTTTCAGGCGTTTTGCGCGGGGGTGCGACCTGTGACAGTACCCGAAATGCTCACTGTCACTACTGTCACTGAGGAATAGATTTAATTCCGGGGGTCTGCGGGCATTTATTCCGCGTGTCGGCCCCTCAAAGGAGACGGAAACGCCGAAAAATCCAAATATGTGCGA
>JBOHYC010000232.1:0-16068 GCA_050737755.1 Lysobacter sp.
GAAAGCCTGTACGCGGTCGCCGCGCAGCTGTACGCGGAGATGCTCACCGCCGGCTACACCACCGTCTGCGAATTCCACTACCTGCACCATGCACCCGACGGCCGGCCGTACGACGACCCGGCCGCGATGTCGCGCGCGCTGATCCAGGCCGCGCACGACACCGGCATCCGCATGACGCTGCTGCCGGTGCTGTACATGACCGGGGGCTTCGACGGCCGTCCGCTCGGTGAACGCCAGAAGCGCTTCGGTTTCGAGGTCGACGGCTATCTGCGCTTGCTCGATGACCTGCGTGCCGAACACGCCCACGACATGGTCCGGATCGGTTGCGCCCTGCACAGCCTGCGCGCGGTACCGGAAGTGGCGATGCGCGAGGTGCTGGCGGCGCTGCCGGCCGACAGCCGCGTGCACATCCACATTGCCGAGCAAATTGCCGAGGTTGAAGAGTGCGTCGCCGTACGTGGTGCGCGACCGGTGCAATGGCTGCTCGACAATGCCCCGGTCAACGAACGCTGGACGTTGGTTCACGCCACCCATCTGGACGACGCCGAACTGCGCGGCACCGCCGACTCCGGCGCGACTGTCGCAATCTGCCCGACCACCGAGGCCAACCTCGGCGATGGCCTGTTCCGGCTGCGCGACTACCTGGATGCCGGCGGGCGCTGGGGCATTGGTTCGGACTCGCACATCTCGGTGTCGCCGGTTGAGGAACTGCGCTGGCTTGAGTACGGCCAGCGGCTGGTTACCCGTCGCCGCAACATCGCCGTCACCGAACGCTCGCCAAGCGTGGGCGACACCCTGGTTGCAGCGGTGGAAGCCAGTGCCGCCGACTCGTCCGGCCACGCGATCGGTCGCCTCGCGCAAGGCGACAACGCCGACGCACTGGTACTCGACATCGCCAACGCGGTGTTTGCCGGCGCCACCGACGAGGACGCAACCGACCGCTGGATCTTCGCAGGCAACCAGAACCTGGTGCGCGAGACCTGGGTCAACGGTCGCTGCGTGGTGGAGAACGGCCGCCACTTCCACGCCGACGCGATTGCCGCGCACTACCGGGCCGAGGTGGAACGGTTGCTGGAGGAGTAGGGCGGTTTGGAACTCCGCAGCGCAGACATGTCTGTCGGCGCAATGTAGGAGCGACGTAAGTCGCGATTTCCTCGCCGCAGGCCAACGCCGTGGCATCCGCTTGGGTTGAAGCAGGCCGACTGCGACCCATGACACCCAGACCGATGAACGGGTCAGGGTTGGCGTTGTGCGTTGTGCATTCGCGACTTACGTCACTCCTACAGCAGGGGGCTGTCACCGGGCGTGGCGAACAGGTCGTCGCGTGGCAGTGCACCTTCCAATTGCAGCAGGAACTGTTTGGTCGGCAGGCCGCCGCCGAAACCGGTGAGGCTTCCGTTGGCGCCGATTACCCGGTGGCAGGGCAGCACGATCGGCAGCGGATTACGGCCATTCGCCGCGCCCACTGCACGGGTCGCGGTCGGCTTTCCGATCTGCCCGGCAAGCTGCGCGTAGCTGACGGTTTCGCCATACGGGATCAACGCCAGTGTCCGCCAGACGTCGCATTGGAACGCGGTCCCGCGTGGTGCCAGCGGCAGGTCGAACGTGCGCCGGGTGCCGGTGAAGTACTCGTCGAGTTGCTGCTGCAGCCGTTGCAGCAGTGGGTGCGTGCAATCCACCCAATCGACCTTTTGCCAGCCGGCTTCGCGCTTGACTGCATGGCGCGACGGTTGGAACTCGATCGCACGCACGCCGTTATCGTCGGCTGCCAGCAGCAGCGGGCCGACCGGGCTGTCGATGGTGGTGAAGGTGGTCATGTCTTGTTCCTCCGGACGGGGGCTCTGATCTTCGCCTTCGCCGCCAGTTCGGTTGCTTCGCGCCAGAGATGGATGACGGCATACGCCCGCCACGGCCGCCATGTTTCGGCGCGCGCGAGCAGGGCGCGTGCGGTGAGTGCGGTGTCGTCGTCGCTTGCGATGCGGCGCAGGATCAGGTCCTCGGCCGGGAACGCATCGGGGTGGCCGAGTGCGCGCATCGCGATGTACTGCGCGGTCCACGGGCCAATGCCGGGCAGCGCGACCCAGCGTGCGACGAAGTCGTCGAGCGTACGCTCGGGCTTGAAGTCCACCCGGCCGTCGAGCAGCGCGCGGGCGACATTGCGGATTGTTTCGGCACGTGCGCGGGTGACGCCAATCGTTGACAGGTCGGCGTCGGCCAGCGCCCCGGGAGCGGGGAAGATGTGCTCCAGACCGGGCGCGAACGGCGTATCCAGCGCGCGGCCGTACTTGTGCGCCAGCCGCGTCGCCAGCGTGCGCGCGGCGGCGACGCTGACCTGTTGGCCAAGTATCGCGCGCACCGCGATCTCGAAGCCGTCCCAGCCGCTGGGCAGGCGCAGGCCGGGACGTCGCTGTAACAGCGGCCCCAGTTTCGGATCATCCGACAGCACCGATGCGATCGCCTGCGGATCGGCGTCGAGGTCGAACATGCGTCGTAGCCGCGCGACGATCGACAACAGTCGCGAAGGCGCAACGCCATGCAACTGCAGTTGCAGCGCGTGTTCGTCACCGGGCCAGGCGCTGATACGCAACCAGCCCGGCGCCTGCCCGGGTGCATCGTCGGGCGGAGCGATCACCCGCGCGTAGGAGTCCGCGTCGACGACTTCCACTGCCGGCAATGCGCGCGTACGCAGGAAGCCGAGCATCGACTCGAAATCGTACGGCGGCCGGTAGCCCAGCCGCAGGGTCAACACCTCGCCGATGTCGGCGCGCGGGCGGCAGCGCAGGTCGCGCGGGGCCATGCGATAGGCCTCCAGGAACGCGGCATTGAACCGGCGCAGACTGCCGAACCCGGCCGCCAGCGCAACCTCGGTGATCGGCAACATCGTTTCGGTCAGTAACTGCTTGGCGAACAGCAGGCGGCGGGTGCCATGCACGCCGAGCGGCGCCGCGCCCAGGCGGTCCACGAACAGGCGGCGCAACTGCCGCTCGCCGATCCCGACACGGCTGGCGAGGTCCGCCAACGGCGCTTCGGCCAGCGCGCCCTGGTCGATCAGCTTCAGTGCGCGCGCCACCGTCGCATCGCCGCGGCGCCAGCTGTCGTCACCGGGCGACAGCTCCGGACGGCAGCGCAGGCATGGTCGGAACCCGGCGGTTTCGGCGGCCGCCGCGTTGCTGAAATAGGTAACGTTCTCGCGCTTCGGGGTCGGTGCCGGGCAGACCGGGCGGCAATAGATCCCGGTGCTGGTGACGGCAGTGAAGAACAGGCCGTCGAAGCGTGCATCGCGGCTCAGCCGGGCTTGCTCGCAGACCTGCGGATCGAGTGGGCTGGTGGCGGCAAGGGCGGGAGAGGCTGCGGACATGGACGCAGGCTAGCACCGGATCCGGGGCTGGACTGGCCGGATTCGGACATCAATGCTGCGAGCGATATTCCGCAAGGCTTCAGTGTAGGAGCGACGTAAGTCGCGAGCGCACGACGCACCACGCCAACCCGATTCTTCATCGGGCGTGAAACCGGCCACCGTGGTCTGGGGGACGTTATCGCAAGCAGGTGCAATCGCGTTGATCGGTGCTGTGGAGCTCGCGACTTACGTCGCTCCTACATCAAGCAAAAGTGTTCGCGCATGCGTCGCCGCAGGTTTTGCTCACTCCGCCGCCTTCAACGCTGCCATCGCATCCGCATCGCCATCGTTCGCCGCGGGTTCCAGCCCCACCAGCTCCATGAGCAACGGGTACACATCGACATTGTCGATTGCAGGCAACCGCACGCCCTCGCGGAACGCCGGCCCGCGCGCCAGGAAGATCGCACGCATCGACGGCAGCGCCGGGTCGTAACCGTGCGAACCACGAGTCGTGGTCGACGGTCGTTTTGCAATCCATTCGCGCGGCCGCGCGTTCCAGCCTTCCTCCATCTGGCAGATGATCGGCGGCACCCGCGGGTGGCTTCCGTAATGCCATCGTTCCGGCAGCGCCTCCTTGCGCCAGCATTCGTAATGCTCGTGCTTGCCGAGCAACTGCGCCTGCGCCGCCGCCTCGCGTCCGGGCATCGGTGCGAACCCGACCGACTGGCCGGCCGATACCAGCCGCGCATCCCGTGGGGCGACCATGTCTTCCACCACGACCTCGTGTCCTGGTTCCACTGTCGCCATGCCGTGGTCGGACACCACGATCAGGTTCACGTGGTCGTCCAGCCCGCGCGCTGCGAGGCCGTCGAGCAACCGGCCGATCGCCACGTCAACCGCGCGGACCGCCGCCTGCGCCTCGGGTGAATCCGGACCGTGGTCGTGGCCGGCGTGGTCGAGCATGTCGAAGTACAGCGTCGCGAAGCGCGGCCGGGTGGTATCGGGTTCGGCCAGCCAGCCAAGCACCGTGTCGACCCGCGCGTCCATCGGCATGTCGCCGTCGTACGGCAGCCAGCGGCCGGGCCGCACGCCATCGATTGCCGCCTCGCTGCCGGGCCAGAACAGCGTCGCGGTCGCCAGTCCGGCGTTCTCTGCCGCGACCCAGACCGGCTCGCCGCCCCACCAGCGCCCGTCGTTCACGGCGTCGCGCCGGCCGAGGCTGAAATCACCCAGCGTCGCGTCGTGCATGGTGTTGTGGACGATGCCGTGGTGGTCCGGGCGCAGGCCGGTGACGATCGTGTAGTGGTTCGGAAAGGTCAGGCTCGGATAGGACGGTTCCATCCAGGCCGCCTGCACGCCGCGGTCGGCGATTCGGGCCAGGTTCGGGGTGATGCCCAGATCTAGGTAGTCGGCGCGGAAGCCGTCGATCGAAACCAGCAGGACGCTGGCGTGCGACCCATCCTCGACAACCGTCGCCGATGGCGGGACTGGATCAGCCGGGCGCGAGGCGCAGGCTGACAGCGCAAGGGCGATGAATGCGGTGGCGACCGCGGCGCGGACTGGATGCATCGGCCAATCCTACCGGCCGGATGTTGCAGCGGCATGGCCCATTAGCTGAGGACGCATTAAACGTGGGCGTAGCGTTCCGCATCACCGCGACGCGGGCGGCGTATGGTCCGGGTACGGAGGTGCCAAATGAAAACCATGTTCCTGACCCTGTTGCTCGTCATTCCGGCGACCGCGTTCGCGCAATCGGCCGCGCCGACGCAGGATGCCGGAAGCAAGGCCGTCGCCCAGCAGGACGACGCGTCCCGCACCGAGCGCGATACCCGTCGCGACTGCATGCGCTACACCGGCAGCCGTATCAGCGCCCGTCGTGCCAGCCGCGAGGCGCGCGCGCAGGCCGATGTCGAGGCTGAAGAGAAGGTCGGCCAACTCGATCGCGACGGCTGCGTCGCCGCCAACGGTCGCGTCTACAGCCGCGAAGACCTGCGTCGCACCGGCGAGGTGGATATCGCCGATGCGTTGCGCAAGCTGGACCCCGCGATCCGCTGACCGGGTCGCCAGCCTGCAAACACGCCCGGCCCTGTGCCGGGCGCTTTTATTGCACCCGCCGAAGCACCGCCGGCGGCGATGCGATAATCGACGCTTTCCCGTTTTCCGCACAGGAAGTCGCCGATGTCCACCCAGGCCGCCCACCCCCGCAACGACCCGTCCCGCGTCATCCGCGCCCCACGCGGCACCGAGCTCAACTGCAAATCGTGGTTGACCGAGGCGCCATACCGGATGCTGCAGAACAATC
This sequence comes from Lysobacter sp., assembly GCA_050737755.1. Taxonomy (GTDB): domain Bacteria; phylum Pseudomonadota; class Gammaproteobacteria; order Xanthomonadales; family Xanthomonadaceae; genus Novilysobacter. The sequence continues at coordinate 5,640 of JBOHYC010000232.1, forward strand.
TGGACGCGGAGGTCGCGGAGAACCCGGCCGAGCTGGTGGTCTACGGCGGCATCGGCCGCGCCGCGCGCGACTGGGAAAGCTACGACGCGATCCTTGAGTCGCTGCGCAACCTCGACGACAACGAGACGTTGCTGGTGCAGTCCGGCAAGCCGGTCGGCATCTTCCCGACCCACGTCGACGCGCCGCGCGTGCTGATCGCCAACTCCAACCTCGTCCCGCACTGGGCGACCTGGGAGCACTTCAACGAGCTCGATCGCAAGGGCCTGATGATGTACGGCCAGATGACCGCTGGTTCGTGGATATACATCGGCAGCCAAGGCATCGTGCAAGGTACCTACGAGACCTTCGTCGAGATGGGTCGCCAACATTACGACGGCAGTCTCAAGGGCAAGTGGATCCTCACCGCCGGGCTGGGCGGCATGGGGGGCGCGCAGCCGCTGGCCGCGAGCCTCGCCGGCGCCTGCAGTCTCAATATCGAATGCCAGCAGTCGCGCATCGACATGCGCCTGCGCACGCGTTACGTCGACGAGCAGGCGACCGACCTCGACGACGCGCTGGCCCGCATCGACAAGTACACGAAGGCCGGCGAAGCCAAGTCGATCGCGCTGCTCGGCAACGCCGCCGAAATCCTGCCCGAGCTGGTCAAGCGCGGCGTGCGCCCCGATGCCGTCACCGACCAGACCAGCGCCCACGATCCCGTGCACGGTTACCTGCCGATCGGCTGGAGCGTCGAGCAGTGGCTCGGCGCGCAGAGGGCCGACCCCGACACCGTGCGTGATGAGGCCAAGAAGTCCATGCGCGTGCACGTTGAGGCGATGCTGGCGTTCGAGAAGCTCGGCATCCCGACCTTCGACTACGGCAACAACATCCGCCAGATGGCGTTCGACGAGGGCTGCAGGAACGCCTTCGACTTCCCCGGCTTCGTCCCCGCTTACGTGCGCCCGCTGTTCTGCAAGGGCATCGGTCCGTTCCGCTGGGTCGCGCTGAGCGGCGACCCCGAGGACATCTACCGGACCGACGCCAAGGTCAAGGAACTGATCCCCGACGACGCCCACCTGCACAACTGGCTCGACATGGCGCGCGAGCGCATCGAGTTCCAGGGCCTGCCGGCGCGTATCTGCTGGGTCGGCCTCGGCCTGCGCGACAAGCTCGGGCTCGCATTCAACGAGATGGTGCGCAACGGCGAGCTCAAGGCGCCAGTGGTGATCGGTCGCGATCACCTCGACAGCGGCAGCGTCGCCTCACCCAATCGCGAGACCGAATCGATGAGGGACGGCAGCGATGCCGTCTCCGACTGGCCGCTGCTCAACGCCATGCTCAACGTCGCTGGCGGCGCGACCTGGGTGTCACTGCATCACGGCGGCGGCGTCGGCATGGGGTACAGCCAGCACAGCGGCATCGTGATCGTCTGCGATGGCAGCGAGGAAGCCGACAAGCGCATCGCCCGGGTGCTGTGGAACGATCCGGCCACCGGCGTGATGCGGCACGCGGATGCGGGCTACGAGATCGCCAGGCAGTGCGCGAAGGAGCAGGGGCTGAAGTTGCCGATGCTCTGATCGAAGAAAAAGGGCCAGGCCAAGCGCCTGGCCCTTTTTGCGAGACGTTCCAAGGCCTCTATATCGGCAACGGCGCGCCAGTAAAAGCCGTCAACTGGGCGTCGAAAGCCCGTTTGAAGGCGGGCCGCGCTTCGCCGCGGGCGACATAGGCGGCGACGTTCTGATATTTCTCCAGCAGGCCCGATCCGTTCAGCCTGCGCAGTACCGTCACCATCATCAGGTCACCGGCGCTGAACACGCCGTCGAGCCAATCGTCATCGCCAAGGCGATTGGAAAGCTGGCCCAGCCGGTCGCTGACGCGAGCGTCGAGGATGGGCAGGCGTTCCTCGTACCAGGACTTGTCGCGTTCCACGAGCGTGGCCATCGAACGCTCGACGATCGGCAGCTCCACCGTGCTGAGCGCGGCGAACATCCATGTGATCGCGCGCGCCCGGGCATTCGCATCGTCGGGCAGCAGGCCCGCATGGCGCTCCGCAACATGGAGCACGATCGACCCCGACTCGAACAGGGCGAGATCGCCTTCCTCATAGGTAGGAATCTGCCCGAAGGGATGGAGCGCAAGATGCGCGGGTTCCTTCATCTCGCCGAACGAAACAAGACGGACCTCGCAGGGCTGGCCCACCTCTTCCAACGCCCAGCGCACACGCATGTCGCGCGCCTGTCCCTTGCCGCGATCGGGCGACCGTTCGAAGGCTGTGATCGTGGGAGTCATTTCATCACTGCGCGAACGTCACGTCGCCGGTGTAGCTGACCATCCAGTGCACGCCGAAGCGGTCGGTGCAGATGCCGAACTTCTCGGCCCATTCGACTTTCTGCATGGGCATGTCGACGCTGCCGCCATCGCCCAGACCGATGAACACGCGGTCGGCCTCCTCGGCGCTGTCGGCCTCGACCGCGACGTAGGTATTGGTGCCGACCTTGAAGGCGTCTGGTTGGGTGACATCGGAGGCCATCAGCATTGACGACCCCAGCGGCAGGGCGATGTGGGCGATGCGGTCGAGCATCGCGCCGCTGATGCCCATCTGCTCCCCACCGAACTCGCGGAAGGTCATCGCGGTGGCGAACTCTCCGCCGAAAACGCTGCGGTACTGGTCGAAGGCTTCGCGGGCGTTGCCGTCGAAGTTGAGGTAGGGGTTGGCGTGCTTCATCGCTTGGCTCCGTTGTGGGAAGGCGGAATGCCTCCCTTTCACCATGCGACGAACCACGCCACCGCGAATCGACATTCCCGCAGGCGATCTCAGAACTTGTGGGTCACCCGCGCGTACACGTCGCGGTCGATGCGTGCGCGCGTGCCGTCCGGATGTTTCAACTCCCGTCGCTCGCGGAACCGCGCCTCCATCGAGGTCTTCGGCAGGAACTGCCACTGGTAACGCACCTCGGCCGACCGGTCGTTGGGGCGATAGTCGGGCGACAGCAGCCAGCCGGCCTCGGCGTGGCCGATGGCGACGCCGATGTGGTGGCGCGGCGCGAAGTCGTAGACGCTGGCCTGCACCTGCCACGCCAGGCCGCCGGCATCGTCGCTGCCACCGGTGCCGACGACGGCGTCCAGCGGGGTCTCCAGCGCGTAGCCGACCTCGGCTCCGGCGACGAAGCGCGGGCCACCTTCGCGCAGCGGCCATTCGGCGGCGATGCGCGCGTCGATCGCGGTGTAGTCCTCGCGCGAGGGAGCGGCCAGCCCTTGGTCGGCGAGGCTGGCGGGCATCCACGTCAGCGCCACCATGCGCTGGGTGACCGGGCCGAGCCGCGCCTTGTTTTCCAGGCCGAGGAACAGCGTGGCGCGGCTGCCGTCATCGCTGAAGTCGAGCGGGGCATGGGCAACGCCGCCGCTGCCCTTGCGGTGGCGGTACTGGCCGATAAGGTGGCCGCGCCAGTCGCCGGCCACCGGGACATCCAGGTGCACGCCGTCGGTCCAGTTGATGTCGATGTTGGGGCTGTCGTTGCGATCCAGGCCTTTGGAGGCGACGCCGGGCACCGCGAACGCGCTCTGGAAGCGGCCGATCTTCAGCCGCAGGCCGTCGTGCGGCGCCTGGTAGCCCAGGTACGCCTCGTCGAGGGTGGTGTCGCCAAACGCAGCGCCGGTGCGGGTCGGTGCCCAGGCACGCAGGTAGGCGTTGCTGCCGTCCTGCTCGCTGCTGAAGCGTCCCGCCAGCCGGGCTCGCACGTGCCAGTTTTCGGTGATGCCGCGCTCGACCGCCAGCCGCAGGCGTGCATTGAACGCGTCCTGGTCGGTTTCGGTGCCATCACGGGCGGTGCGCTCGCTGGCGAAGTAGCCGCCGCGCAGGTCGCCGCTGAACGTCCAGGCGCCGTCATCGGCTGGCGCCGCGGCGGCGCTGAAGCTGGTCGCCAGGCCGGCAGCAGCCAATAGCATCGGGACCGTGGAAAAGGGGAGGGAGCGGACCATCGGATAGCCTCGGCATGCCGGGAAGGCGGCGTATCAGCATCACCCCGCGCCGGCGTTCGTGCGTTGACCAGGGTCAACCCGGCGCCATGCCGGCACGGAACGCGTCGTCGGTGAATAATGCGGCGATGCGCCCTCCGGCGCCGGAGCCCGCAATGCGCCTGATCCGCAGCCTGTCCCGCACCAAGTCCATCGAGCAGTCGATCGCCGACGCCGCCGAACCCGGTCATCAGCTCAAGCGCTCGCTCAGCGCTTGGGACCTGGCGATCCTCGGGGTCGCGGTCGCGGTCGGCGCCGGAATTTTCTCGGTCGGTGCGCGCGCGGCGGGCGACTTCGCCGGGCCGGCGGTCACGGTGTCCTTCCTGCTGGCGGCGCTGGCCTGCGCGCTGGCGATCATGTGCTACGCCGAGTTCGCCTCGTCGATCCCGGTGGCCGGCAGCGCGTACACCTACACCTACGCCACGCTTGGCGAGTTCCTCGCGTGGATCATCGGCTGGGATCTGATCCTCGAGTTGCTGACCGCCGCAGCGGTGATCGCCAAGTACTGGGGGATCTACCTGTCCACGGTGTTCGATCTGTTCGACGTGCACATACCCACGACTGTCGGCGTGTTCGGGCTGGCGATGGACTGGGGGCCGTTCTTCATCGTCGGCGTGTTCACCGCGCTGCTGATCCTCGGCACCAAGATGTCGGCGCGGGTCAACAACGTATTCACCGTGATCAAGGTCGGCATCGTGCTGTTCGTGATCGTGGTCGGCTTCACCTATTTCAATCCGGCCAATTTGACTCCGTTCGTGCCGCCCGCGGTGCCGACCGGCGGTGGCGACGCGGATGTGTGGTCGCAGTCTCTGCTGTCGTGGGCCACCGGCGATGCGCCGGCGAAGTACGGCGTCGCCGGCGTGCTGTCGGGCGCGGCGCTGGTGTTCTTTGCTTTCATCGGCTTTGACGTGGTCGCGACCTCGGCCGAAGAGGTCAAGGACCCGCAGAAGACCCTGCCGCGCGGCATCTTCGGCGGGCTGGCGCTGGTAACCATCCTGTACCTGCTGGTCTCGCTGGCGCTGACCGGCATGGTGCCGTACACGATGCTGGCGGCTGCCGAAAACCCGTCGCTGGCGACCGCCTTCATCGCAGTCGGTGCGGACTGGGCGGCCCAGCTGATTTCGGTTGGCATCCTGGTCGGCCTGACCACGGTGATCATGGTGCTGCTGATGGGCCTGTCTCGGGTGCTGCTGGCGATGAGCCGCGATGGACTGCTGCCGCGCTGGCTCAGCGTCACCTCGCAGACCCGCAAGACGCCGGTGCGGCTGCAGCTGATCGGCGGCGCAGCGGTGGCGCTGCTGGCCGGGTTCACCCAGGTCGAGATACTGGAAGAGATGATCAACATCGGCACGCTGTCGGCGTTCGTGTTGGTCAGCATCGGCGTTGTGGTGCTGCGGCGCACGCGGCCGGATCTCAAACGCGGTTACCGCGTGCCGTTCTCACCGGTGCTGCCGGTCGTGTCGGCACTGTTGTGCTTCTACCTGATGCTCAACCTCACCACGCTGACCTGGGTGCGCTTCGCGGTGTGGCTGGTGGTGGGCGTGGCGGTCTACTTCGTCTACGGCCGGCGGCACTCACGCCTGGGGTTGGCGACGGGTTGATTCCGGTTGTTGCCCCCGGCTGCGCGCGGGCGTGGAGTAGACCTCCAGCAGCTTCGGCATCAGCGGGTCCATGCCCCAGGCGCTGGCGTCCTGCGGGCCGGCCGCAGCCAGTGCTTCGCGTAACGTGCGGTCGTTCAACACCCGTGCCACCTGCGTGGCGAAGGCGTCGACATCTTCCGGGCTGACCAGTGCGCTGCGCGCGCCGCGCAACACGGTGGCCGTACCCATCACCGCAGTGGAAACGATAGGCACGCCCAGCGCCATCGCCTCGATCAGCACCAGGCCCTGGGTTTCAGTGGGGCTTGCAAACACGAAGGCGTCGGCGGCGCGGTAGCAGTCGAGCAGGGCGCTGCGGCGGTCGAGGTTGCCGACGAAATGCACGTGTTGTTGCAGGCCCAGTTGCGCCACTTTTGCATGCAGCCGTTGTGCGTCCGGGCCTTCGCCGGCAATGACCAGCAGCAGGTCCGGGACTTGCGGCAGCAGTCGTTGCACCACGTCGATCAGGAACGGGATGTTCTTCTCGATCGCCAGGCGGCTGACAGTGACGAGTATCGGCCGATCGGGCGCGATATCGTGGTCGGCGCGGAATCGCGCACCGTCGCCGCCGCTGAACTCGTCCAGGTCCAGTCCCGTGGGCAACACGGTCGAAGGCGTGCGTACGCCATAACCCTGCAACACCTGCGTCATCTCGGCGGTCGGCACGATCAGGTGGTCGACCTCATGGCACAGCTTGCGCGACAGCGCGCGCGCGACCAGCCGCAGCAGCGGTGACGGCAGCCACGGCAGGTAGTGCGCGACGTACTCCTCGAAGTAGGTGTGGTAGGTCTCCACCACCGGCACGCCGAGCGCTCGCCCCAGTCGCACCGCAAGCCGATGTGCGCGGAACGGCGTATTCACGTGCACCACGTCCCAGTGCTGGCCGGCCAGTTGATCGAAGCCTTCGCGCAGCGCCGCCGCCGTGAACAACCGGTCCTCGGGGTCGAAGAAGATTTTTCGCGCAGGCAGGCGCAACACCTGGAAACCGTCGCCGAACTCGCTGTCGCGTTCGCGCTGCGCGTCCGGCTCGCCATAGTCCGGCGCCACCAGCGTGACCCGGTGGCCCAGCCGAACCAGGTTGCGGGCGAACACGCGGATCGAGGTGGATACCCCGTTGACCCGCGGAAAATACACGTCCGATACAAGCAGGATGTCCATGCCGGCACGGTATGACGACAGCGTTACGGTTCTGCGACAGTCCGGGCGGTGTAGCGCGACCGGCGCTAAGATCGGCTCGCATCGATCCGATGCTCGAACACCGTGGGGGGAATGCATGAACGCTCCTGTCGCGAAGCGCCCGGCATGGTTCCGGGTCCTGGCCGTACTGGCGTTGTTGTTCACCCGGCGCTCGATCGCGCGCGGTTGGCTGGCGTAGGGCGAGCGCATGAGCGGATTGAAGGCGCTGTCGGGTGGATTGACCTTGCTGCTGGCAACTGCATGCGCTTACCAACAGCGCGATATCGCGGTCGACCGTCCTGCGGCGCCTTCGACCGGCTGGCACTTCGAAGCCACGCCGGCCTGGCAGGACGAATTCGATTACACCGGACTTCCCGATCCGGCCCGATGGAACTTCGAGCAGGGCGGCGACGGCTGGGGCAACCACGAACTGCAGCACTACACGGACAGCACCCGCAACGCACAGGTGGCTGACGGCGTGCTCACGATCACCGCGCGCAAGGAAAAAGCCGGTAGCAACGACTACAGCTCCGCGCGGCTGAGTTCGAAAGGCAAGGGCGATTTCCGTTACGGGCGTTTCGAGGTCAGTGCCCGGTTGCCTACCGGCCGGGGCACCTGGCCCGCGATCTGGATGCTGCCCACCGACCAGGCCTACGGCGGTTGGCCTGCGTCTGGCGAGATCGACATCATGGAGCACGTCGGGTACGACCCCGGGCGCATCCACGTCACCATGCATACCGGCGCATACAACCACCGCATCGGTACGCAGAAGACCGCCACCCGGGTCATCGACGACGCGACGACGCAGTTCCACCGCTATCGCGTGGACTGGATGCCCGACGCGATCCGCGGCTACATCGACGACCAGCAGGTCTATGAATTCGTCAACGAAGGCACCGGCCCGGAAGCGTGGCCGTTCGACCAGCACTTCCACTTCCTGCTGAACATCGCCGTCGGTGGCGACTGGGGCGGCAAGGAAGGCGTGGACGACAGCGCCTTCCCCGCGACCCTGCAGGTCGATTACGTGCGGGTCTACCGGCTGGTCGACCCGACTCAGCTCAGGTCGACCACCGGCTCGAACCCGCCGTAGATCATCCGCGCGCCGTCGAACGGCATCGGGTTCTTCTCCGGGTCCATCCGCGGGTCGTTCCCCTCCATCATTTTCTTCATGCCGGCGTCGCGGGTGGCCTTGTCGGGCCATTCGATCCAGGAGAACACGATCGTCTCGTCGTCCTTGCCCTGCACGGCGCGGCGGAAATCGGTCTGCTTGCCGTCGGGGACGTCGTCGCCCCAGCACTCGACCACGCGGGTGGCGCCGTATTCCATGAAGACCGAATCGCCCTCGTTGGCGTGGTCGATGAACTTCTGCTTGTTGGCGGTCGGGACCGCGATTACGAAACCGTCGATGTAGGACATGAGTTGCTCCTTCGCTGGGTGTCATTGGAGTGACGAACGGGAGCCGGGGGAATCGACATCGCCACGGCGGCTGGCCGGGTAGGGACAGTTCGTCCCACCGGCGGCGCTGCCGGGGCCGGTCCATCGGCCTAAGCTGTCGGCTTCCGACCTATCCACCGGAGTGCACCGTGGCAGACCTCTCCCGCTTCCCGATTACCCGCCGCTGGCCGGCTCAGCATCCCGAACGCATCCAGTTGTACTCGCTGGCGACGACGCCCAACGGCGTCAAGACCTCGATCATGTTGGAGGAGACAGGGCTGGCGTATGAGCCGCATCTGGTCGACATCACGCAGAACGAAAGCCACACGCCGGAGTTCCTCTCGCTCAATCCCAACGGCAAGATCCCCGCGATGATCGACCCGGACGGGCCGAGCGGGCAGCCGCTGGGGCTGTTCGAGTCCGGCGCGATCCTGCTGTACCTGGCCGACAAGACCGGCCGCTTCATCCCTACCGACCCGGCGCGACGCTGGGCGACGATCCAGTGGTTGTTCTTCCAGATGGCTTCGATCGGGCCGATGTTCGGGCAGGTCGGTTTCTTCAACAAATTCGCCGGCAAGGACATCGAAGACCCGCGACCGTTGCAGCGCTACGTTGACGAGTCCAGGCGCCTGCTCGGCGTACTGGACGCGCGGCTCGATGGACGCACGTGGCTGATGGGCGACGACTACACCATCGCCGACATCGCGACGCTGGGCTGGGTGCACAACCTGATCACCTTCTACGAAGCGCGCGAGCTGGTCGGTTTTGACGACTTCGCCCACGTCGATGCGTGGTTGCAACGCGGACTGGCGCGTCCCGCCGTGCAGCGCGGGTTGGAGATTCCGTCGCGCGGTTGATACGGGCATTGGCAATCGCCTGCGTCTCGCCGTAGGGTGGATGCAACCGGCCGCATGGTGCGGTCGGTTGGAGCAACACACTCAAGGAGGAGATGCCATGGACGCCAAGAGCGGTAGTCACTGGGTCGCGTGGGCCAATATCCACGCAAGGAACAGTCGCCGGGTCGAAGACCTGGACAGCACGTTCCGGGGAAAGATCGCGGCATTCACCAACGCGCTCGCCGAAGGCGGAGCCAGGGTCGGGATTTCCGCAACCCGGAGGAGTCCCGGGCGGGCCTATCTGTTCCATTGGTCGTGGAAAATCGCGCACGGCCGGTGCAAGGCGTCCGAAGCTGCACCGATGGCCGGCGTGCGAATCCAATGGGACCACGGCGACGATGAGTTGAGTCGCGCCGGTGCGCTGGAGATGGTGCGCGGGTTCGGGCTGGCGGTGCCGCCGCGCAGCATTCATCCACCAGCCTTGTCCAGCAACCACATCGCCGGCCGGGCGATCGACATGGACATCACGTGGAACGGCACCATTCGCGTCGCGAAGAAACAAGGCGCGCTCGCTGCGGTCGCTTACATGCCCAACGTCAATTCCAATCTCGACCTGCATGCCGTCGGGGCGTCGTATGGCGTGCTGAAGCTACGGTCGGATGCGCCGCACTGGTCTTTCAATGGGCGGTGAGGACATGTGGATGAAGAAGTGGATACCCGCACTTGTAGTCATCGTCTGCACGCTGCTGTCGGCATGCGCTTCGAGTGATCCGGCCGTACGTGAAACCGGCCCCGACCGCGTGATCGGCTGGCTTCACGGGAACTGCCTTGCCCTGGATGATGTCTCGGTACCGGCGGGTGCGCAGGTCGTGGTGGTTACGCTTGGGGAGGCTGAGAAGGTCGTGATCGTCAACGTCACCGGCAGGGCGCTCGGCGCCGAAGCTTGTCCGCCGTTGCTCGACGATCGTAAGGACGTCAATCTGGATAGCGGATTGGCGTTCTACCAGGTCGATGCCGACCCCGTGGTGGAATTGGGTATCGGTGTCGTACAAACAGGCGGGGATCGCGAGTTGAGCGTGACGGAGCTGCTGGACACCAACGGCGATGGGCGGCGCGACAGCTTCAGCCATTGCAGCACGTCCGAGGGCATGCAGTTTTCGGTTTGGGCCGATGAGGCCGGGCGCGGGACGCCGTTGTGGACCGGCTACTCCTACCTGGGCTATGACATCGAGGCAAATTGTCCGGAAGGTGGTTAACGCGATTTTGCATGGGCTCGAAACCAGAGACTAGCCAGCAAGGGAGAGGTAGATGACAAGGATGTGGGCCGTGGTGGGCGACACCACCAGCAGCGGC
>JBOHYC010000233.1:0-3541 GCA_050737755.1 Lysobacter sp.
GGGTCCTGGCCGAGGATCACCACCCGGGTGGCGTCGAACGGAGTCGCGTCGAATGCGGCGAAGATCTCCGGACCGGGCGGGAATACACGCGCGCCGGCGGCCTTGCGCTGGCGCAGGAAGGCGGCCAGCGAGCGCATCTCGTCACGCTGCAGGTAGTCGCCGATGCGCGCTTTCCAGGAGGGTTCGAGCTTGATCCGGTCGTCGGTCATGGACCCATTGTAGGAGCGACGTAAGTCGCGATTGCGCCGCCACCCGGGATCGCCGAGCGATCGCGACTTACGTCGCTCCTACGGGAGGCGAGCGGGAGACCGGTCGGCCTCGGCGAGCCCGGCAGTGGTACCGCCCTCTACCCCAGCTTGGCGAGTCGAAGCTGGAACAGGGTCTTGGTCACCAGCAACCGCTCCTCGATCGGCTTCAGTACCAGGTCGTTGGCCCCGGCACGCAGCAACGAACTCTGGTTGTCGGCGTTGGCGTCGCCGGTCATCACCAGCACCGGCAGGCGGCGCTTGCCGTAGCCGAAATCGTTGCGCACGCGGTCGAGCAGGTCCTTGCCTTCGAGTTCGCCCTTCAGGTAGACGTCGGTCAGGATCAGGTCGGTACCTGGGTCGTCGGCGCCGCGCTGGCCTTCGAGGTACTCCAGCGCCGACTCGACGTCGATGAAATGCAGCACTTCCATCTGCTGGCGCTCGAGCATGCGCTTGGTCGCCAGCGCCACCACCCGGCTGTCCTCGACATACAGCACGCGGGCACCCGGGATCGGTGCGGGCTGCACGTAGCCGCGGATGAACTCCGCCAGCGCGGTGTGGCCGAGCGACTTGTCGAAGTAGTCGGTGACGTCCTCGGTGAACTGCCGCGACTCCAGGTGCGACTGGGCGTCGGCGGACACCACGATCACCGGCACGTAGGCCTGCCCCGCCGCCTCGCGCACGACCCGCGCGAGGGCGATGCCGTCGCCATCGGCCAGCGACAGCGAGGTGGTGACCAGGTCGACCGGACCGGCCTCAAGCGCGGCGCGGGCCTCGGAGATGTCGGCGCAGGGCACCACTTCGACGTTGTCCAGCTCGCGCGCAAGCACGTCGCCGATCAGCTTGCGCACCAGCTTGGAGCCATCCACCACCATCACCCGCGGCGCGGCGGCGGCGACGTGGCGCAACTTGTCGTCGTTCACGCTCATGCGTCCGCGCTCATGTGTCGGTAGGGCGCGTCTGGCGCAGGTAATGGCCGGTGACCAGGCCAGCGCCGATCCAGCCGAGCACCCCGGCGCCAACGACAATCCCGAGCGCGGCGGCCGGGCCGAAGCCCTGCAGCGCGAAATCGCTGCCGTAGCTGCGCGCCAGTGCTGCCAGCGGTGCGCGCAACGACAGGTCGGCGGCAGTCAGCAGGGCCAGCGCCAACGCGCCGGCGACCACGCCGTAGCTCAGGCCGAGGTAAAGGAATGGCCGGCGGATAAAACCGTCGGTGGCGCCGAGCAACTGCAGCACGCCGATCTCCTCGGTGCGCTGCTGGATGTCGAGACGCACGGTGTTGCCGACCACCAGCAACGCGCCGAACCCGAGCATCGCCGCCAGCACCCAGGCCAGCCGGCCGCCGAAGCGCAGCCAGCCGTCGAGGCGCTCGCGCCATTCGGCGTCGTGCTGGACGATGTCGGTCTCTGGCAGTTGCTGCAGCGACGCCGCCAGCAACGCCTCGTCGCCGCTGGGGCTTACCACCAGCAGGCTCGGCAACGGGTTGCCGTCGAGGCTGGAAATCGTCTCGCCCAGCCCGCTGGTGTCGCGCAGTTCGGCGAGGCCCTGTTCCGGAGTGTGGTGCTCGACCTCGGCGACATCGGCGCGCGCGCGCAACTCGTCAGCCAGTTTTCCGGCGCGCTCCAGACTGATTTCGGGCTTCAGGAACAGGCTGATCTGGCGCGCGTCCTGCACGTCGCCGGCAAAGCGCTCGACGTTCGCCAGCGCCGCCCACAGACCCAGCGGCAACGCCAGCGCAACCGCCATCACGCCGATGGTCAGTGCGGTCGACCACGGCTTCTTGAGCATCCGGCCGACGCTGGCGACCAGACTGTAGACATGGTGGTCGAACCAGCTGCCGAAGCGGGATTGCGATCGCTGTGCCGGTGCGTTGCTTGCACTCATTCGGCGAGGTCCTCCGGCGAGATGTCGTCGACCAGCTGACCCTGGTTGAGCACCAGCACGCGCTTCTTCATGCGCTTGACCAGCGCCAGGTCATGGCTCGCGACCAGCACGCTGGTGCCGCGCTCGGGCAGCGCCTCGAACAGCGCCATGATCTCGGCCGACAGGGTCGGGTCGAGGTTGCCGGTCGGCTCGTCGGCGACCAGCAATGCCGGCTCGCCGACGATCGCGCGGGCGATGCCGACGCGTTGCTGCTCGCCAGCCGACAGTTGCGTCGGCAAGGCCTGCGCGCGGGCTCCGAGGCTGACCCGGTCGAGCACCGCGCGCACGCGCTTGTTGATCTCGGCCCGGCGCAGGCCCTGCAGCAGCAGCGGCAGGGCGACGTTGTCGGCGACGCTGCGGTCGGCCAGCAGCCGGTGGTCCTGGAACACCACGCCGACGTTGCGCCGGTGCAGCGCGACCTTGCTGCCGCGCACCCGCAACAGGTTCTGCTGGCCGAACAGCACCGCGCCGCGGCTGGGCCGCTCGGCGAGGTGGATCAGCTTCAGCATCGTGGTCTTGCCGGCGCCGGAGTGGCCGGTGAGGAACAGCATCTCACCGGCGCCGACCTCGAAGCTGACCTCGCGCAGCGCCTGCTGGCCGCCGCTGTATTGCTTGCTGACGTTGTCGAAGCGCAGAACGCTCATCGCGCACCTGTCGAAGACGATGACGCCAAGTATCGGCGGCAGCGGCGGTGATGGCTACCGCGACGCGTCAGTGTTGCGAATTGGGTCCGCGGGTCACCATCGACTGCAGGCCGCGCTTGATCCGGCCGAGCAGGCCGGGCTTCTCGCCACCCTTTGCGTCGGCAGGCTTGGCGACCGGCTTCGGCTTGTTGGCCGCGACCTGGGTGGCCTTGCCACTACCCGCCGGGCTGCGCGTGGGCTGCGGCTGTGCCGACTGGCTCGCGGCGGTGTCGCCGGCACCCTCGATCTTTCGACCACCGCGACGACGACGACGCTTGCGCGGCGCACGCTGCGCCTCGCCGTCGGCACCGGTCGGGACGCCGTCGGTCGCGGTTGCCGCGGTTTGCGGGCGCGCGCCGGATGCCGCCGGGGACGCCACCGGACTTCCACCCTTCGACTCCTCGGGGGTGGCGGTATCGGAACCGGGCGCACCGTCGCGACGCGGGCGTCGTGAACCGCGCGCGCCGCCCTCACTGCGCCCACCCGCGTTGCGGCTACTTGAAGAACCCGGGCCCGAACCCGAGCCGCTGCGGCCGCGACCACCACCCCGACGCTCCTCATCTGCCGCACGCTGCTCGCGCGCTTCCTTGAAGATCGCGCCGACGCTTTCCTGTTCCTCGCCCTCGGCCGGCTCGCGCTTCGGCCGCGGCCTGGCCACCAGCAACTCGGCCTCGACCGGCGCGGTCGGCA
>JBOHYC010000234.1:0-6128 GCA_050737755.1 Lysobacter sp.
AGCGACCTCGCCGGTGACGGCGCGGCGACGGCGGACCTGGTGATCGAGGCGATCATCGAGCAGGCCGAAGCCAAGCGCGGGTTGTATGCGGACGTCGAGCCGCGGATGAAGGCCGATGCGCTGCTGACCAGCAACACCTCGTCGATCCCGCTGGTCGAGCTGCGTGACGATATCGCGCGCCCGGCGCAGTTCGCCGGTCTGCACTACTTCAATCCTGTGGCGCTGATGCCGCTGGTCGAGATCGTTCAGCACGACGCTATGGCGGAGCAGACCCGGCAGCGGCTGGCGGCGTTCTGCAAGGCGATCGGCAAGTTGCCGGTGCCGGTCGCGGGAACGCCGGGGTTCCTGGTGAACCGGGTGCTGTTCCCGTACATGCTGGAGGCAGTGACCGCGTATTCGGAAGGGATCCCGGGCAAGGCGATCGACAGGGCGGCGGTCAAGTTCGGCATGCCGATGGGGCCGATCGAGCTGGTCGACACGGTCGGGCTGGACGTGGCGGCGGGCGTGGGCGCGGAGCTTTCGCCGTTCCTTGGTTTGCAGGTGCCGGCGGCGCTCGCCGGCGGCGCCGAGCAGGGCAAGCGCGGCAAGAAGGACGGCCAGGGCCTGTACAAGTGGGAGGAAGGCAAGGCGGTCAAGCCGGAACTGCCGGAGAACTACAAGGCACCCGACGACCTGGAGGATCGCCTGATCCTGCCGCTGCTCAACGAGGCGGTGGCCTGCCTGCACGACGGCGTGGTGGCCGATGCGGACCTGCTCGATGCCGGAGTGATCTTCGGAACCGGTTTTGCACCGTTCCGCGGCGGCCCGATCCAGTACATCCGCGAGACCGGGGCCGATGGGCTGCTGGAGCGGCTGAAGCAGTTGCAGGCGCGGCACGGCGATCGCTTTGCGCCGCGCCCGGGCTGGGATTCCGCGGCGCTGCGATAGGGCCGGGAACGCCGCGGAACACAGCGCGATTACATCGTATGGGTCGCGCGCTCGGCTCCGAGCGTGCCGGCCAGCAGCGCTTCGATCTTGCCCTTGACGTTTTCGCCCTCGGCACCGTCGCCGAACTGCACACCGACACCGGCCGGGCGATTGCCCTGCGCACCGGCGGGCGTAACCCAGACCACTTTGCCGGCCACCGGCAGGCGCTCGCTGGATTCGGGCAGGGTCAGCAGCAGAAACACCTCGTCACCGAGGAAGTAACGCTTGGGCGTCGGCACGAAGATCCCGCCGTGCTTCAGGTACGGCATGTAGGCGTTGTACAGCGACGCCTTGTCCTTCACCGCCAGCGACAGGATGCCCTGACGCGCGCTACCGCCTGTCGAACTCATGCCTTCATCCCCTGTCCTGCTTTATTAGTCCCGGCCCGGCCAACCCCGGCCCGCCAGGCCATCAACAACTCGACCACCACCAGCTCCGCGCGCACTGTGGTGCGCAACAATTCGCGGGCGCGGTTGGCGCGGTCGAACCACTCCGCCAGACTGCGCGCCCGCAGCGGGTCGGTCAAGCCACCGGTCGCTTCGGCCACGGCAAGATCAGCGGCAAAACGGAGCCGCTGGTCGGCCTGTCCGTCGGCGGTCCAGCGTTGCGCGGTCTCGACCACCGGCAGTTCATTGCGCAGCAATTTGTCGAGGTCGGAAGCGACTTCACGGCGCAGCGCCAGGCCCTCGCCTCCCAGCCACTCATGGGCGAGCCCCGGGTGGTCGCGAGCGGCGTCGAGGGCTTCCTCGGCTTCGCTGGCGGCATGGCCCTGGCGCTGCAGCCAGTCCAGCGCTTCGGCGCGTGGCGGCAGACGGAATTCGAGTTTCTGGCAGCGGCTGCGGATGGTGGCCGACAACCGGCTCGGCTGGGCGCTGACCAGCCACAGGTAACGCCCCGGCACCGGCTCTTCGAGGGTTTTCAACAACGCGTTGGCGGCGGCATGGTTGATCGAATCGGCCGGGTCGATGATCACGACCTGGGCGCCGCCGTACTGCGGGGTCAGCGCCATCTGCTCGGACAGCTTGCGGATCTGCTCGATCACGATCTCGGTCCGCAGCTTGCTGCCGTCCTTGGTTGGAATGAACGACACCAGTTGATAGTCGGGATGGCTGCCGGCGGCCCAGAGGCGACAGCCGCGGCACTCGCCGCAGGGCTCGCCATCGGCGCGGCGATCGGTGCACAGCAGGCGACGGGCCAGGTGTTCGGCGACCTTCCGTTTGCCCAGTCTGTTGGGGCCGCAGAACAGCAGCCCGTGGCCCAGACGACCGGCGTCGAGTGCGGCCGCGGCCTGGTCGTGAATCCGTTGCTGCCAGGGTGCGAAGGGGTTCATCCGGACACCTGCACTGCGTCACGGTGCGCCTGCAGTTGCGCCATGGCCTGCGTCGCGACCGCTTCAACCGGCTGACTGGCATCGATGATCCGGAACCGCTGCGGTTCTGCCTCGGCGCGCGTGCGATAACCGGTGCGTACGCGCTCGAAGAACTCGTCGGCCTCCGACTCGATCCTGTCGGCATCGCCGCGGCCTCGAGCCCGCTGCAAGCCGATCTCGACCGGCACGTCGAGCAACAGGGTCAAGCCCGGGCTGATCCCGACCACACGCTGTTCGAGTTGGGCGATGAAGTCGACATCCCCACCGCGGCCGGCGCCCTGGTAGGCGTAGCTGGCGTCGGTGAAGCGATCGCTCAACACCCAGGCACCACGGCGCAGCGCCGGCAAAATGGTCTCGCTGACGTGCTGAGCGCGGGCGGCAAACATCAACAGCAACTCGGTTTCCGGCGACGGCGGTTCATGCCGGGTGTCGAGCAGCAGGCCACGGATCTGCTCCGCCAGCCGCGTGCCGCCGGGTTCACGCGTACACACGACCTCGCAACCGCTGGCCAGCAACGCGTCGCGCAACGCGGCCAGCACGGTCGACTTGCCGGCGCCTTCGCCGCCTTCCAGCGTCACCAGTCGCGGTTGCCGCTGCAGGCTCACTCGGCGTTACCGCTGTTCTGGCGGTAGTTGCGCAGGTACGTGCGGACGTTGGCCTGATGCTCGGCCAGGCTGTCGGCGAACAGATGCCGGCCGCTGCCATCACCGATGGCAACGAAGTACAGCGCGGTGCCGTCGGCCGGATTGGCGACCGCGTTAAGCGCATCGACGCCGGGCATCGCGATCGGGGTCGGCGGCAGGCCGGCGCGGGTGTAGGTGTTGTACGGCGTGTCGGTGAGCAGATCGCGGCGTCGGATGTTGCCGTCGTAGTCCTTGATGCCGTAGATCACGGTCGGGTCGGTCTGCAGCTTCATGCCGATGCGCAAGCGACGCTCGAACAAGCCGGCGATCTGCGGCCGCTCCGAGGCGATGCCGGTTTCCTTTTCGACAATCGAGGCGAGGATCAGCATCTCGTAGGGCGTATCGAGCTGGGTATCAGGATCGCGCTGTTCCCACGCGGCGGCCAGTGCCTTTTCGCTGGCGGCGTACGCGCGACGCAGCAGGTCGAGGTCGCTGTCGCCGCGGGTGTAGAGGTAGGTCTCGGGCAGGAAGCGTCCCTCGGGATGCTCATCCGCGTGACCCAGCGCTTCCATCAGCGCGGCGGCATCCATGTCATCGGACTCGTGCTCCAGTGGCTCGGCGGTCGCCAACGCGGCGCGCAACTCGCGGATGTTCCAGCCTTCGACGATGGTGAAGCGGTGCTGGATGGTGTCACCTTCGCGCATGGCGACCAGCAACTCGCGCGGCGTGGTGCCGGGATCCAGCGCGTATTCGCCAACGTGCAGATTCGCCGCCGCGCCCAGTTGTCGCGCCAGCAGGCGCCATTCGAGTTGCTCACCTTCGCGCACGCCAGCTGTACGCAGGTTGGCGATCACCGTCGGGAACGAATCGCCCCGCTGAATCACCACACTGTCGCCCTGCTGCAGCCCGGCGAGCGGCGCGTCGGCAAACGAGTGGTAGCGTTGCCATGCCCATGATCCGACCACGGCGGCCGCAATCGCCAGGACAACCAGAAGCAACAGGAACATCACGCCAAAACGACGCTTGCGGGTGCGGCTCACGGCATCTCCGATGGGCTGGATTGGTGGGGACCGGGCGGAGTGGAATCCGCTTCGGCAAACCCGGGATGGGCCTGGGCCAGGCGGCGCTGCCACTCAAGCACCGCGGGGTGCTGCCGCCAACGTCGCGTGCCCAGTCGCGCGACCGGCAGGATACCGCGCACCGCGTTGGTCAGGACGATGGCGTCGGCAGTTTCGACATCGGCGACAGTCAGCCGCACCTGCTCGACCTCGAAGTTGTCGAGCAGCCACTGCCGGCATACGCCCGCGACTCCGCAGCGGTCCAGCAGTGGCGTAAGCCAGCGGCCCTCGTGCAATACGAACAGGTTGGCGGCGGTCGCGCTGATTACGCCACCCTCCATGCTGCACATCAGGCCGTCATCGGCATCGCGATCCGCGGCATCGGCGGCCTGCCATTCGGCGCGCGCCAGCACCTGTTCCAGCCGGTTGCAGTGCTTGATCCCGGCCAGCGCCGGCTGGATGGCCAGGCGGGTGGCGCACCAACGCAAGGCGACGCCCTGCGCTGGCATGGCGGCGGGCAACGGATGGCGGGCGAGCATCCAGACTGGAACGGCATTCTGCAATGGCGCATAGCCGCGCCCGCCGCTGCCCCGGTTGAGCTGCAACCTGAGCACGGCATCGGCGCCGTCAAGCAGGCGACCGGCCTCGTCGCGCGCCTGTTCGCGTGGCGGCAACGCCAGTCCGAGACGCGACGCCCCGCGTTCGAGCCGTGCCCAGTGCATATCCCACCACGGAACTTCGCCAGCGTGCGCGCGCATGGTTTCGAAGATGCCGTCGCCGTAGGCCAGCCCCCGGTCGCCCACCGGAATCCCCGGCACACGGGCGTCGCCAACGAATACCCGGACTTCAGACCCCGCCACGGTCCACCCGCACATCCTCGACCCCGAGCGCACGCAACATCCCGCGTGCCTTGGCCCGGGTTTCATCGAGCTCCCTCTGCGGGTCGGAGTCGGCGACGATGCCGGCACCGGTACGGAACCGGAGCAGGCTGCCACCGGAATCATCCTCGACCTCGGCGCTGCGGATCAGGATGTTGAGATCGAGGTCGCCGTCGCGGTTGAGCCAGCCCATCGCACCGGTATAGGCGCCTCGTCCCTCCCCCTCCAGCTCGGCGATGATCTGCATGCAGCGCACCTTGGGGCAGCCGGTGATGGTGCCTCCCGGGAAGGTCGCGCGGATCACCTCGCCGGGGGTGACACCATCGCGCAGGCGGCCGCGCACGTTGCTGACGATGTGGTGCACGTGCGCGTAACTCTCGACCGTCATCAGCTCGTCGACCTCGACGCTGCCCGGCGTGCAGACGCGGCCGAGGTCGTTACGCTCCAGATCGATCAGCATCACGTGTTCAGCGCGTTCCTTGGGGTGGCCGACCAGTTCGCTGATGCGTGCGTGGTCGTCGTCGCCGGGGGTGCGCGGACGGGTTCCGGCGATGGGACGGGTTTCGACCAGGTCGCCGCGCACCGATACCAGACGCTCCGGCGAGGCACTTACTACCGCCCAGTCCTTGCCGGCGAACACTCCCGCAAATGGCGCCGGATTGTTCTCGCGAAGGCGCTGGAACAGCGCCGCCGGCTGCAGCGGGCGATCGAACCGCGCACGCCAGCCACGCGACAGGTTGGCCTGGAACACGTCGCCCGCGACGAGGTAGTCGAGTACCCGGGCGACGCCATCGGTATAGCGGTGCGGCGGATCCTCGTCGAGCCGGTCCGGCGGCTGCCATGCGGGCAGCGGCGCGAGCGTGGAGGCCAGTTCGAGGTCGGCGAAGATTTTTTCCAGCAGTGCCTCGTGTCCACGCTCGGCGACCGCCACGCAGTCGCCACTGGCATGGTCGCGCAGGATCGCGGCGGGGCAACGCAGTGCGAGCGCCACCGGCAGTGTGCCGGCCGCCTGCGGCAAGCAAAGCACGGGTTCGACCTGCGCGGCCAGTTCATATCCGAGCAACAGCGCCCAGCCGCCACGGAACGGCCAGCGCGGTTCGTCCCGTCCGGTCCGGGCGGCGGTCCATGCGTCGTCCAGCGCCTGCAGGAAGTCACCGGCGACCGCGCATCCATCGGCGTCGCGGGTGACGCCGTCACGGTCCAGCCGCAGCGAATCCCCATCCGCGACCAGCAA
>JBOHYC010000235.1:0-4756 GCA_050737755.1 Lysobacter sp.
GCATAACGAAGCGCCTCGGGCGGGTGGGCGCGGACCAGATCGTGCACCTTTTCGATATTGCCCAATGACTTGGACATCTTGGCGCCGCCGAAATTGAGCATGCCGTTGTGCAGCCACCAGCGCGCGAACGGCTTGCCGCCGTGGGCGCATTCGCTCTGGGCGATCTCGTTCTCATGGTGCGGGAACTGCAGGTCGACGCCGCCGGCATGGATGTCGATGGTCTCGCCCAGGTGCGCGGCCGCCATCGCCGAGCATTCGATGTGCCAGCCGGGGCGGCCCCGACCCCAGGGCGACTCCCAGCCCGGCAGGTCGTCGGTCGAGGGCTTCCACAGCACGAAGTCGCCGGGGTCGCGCTTGTACGGCGCCACGTCGACCCGGGCGCCGGCCAGCATGTCCTCGATATCGCGCCGCGACAACTTGCCGTAGCCGTCGAAACTGGTGACCGAGAACAGCACGTGGCCCTCGGCCGCGTAGGCGTGGCCGGAATCGATCAGGCGCTCGATCATCGCGATGATCTCGCCGATATGGCGGGTCGCTTCCGGCTCGATGTCCGGCGGGGCGATGCCCAACGCCGCCATGTCCTCGCGGTAGGCGGCGGCGAAACGATCGGTGATCGTGCTGATCGGCACGCCCTGGTCACGCGCGGCGGCGTTGATCTTGTCGTCGACGTCGGTGATGTTGCGGGCGTAGGCGAGGGCACCGAAGCGCCGGCGCAGCAGGTCGGCCAGTACCCCGAACACCACCGGCCCGCGGGCGTTGCCGATGTGGACGTAGTTGTAGACCGTCGGCCCGCAGACATACAGGGTCACGCGGGCCGGATCGGCGGGGACGAAGGTTTCGACCCGGCGGGTCAGGCTGTTGTATAGATGCAGGCTCATGGGGGCATTGCGAGGGTTTGCGACATTCTAGCGGGCCGCCGCAGGTCGCACGCGTGGCAAGGCATGACAGCAGGGATTCAGCCCATCTACACCGCGTCCGCATACACTTTGTGAATACGACTGCCGAGCCTTCGATTTGATGACCCGCCTTGCCCTGTCGCTGCCGTTGATGCTGTCCGCCCTGTGGGCGCTGCCGGCGATGGCGCAGGAAACCACGGTGATCCAGGCCGAGAACGTCCGGTTCGCCTACGCCCAGGTGCTTCGCGTGACGCCGGTCTACCAGACCCTCACCGCCACCAGCGTCGAACAGCGCTGCGACCAGACGCCCCGTCCGGACGAGGATGCGTCGGGGCTGTCGCGGGTGGTCGGTGCGGTCAAGGACGCCCTGACCCGCAAGCCCGAGGAAGTGCCGGAGAATTGCGTGGCGGTGCCCGTAGAACGCGAATTCCACCGGCCGATCGCCTACGACGTCGACTACGTCTACAAGGGCTCGAAGTACCGCTCGCGCCTGCCAGACGACCCCGGCAACCGGTTGCGTATCCGGATCGGGGTGACCCCGGTGGTGACCGGTTCGCGCAGCCACTGAGCGCGATCGGGCCTTCCCTCACAATTGTCCGTCGGGGCGCTTGCCCCCACCCGCGGCCCATGCGAGCATCCGTCTCCTGATGACCCAGCTCCGCGCCGACGCCGACATCCTCACCTCTGCCTACATGGCGGCGGGGATGACCTCGCGCGCGCGCCGACCGCAACCCTCCAACCTGGCCGGGTAGCGTTCGCACACGCGCGACAGATCGCGTGACACACGAAAAGCCCAGCCTCCGCGCTGGGCTTTTTTGTTTTCTGGCCCGGCATCCACAACCTCCACCGGAACCGTCGCGATGCCCATCAAGCACTTCCTCAACACCCAGGACTGGTCGCGGTCAGACCTCGACGCGTTGCTCGCCCAAGCCACTGCGTTCAAGCGCGAGAAGCTGGGTGACCACTTGCGTGGAAAGTCGATCGCGCTGGTGTTTTTCAACCCGTCGATGCGCACCCGCACCAGCTTCGAACTGGGTGCATTTCAGCTCGGCGGCCACGCGGTGGTGCTGCAGCCGGGCAAGGATGCCTGGCCGATCGAGTTCGAGCTGGGCACGGTCATGGATGGCGAAGCCGAGGAGCACGTGGCCGAAGTCGCCCGCGTGCTTGGGCGTTATGTCGACCTGATCGGCGTCCGCGCGTTCCCGAAGTTCGTCGACTGGTCGGTTGACCGCGAGGACCGGGTGCTCAAGGCGTTCGCCAGATATTCGCCGGTGCCGGTGATCAACATGGAAACGATCACCCACCCGTGCCAGGAACTGGCCCACGCGATGGCGCTGCAGGAGCATTTCGGCAGCACCGACCTGCGCGGGAAGAAATTCGTGCTGACCTGGACCTATCACCCCAAGCCGCTCAACACCGCGGTCGCCAATTCGGCGCTGACGATCGCCACCCGCATGGGCATGGACGTGACCCTGCTATGCCCGACGCCGGAATACGTGCTGGACGATCGCTACATGGGGTGGGCGGAGACGAACGTAGCCGAAAGCGGTGGGTCGCTTGCGGTCAGCCACGACATCGACAGCGCCTATGCCGGCGCCGACGTGGTCTACGCCAAGAGCTGGGGCGCATTGTCGTACTTCGGCAACTGGGCGCCGGAAAAGCCCATCCGTGATCAGCACAAACACTTCATCGTCGACGAACGCAAGATGGCGTTGACCAACGACGCCGTCTTCAGCCATTGCCTGCCGCTGCGTCGCAACGTCAAGGCGACCGATGCGGTGATGGATTCCCCGCGCTGCATCGCCATCGGCGAGGCCGAGAACCGCCTGCACGTGCAGAAGGCGATCATGGCTGCGTTGACCGCCCGGTAGCCGCCAACAACATTCCCGAGAACCGACATGACCGAAAAAAACATCGTCCTCGCCTTTTCCGGCGGCCTCGACACCAGCTTCTGCGTGCCCTACCTGCAGGAACGCGGCTGGGCCGTGCACACCGTGTTCGCCGACACCGGCGGGGTCGACGACGAGGAGCGCGCCTTCATCGAGCAACGCGCAGCCGAGTTGGGCGTCGCTTCGCACGTGACCATCGATGGCGGACCGGCTATCTGGTCCGGCTTCGTCAAGCCATTCGTGTGGGCGGGCGAGGGCTACCAGGGCCAGTACCCGCTGCTGGTGTCGGACCGCTACCTGATTGTCGAGGCAGCGCTGAAGCGGGCTGCCGAGTTGGGCACGCGCTGGATCGCGCACGGTTGCACCGGCATGGGCAACGACCAGGTCCGGTTCGACCTGGCGGTCAAATCGCTGGGCGACTACGAGATCGTGGCGCCGATCCGCGAGATCCAGAAAGAACACACCGAGGTGCGCGCCTACGAGCAGGCGTACCTGGAGCAGCGCGGCTTCGGCGTGCGGGCCAAGCAGCAGGCCTACACGATCAACGAGAACCTGCTGGGCCTGACCATGTCGGGCGGCGAGATCGACCGTTGGCGGGCGCCGGGCGAAGGTGCGACGGGTTGGTGCAAGCCTCGCGCCGAATGGCCGACGCAGCCGCTGCGGGTGAAGCTCGGTTTCGAGAATGGCGAGGCGGTCTCGCTTGATGGCGACAGGCTCGCGGGACACGCGTTGCTTGCGAAGCTCAACGGCCTGTTCGCGCAGTACGGCGTCGGCCGCGGGCTCTACACCGGTGACACCACGATCGGGCTGAAAGGTCGGATCATCTTCGAGGCGCCGGGCCTGGCCGCGCTGCTGGTCGCCCACCGCGCGCTGGAGGAGGCGGTGCTGAGCAAGCAGCAGAATCGCTTCAAACCGGAGGTTGCGCGCAAGTGGGTCGAGCTGGTCTATGAAGGCTTTTTCCACGACCCGCTGAAGACCGACCTGGAAGCGTTCCTCGCGTCCAGCCAGGCGACCGTGAACGGCGAGGTCGTGCTGGAAACCCATGGCGGCATCGTCAATGCGGTCGCGATCGACTCGAAGCACATCCTCAACGCCAAGGGCGCGACCTACGCGCAGGCCGCGGACTGGGGCGTCGCCGAGGCGGAGGGTTTCATCAAGCTGTTCGGCATGAGCAGCACCCTGTGGGCCGAGGTCAACCGGACGTGAGCATGCTGCCCGACATCCTGCGTCACCTCGAAGCGCTGGTGTCGTTCGACACCCGCAACCCGCCGCGCCGGATCGGCACGGGCGGCATGTTCGATTACCTGCGTGCGCAGTTGCCAGGCTTTCGCGTCGAAGTCACCGATCACGGCGATGGAGCGGTGTCGATGCTGGCCGTCCGCGGCAACCCGCGTCGGGTGTTCAACGTGCATCTGGACACGGTGCCGTCGTCTCCGGCATGGACGGCCGACCCGCATGTGCTGCGCGTCACCGGTGACCGCGCGATCGGCCTCGGCGCCTGTGACATCAAGGGCGCGGCGGCCGGGTTGCTGGCCGCCGCAGCGACGACCGATGGCGACGCCGCATTCCTGTTCAGCACCGACGAGGAAGCCAACGATGCCCGCTGCATCCCCGCATTCCTCGGTTCCGCGCACGGTTTCACCGAGGCGGTCGTGGCCGAGCCCACCCGCTGCGAGGCGGTGCTCGCACACCGTGGCATCAGCTCGGTGTTGATGAGTTTCCGCGGCAGCGCCGGCCACGCCTCCGGTGCCAACGCGATGGAGGCCAGCGCGCTGCACCAGGCGATGCGCTGGGGCGATCGCGCGCTGGACCTGGTCGAGGCCGAGTCGCACCAGCGCTTCGGTGGCCTGACCGGGCTGCGCTTCAACATCGGCAAGGTCGAGGGCGGCATCAAGGCCAACATGATCGCGCCGAGCGCCGAGGTCCGGTTCGGATTCCGGCCGCTGCCGTCGATGTCGATTGACGAACTGC
>JBOHYC010000236.1:0-2529 GCA_050737755.1 Lysobacter sp.
GGCGACATCAACGGCGACATGTTGCGGGTCGGCCGCGACCGCATGGTCGACAAGGGCAAGGTCGCCGGCTTCGAGTACGTGCAGATGAACGCGCAGGCGCTGCCGTTCCCGGATGCCAGCTTCGACCTGGTCACCATTGCTTTCGGCCTGCGCAACGTCACCGACAAGGACGCCGCGCTGCGCGAGATGCACCGCGTGCTCAAGGTCGGCGGACAGGCGCGGGTGCTGGAGTTCTCCGAAGTCACGCAGGACTGGTTCAAGCCGATCTACGACTTCCACTCGTTCAAAGTGTTGCCGCGGCTGGGCAAGCTGTTCGCCAATGACGCCGACAGTTACCAGTACCTCGCCGAAAGCATCCGCAAGCACCCGCCGCAGGACGAATTGAAGGCGATGATGGCCGACGCCGGCTTCGCCCGTTGCGATTACCGCAATTTGTCGGGCGGGATCGTCGCGATCCACACCGGCTACAAGGTCTAGCTGCCGCGCCGACGCGCCACAACCGGCACTTCGCGCCGCCGCCCGGGCGGCGCTACACTCGGCCGCTCACCCGTAACCGTGGGCTTGCCATGCGTTCCTCGATACTGACTTTCTGTGTTGCCGCCGCCGTGGTCATGGGCGGCTGTTCGCGCGATGCCGCGCCGACCGGCGACACCGCCGCCACGCCCGACGCCGAAGCCACCGCGCCGCCGGCCGAGTACGACTCGCTGTCGTACGCGCAGCCCGACCAGGTCCGCATCAAGGACCTCGCGCTGGAGCTCGCGGTCGACTTCGAGGCCAAGCAGATCAGCGGCAGCGCCACCTACCAGCTCGACTGGACCAATCCGGAAGCGACCCAGCTGGTACTCGACACCCGCGACCTGACCATCGAGAAGGTGGTCGGCGAGCGCGGCGACGACAAGTGGATCGACCTCAAATACGACCTGGCCGACGCCGACGACATCCTCGGCAGCAAGCTCACGATCGAGGCGCCGCAGCAGCCCGAGCGCATCCGCGTGACCTACGAGACCTCGCCCGAGGCGTCCGGCCTGCAATGGCTGACCCCGGCGATGACCGAGGGCGGCAAACAGCCCTTCATGTTCAGCCAGTCGCAGCAGATCCACGCGCGTTCGTGGGTGCCGCTGCAGGACACCCCGCGCGTGCGTTTCACCTATACCGCGCACGTGACCTCGCCGAAGGACGCGATGGTGCTGATGAGCGCCGATAACGATCCGAAGGCGGCGCGCGACGGCGATTACAACTTCAAGATGCCGCAGGCGATCCCGTCGTACCTGCTGGCGATCGCCGCCGGCGACCTGGTGTTCAAGCCGGTCGACGAGCGCAGCGGCGTCTGGGCCGAGCCGGCGATGGTCGACAAGGCCGCCGCCGAGTTCGCCGACACCGGCAAGATGATCGACGCCACCGAGGCGATGTACGGCCCGTACCGCTGGGAGCGCTACGACATGCTGGTGCTGCCGCCGTCGTTCCCGTACGGCGGCATGGAGAACCCGCGCCTGAGTTTCATCACCCCGACCGTGATCGTTGGCGACGGCTCGCTGGTCTCCCTCATTGCACATGAGTTGGCGCACAGCTGGTCGGGCAACCTGGTGACGTTCTCCAGCCCCAAGGACCAGTGGCTCAACGAGGGCATCACCACCTACGTCGAGAACCGCATCGTCGAGTCGCTGTACGGCAAGGAGCGCGCCGACATGGAGTTCGTGATCGCGCGCAACGAGCTGAGTGGAAGCATCGGCGACATGGAGCCGCACGCGCAGTCGCTGGCGATCCGCCCCGATGTGCAGGTCAAGGCCGGCGATACATTGACCGCGGTCGCCTACGACAAGGGCGCGTGGTTCATGCAGTTCCTCGAGCAGCGCTTTGGTCGCGAGGCGTTCGACGAGTACCTGCGCGGCTATTTCGACCACTTCGCGTTCCAGTCGATCCCGACCACCACGTTCGTCGACTACACCCAGGAAAACCTGCTCGACAAGTACCCGGGCAAGGTCACCGAGGCAGAACTCGACGAGTGGGTCTACGGCACCGGCATCCCGGCGTCCGCGCCGAAGACCGAGTCGCCGCGCATGGACGCGGTCGACACCGCGCGCAAGGCGTGGATCGACGCCGGCACGCTCCCGGAAGCGTCGGTCACCGAGGCGTGGACCACGCAGGAATGGGTGCACTTCCTCGAAGGCATGCCGGAGACGCTCAGCACCGAGCAGCTGGCGGCGCTGGACGAGGCGTATGAGTTCACCGGCACCCCGAACGGCGAGATCGCGATGCGCTGGTATCCACTGGCGGTGCGCAGCGGCTACACCGAAGCCAACGAGGAGATCGCCGCGTTCCTCAAGAAGATCGGCCGTCGCAAGCTGATCATGCCGACCTACGACGCGCTGGTTAAGACGCCGGAAGGCTTGGCGCTCGCCGAAAAGACCTTCGCCGAAGCGCGGCCGGGTTACCACCCGATCACCACCGGCTCGGTCGAGGCGATGATCGCCAAGGCCAAGGGCGAGGATGCCGCCCCGGTCCGCGACTGACTGTCGCCAGTTGAGATGC
>JBOHYC010000237.1:0-7114 GCA_050737755.1 Lysobacter sp.
GGACCTGACCCGCATCGATACGCCCGATGGCCTGCAGGAAACCTACAAGACCCGCATCGGCGGCATCGACCAGTGGGTCAACATCCGCGGCCATGACCGCGATAACCCGGTGATCCTGTCCGTCCACGGCGGACCGGCGTCACCGACGATGCCGACCATGTGGCAGTTCCAGCGGCCGATCGAGGAGTACTTCACGGTCGTCCAGTACGACCAGCGCGGGGCGGGCAAGACGTTCCTGGCGAACGATCCCGAGGCGATCAGCGACACGCTGCAGATCCAGACCTATGTCGACGACGCGATCGAGATGGCCGAGCACGTCCGCGCGCGGCTCGGCAAGGACAAGCTGATCCTCGTCGGCCACAGCTGGGGCACCATCGTGGCCACCCGCGCCGCGCTGCAGCGCCCGGACCTGTTCCATGCCTACGTCGGCATGGGCCAGGTCATCAATACCCGGACCAACGAGAAGCTGAGCTTCGAGTACGGCCTGCAGCGGGCGCGCGAGGAAGGCAACACCGAGGCGATTGCCGAGATGGAGTCGATCGCGCCCTACCCCGGCGACCAGCCGATCACGCGCGAGCGCATCATCATCGCGCGCAAGTGGCCGCAGCATTACGGCGGGATGACCGCCTACCGCGCCGAGTCGCCGTACTACCACCGCGGCCCGTGGCTGTCGCCGGAATACAGCGCCGAAGACGTGCGCGCGATCGGCGAAGGCAACGTGTTCACGCTGTGGCGGGTGCTGCCGGAGTTCCTTGAAGTGGACTTCAGCGGCGTCGAGTCATTCCCGATCCCGGTGGTGATGTTCATGGGCCGCCATGATTACACGACGCCATCGGCACCCACCGCTGACTGGATCGCCGAGGTTGATGCGCCGTGCAAGGCCGGCGTGTGGTTCGAGCACTCAGCGCACATGATTCCGTGGGAGGAGCCGGGCAAGACGCTGGTCAGCCTGCTTCGCTACGTGCGGCCTTTGGCGATCGATCCGGGTACGTGCCCGATGGATAGCGGGACGGATTAGCCGCTCCCGGCCGGCGCCGGGTTACCACGCCCGGCCGTACTGCGGCGGCGGGGTGATGTCGGCGCCGAGCGCATGCGCGGCACGGCGCGGGAAATACGGGTCGCGCAGCAGTTCGCGGGCCAATAGCACCATGTCGGCTTCGTCGTCGGCGACGATGCGCTCGACCTGCGCCGGGTCGGTCAGCAGGCCCACCGCGCCAGTCGCGATGCCGGCCTCGCGGCGGATGCGGCAGGCGAACGGGACCTGGTAGCCGGGCTGCACGGGGATCTTCGCGTTCGGCACGGTGCCGCCGCTGGAGACATCGATGAGGTCGATACCGCGGTCCTTGACCCGCTCGGCCAGCGCGATGCTCTGCTCGATATCCCAGCCCTCGCCTTCCACCCAATCGGTCGCGGAGATCCGCAGCCACAGCGGCAGGCGCTCGGGCCAGTCGGCGCGCACCGCGTCGATGACCTCCAGCAGCAGGCGGATGCGGTTGTCGAAATCACCGCCATAGCGGTCGGTGCGGCGGTTGGAGAGCGGCGACAGGAACTCGTGCAGCAGGTAGCCGTGGGCGGCGTGGATCTCGATCATCTCGAAACCGGCATCGATCGCGCGGCGGGTTGCGGCGGCGAAGTCCTCGACCACCTGCCGGATACCGGCTTCATCGAGCGCCGTCGGCACCAGCGAAGCATCGTCGAACGCCACCGCCGACGGCGCTACCGGCGTCCAGCCGCCATGTTCCGGACCGACCGGGCCGCCGCCGCGCCACGGCGCATCGGTGCTGGCCTTGCGCCCGGCATGGGCCAACTGCACCGCCGGCACCGCACCCTGCCCGGCGACGAAACGGTTGATCCGCGCCCAGGCCTGCGTCTGTGCCTCGTTCCACAAGCCGGTGTCGGCCGGCGAAATGCGGCCCTCCGGCGAAACCGCGGTGGCCTCGGCGATCACCACCGCGACGCCACCGACCGCGCGGCTGCCCAGATGCACCAGGTGCCAGTCGTCGGGCAGGCCATCACGCGCGGAGTACTGGCACATCGGCGAGACCGCGAGGCGGTTGCGGAAGGTGATTCCGCGCTGGGTCAGGGGGTCGAACAGTCGGGACACGGGACATTCCTCGCGTACGTGCGTGGCGACCAGTAGACCGCAGCCGGCGTGAGCGTGCCGCGGAACCGGGATCGCCCCGTCTGGCCACACGCCTCGGTACGGCAGGGACCTGTCGGCTAGACTGTGCCCCTGATCGGCAGCACGCTGCCCGAGAGCCGGACCCGCATGAACCCGAACTACCTCGACTTCGAACAACCCATCGCCGACCTGGAGTCCAAGATCCAGGAACTGCGCCACGCCAGCCACGGCTCGGCGGTCGATGCCGACACCGAGGTCCACGCGCTGCAGGACAAGCTGCGCCGGCGTACCGCGCAGATCTTCCGCGACCTCAGCCCGTGGCAGGTCTCTCAGCTGGCCCGTCACCCGGCCCGACCGCACACCAACGACTACATCCGGGTGATGTGCGACGAGTTCCAGGAGCTGGCCGGCGACCGCGCCTACAGCGACGACGCCGCGATTGTCGGCGGGCTGGGCCGCATCGACGGCCGCAGCGTGGTCATCATCGGCCACGAGAAGGGCCGCGACACCAAGAGCAAGATCCGCCGCAACTTCGGCATGCCGCGCCCCGAGGGTTACCGCAAGGCGCTGCGGCTGATGAAGCTGGCCGAGCGTTTCGAGCTGCCGATCCTGACTTTCATCGACACCCCCGGCGCCTACCCCGGCATCGGTGCGGAAGAGCGCGGCCAGTCCGAGGCGATCGCGCGCAACCTGCTGGAAATGGCCGAACTGAAAGTGCCGGTGATCTGCACCGTGATCGGCGAAGGCGGCTCCGGCGGCGCACTGGCGATCGGCGTCGGCGACAGCACGGTGATGCTGCAATACAGCACCTACTCGGTGATCTCGCCGGAAGGTTGCGCATCGATCCTGTGGAAGGATGCCGGGAAGGCCAAGGACGCGGCCGAGCAGCTTGGCCTGACCGCCAAGCGCCTGCATGGACTGGGACTGGTCGACAAGGTGGTTCGCGAGCCGACCGGCGGCGCCCACCGCAACCCGAAGCAGATGGCGACGCGGCTCAAGACCGTGCTGATGAACGAACTCGACGCGATCGAGGCCTTGCCCGCCGACCAGTTGCTGCAGCGTCGTTACGAACGCCTGCGCGGCTACGGCGCGTACGAGGTGGCTTGAGATGGCCGGCAAGTTCATGGCGACGATCTGGGCGCTGGCGTGCGCGGCGCTGCTGGTGGCGGCGTACTTGCTGCTGGACGCCAACATCATGTTCGCAATGATGGCCGCGGGGTTGGCCGTGGCCTGCGCGCTGGTCGCTTGCGCGTGCCTGCTGAAGCCCTCCGCGCGGAGCATCGACCGTGCCACTCGTGGAAGCGAGGCGAACGCGAGCGGGGATGCAGACACTCCGCCGGCGCGCCGGAGTTGGGGGCCGCGCTGAGCCGCGCCTCGGCGCGCAGCCGTGCCGCCGCGCATGCACGCTCTTCCCGCACTGCTCGATAACGCGCTGCAACGTATTCCCGCGGGTCCGCTGTGCGTGGGCTTCAGCGGCGGGATGGATTCGACTGTGTTGTTGCACGCGCTCGCCGCATCACCGGCAGCGCGGACGCGGGGTTTGCGTGCCTGGCACGTGCACCACGGGCTGCATGCGGATGCGGACCAGTGGGCTGCGGACTGCGAGGCGACCTGCACGGCGCTTGCGGTTCCGTTGACGGTGAGTCCCGTCGAAGTCACGCGGGATGCCGGGCATGGCCTGGAGGCCGCGGCCCGACAGGCCCGCCATGCATCGTTCCGCAACGGACTGGCGGGTGGCGAAATCCTCGTGTTCGCGCATCATCGTGACGATCAGGCCGAGACCTTCCTGCTGCGGGCGATGCGTGCGTCCGGACCGGATGGTCTCGCTGCGATGCGGGACTGGCGCGACTTCGGCCCAGGCCATCTGTGGCGGCCGCTGCTCGGGGTTCCGCGCGCGTCGCTTGAGGAATACGCGAGCGGTCACGACCTGCGCTGGATTGAAGATCCCAGCAACGCGGATACATCGTTTGACCGCAACTTCCTGCGCCAGCAGGTGTTGCCGCTATTGGGCGAGCGCTGGCCGCATGCGGCAGCGTCGCTCGCACGCTCGGCGGCGCTGTGTGGCGAGGCGGCCGACCTGCTGGATGCGGAGGATGGCGAGAGGCTGGCCGGCGCGGTCACCGACGGTCCGGGGTTGCTGTCGCGGTCGCGCCTGTCGCGCCTGACGCCGCCGCGGCGCGCCCGCGTGTTGCGCCGCTGGATCGATTCGTTGGGTTTGCCATCGCTGCCGGCAGAAGGTGTGGCACAGGTCGAGTCGGCATTGTTGCCCGCGCGTGCGGATGCCACGGCGAAGTTCGAGTGGCATGGCGCGGTGATCCACGCGTGGCGGGATTTGTTGCATGCGGGTCGGGTGCGGGAGCCGTTGCCGCGGGATTGGCGTGTGGTGTGGGATGGGGTGGAGCGGTTGGCGTTGCCGGGGGGTGGCGGTTTGCAGTTCCTGGATATCGCGACTTACGTCGCTCCTACCAAAGCCGCCAAGGGCACGGCGGCTGCAACGGGTGCGGGCGTGGGATTTGATGGCGGGCTGGTGGCGCATGCGCGCCGGGGTGGCGAGCGGATCACCTTGCCGGGACGGTCTCACGGCCATGCGTTGAAGCAGGTGTTGCAGGACGCCGGCGTTGCGCCCTGGCGACGTGGCCGTTTGCCGCTGCTGTCGACCACCGATGGCGAGTTGCTGGCAGCGGGAGATGTTGTCTACTCGGCACGTTTCACGCAGTGGCTGGACTCGCGTGGGCTGCGGCTGCACTGGCAGACCGGCGATCAAACCGACGAGTTGGAATCCCCGGCCGATTGACCATCCCGGACCCCGGACGCACACTGGCGTCATGCCACGCAAAGCCACCCCCGAAGCCTCGCCGGTCGCCGATTTCGAAGCCTCGCTCGACTCGCTCGAGCAACTGGTCGAGAAGATGGAGCACGGCGAATTGAGCCTGGAAGAGTCGCTCGCCGCTTACGAACGAGGCGTCGGTCTGTATCGCCGCTGCCAGGCCGCGTTGGAACAGGCCGAGTTGCGCGTGCGCCTGCTCAGCGACCCGCAGGACCCGGCCAGCGCCGAGCCGTTCGCTCCGCCCGCCTCGCCCGATGCTTGATGCGCAACTGGCGGCATGGCGCGAGCGCAGCGACGCCGCGCTGGCGGCCGCCCTGCCCGCGCTCGATGCCGAGCCGCAAACCCTGCATGCCGCCATGCGCCACGCAACGCTGCTCGGCGGCAAGCGCATGCGCCCGTTGCTGGTCCACGCCAGCGGCGCATTGTTCAACGCCGACCCGATGGTGCTCGACGCGCCCGCGGTCGCGATCGAATTGATCCACGCCTATTCGCTGGTCCACGACGACCTGCCGGCAATGGACGACGACGACCTGCGTCGCGGCCAGCCGACGGTGCATGTCGCATTCGACGAGGCCACTGCGATCCTCGCCGGCGATGCGCTGCAGTCGCTGGCGTTCGCGGTGCTGGCCGACGCGCCAGTGGATGCCGATACACGGGTGGAGTTGATGCGCACGCTGGCAACCGCGGCCGGCAGCACCGGTATGTGCGGCGGACAAGCGATCGATCTGGGTGCAACCGGCAATGGCGGCGCCACCCTCACCGTGGCCGAACTCGAACACCTGCACCGCTGCAAGACCGGAGCGCTGATCCGCGCCTCGGTGCGGATGGGCGCGTCATGCGGCAACGCCGGTTCCGCCGACCTTGCGCGTCTCGACGATTACGCGGATGCACTCGGACTGGCATTCCAAGTCCGCGATGACATCCTCGATGTCGAAGGCGACAGCGCCACGCTCGGCAAGACCGCGGGCAAGGACGCTGCACAGGACAAGGCGACGTTCCCGGCGTTGATCGGGATGCAGGCGTCGCGTGATCGACTCGCGCAGCTTGGCGCGGGGATGCTCGATGCGCTCGAACCGTTTGGTGAACGCGCCGATGCGCTGCGGGAGCTGGGGCGGCTCGCTGTGGATCGCGACCGCTGACGCGGTGCCCCCGAAAAAAGAAACGCCCGCCCCATGCAGGAGCGACGTAAGTCGCGATTTCCTCGCCCCGTCCGACGTCCTGGAAATCGCGACTTACGTCGCTCCTACACGAAGCAAGCGGCATAACGGAAGCAGGCAGTACAACGACAGGGAGCCGGCCGGAATCTCCGACCGGCTCCCGTCAAAAACAGCCTACTTGATCAGCCGCAACGTCAACGGATAGCGGTAGGCCACGCCTTCGTTGGCCTTGATCGCGGCGATGATCGTCAGCACCAGCCAGGCGATGCCGATGATCACCCACGCCGGGATCGCGATCACCAGGCCGATGCCGAGGGTCACGATCGACAACACCGCCAGCGCCAGGAAAATGATGCCGACGGTGATGTTGAAGTTGAGCGCTTCCTTGCCCTGGTCATCGACGAACGGCATCGTGTCCTTCTTGGCCAGCCAGATGATCAGCGGGCCGACGAAACAGCCGAGGCTGCCCGCCCAGCCGGCGGTGAGAATGCCGCCGATCAGCGCGGAAAGATGCGCGAACATCGCCCACTGGCGTGCTTCGGCAGAGTGACCGCCCGGCGGGGCGTCGGAGGCCGGTGGCGGCTGGTTGAACGAGTCGTTGAATGAGGACTGCGGGCCACCCGGCGCGGGCGGCGGTTCCGGCGGCGTGCGCCCGGTCGCGTCGTTGAACGGCGGCGGGGTTCCGGATGATTCGTTTTCGTCGGGATTCATTGCGTGCTCCTGCTGCATGGGCTTGGCACGAATCTCCGCTGAAACCCCCGACGGGTCAACCGCCGAAGGTCAGGTGTCGATGGTCAGGTGTCGATGGTCAGGTATTACCGGTCACCCTTCGCCGGCCACCGTCATCCGGCCGACCAGGATCGAGCCGGTGCGGATATGTGATCGCGGATCGACATCGCTGCCAACCGCTTCGATCGCGGCGAACATCTGCTTGAGGTTGCCGGCGATGGTGATGCCGTCGACCGGATACTGGATCTTGCCGTCTTCGATCCAGAAGCCGGCCGCGCC
>JBOHYC010000238.1:0-2952 GCA_050737755.1 Lysobacter sp.
GCTGGGCGACTGGCCTTCGCGCCTCGGCATTTCGCTGGTGGCCGACCGGCTGTCGAGCTGGATGCTGCTGACCACGCTGATGCTGGCCATTCCGTGCCTGCTGCACGCCTGCTCGGGCTGGGACCGGCGCGCGCCGCATTTCCATGCGCTGTTCCAGTTCCAGCTGGTGGGCCTCAACGGCGCCTTCCTCACCGGCGACATCTTCAACCTGTTCGTGTTCTTCGAGGTGATGCTGATCGCCTCCTACGGGTTGCTGCTCAGCGGCGGCCGCGGGGTGCGGATGAGCGCGGGGTTGCACTACGTCAGCTTCAACATCGCGGCCTCGACCCTGTTCCTGATCGCACTGGCGCTGGTCTACGGAATGCTGGGCACGCTCAACATGGCCGAGCTGGCAGTGCAGATCGCCGCGGTGGCGCCGCACGACATGTACATCGTCAAGGCGACCCTGGGACTGCTGCTGGTGGTGTTCTGCGCCAAGGCCGCGCTGCTGCCGCTGTACCTGTGGCTGCCGGAGGCCTACACCCGTGCGCCGGCAGCGGTGGCGGCGCTGTTCGCGATCATGACCAAGGTCGGCATCTACGCGGTGCTGCGGGTCAGCTCGTTGATGCTGGGCGAACCGGCCGGGCCGCTGGCCGGCTACGGCTGGGACTGGATGCTGCCAGCAGCGGTGGGAGGGCTCGCGCTGGCTGCGCTCGGGGTCTTGGCGGCATCGCGGCTGCGGATGCTGGTGGCCTACCTGGTGCTGGTATCGGCCACCACGCTGTTCATCGCCTTTGGCCTGCGCCAGCCGGGGACAATCGCGGCCGGGCTGTACTACATGGTCCACAGCACCTTTGTCGTCGCCGCCCTGTTCCTGGTCGCCGACCTGGTACGCCGCGGGCGCGGCGATTCCAGCAACGCCCTGCGCGACATCCTGCCCTCGCCGGCGCTGCGCACCCTGGCCGGGGTGATGTTCCTGATCGGCGCCATTTCCATCGCCGGGTTGCCGCCGCTGTCGGGCTTCATCGGTAAGATGGCGCTGTTGCAGGCGGTCCCGGCCGGTGACGTGGGCTGGGCATGGGCCGCGATCCTGGTCAGCAGCATGATGGTGATCGTCGGCCTCACCCGTGCCGGCACGCGGCTGTTCTGGAAGATCCCGCCGGTCGCGCCGGCCGGCTATCCCGACAGCGGGCACCGGGTGCTCGCGCGGCCCGCCGAGACGCTCGCCACCGCGTTGCTGCTCGCCTACGGGGTGGCCATGTCGCTTGCCGCGGCGCCGATCATGGCTTACGCCGAGGCCTCCGCCGTGCAGCTGCTGGACCCGGCCGGGTACGTCGAGCAACTGCGTGCCACGATGCCGGAGGTCCGCAAGCCATGAACATCAGACGCCTGTTCCCGTCGCTGCCACTGGCCGGCACCATCGTCGTGTTCTGGTTGCTGATGGTCTCGGAATTCAGCTGGGGGCAGTTCGTCATGGCCCTGTTGCTGGCGTTCGTGATCCCGTTTTTCGCCGCGCGCCTGGACCGTGAGTTCGCCCGCATCGGAAGCCTGCGCGGGGTGCCCAGGCTGTTGGGTGTGCTGGTGGTGGACGTGGTGCTGTCCAGCATCGAGGTCGCCCGCCGGGTGCTCGGGCGCGAGTCCAGGATTCATCCGGGCTTTGTCTGGTACCCGTTGGACATCGACAACATCCATGGCATCGCCGCGCTCACCACGTTCATCACCATGACCCCGGGAACGGTGACGGCGGTGCTGTCGGACGACCGCAAGTACCTGCTCGTGCACGTGCTCCACCTCGACGACGTCGATACGCTCGTCGCGGACATCAAGCGCCGCTACGAGGTTCCGCTGATGGAGATCTTCCCGTGATCGGCATCCAGCTCTTCGGCACCACCCTGGTCGACCTCACCATCGTTGCCTCGATGTACATGGTCGGCACGGCGATGCTGCTTTCGTTGTGGCGCATGCTGCGCGGGCCGACCCTGCCCGACCGGATTCTCGCGCTGGACACGCTCAACGTGACCGCGATCGCGGAGCTGATGCTGCTGGGCATGTACATGAAGTCGTCCATCTACTTCGAGGCGGCGTTGATCATCGCCATGCTCGGCTTCGTCGGCACCGTGGTGCTGAGCAAGTACGTCATCCGCCGGGACATCGTCGAATGAGCCCGTCGCTGCAGATCCTCTACGAGATCCTGCTGTCGGCGCTGCTGCTGGCCGGCAGCGGCTTCGTGCTGCTGGGCGCCTTCAGCCTGGTGCGGCTGTCGGAGTTCTTCAAGCGACTGCACGGTCCGACAAAGGCCAGCACGCTGGGAGTGGGCTGCATCCTGGCCGCTTCGGTGGGCTACCACGCCTTCATCGGCAGCGACCCGCAGCCACGCGAGTTGCTGATCACCGCCTTCCTGTTCATCACCGCGCCGATCAGCGCCCACCTGATGGCCAAGGCGGCACTGTCGTTGCGGATGGACGAACGCCCGCAGATTCCTGGCGTGTCGGACGAGGACACTCATGTCCCGCCGCGCCCGGACGGCGCCCCGAAAGACTCTGACTACTGAGCCGGCGCGTCACCGCCGGAGGCAGTGGGCGTGCATCCTCAACCGTGCGCGGCCACGCTGCCGGCGCTGCCGACCAGCACCAGTTCGAACGCCAGCCAGGCCACGAAGCCCACCAGCAGGATCGCGCCTTCGCGCCGGCTGACCTGCAGGTCGCCGCGCAGCATCGGGTAGATCACCAGCGCGAACGCCAGCGCCGCCGGCAATGCGTAGCGCACCAGCAAGCCGGGCAGCACCAGCGGTTGCCACGTCGCCATCGCACCGATGATCACCAACAGGTTGAACACGCTGGAACCGACCACGTGGCCGACCACCAGATCGCCCTGGCCACGGCGCGCGGCGACCACCGCGGCGGCGACTTCCGGCAGCGCGGTACCGATCGCCACCGGGATCAGGCCGGTCAGCAGCGGCGACAGCCCGAGTCC
>JBOHYC010000239.1:0-5386 GCA_050737755.1 Lysobacter sp.
GAACACGAAGACCTTTGTGGAGTTCGAGCCGCAGAGCCGGATCGAAGGCGAGCTGCAGCACATGACCGCGGACTTCAAGGTCACCGAGTTCTGGCGCGTTGTTGCGGGCGAGGCCGAAGGTCGCACCGCCGACAACGAAGTTACCGTCTTCGACTCGGTCGGCTTTGCGCTGGAGGACTATTCCGCGCTGCGGCTGGTGCGCGACTTGGCCAACGAGCTGAAGCTTGGAAGCAAGACCGACCTCGTGCCGGTGATGGCCGACCCGAAGGATCTGTTCGGCGAGTTGATGGGGACGAAGGCACGCCAGCATGCGGCGTAAACGCCGTCAGTCGAAGCAAGTGCACGTTCCCCCTCTGCAGATGTTGCCAGGGTAGCCGGCACGGGAACGTCACCGGCAAACACCCAGGCGTCTTGGCACTACAACTCAAGATTCTCTCCCGCATGCCGATAATGCTTGCGCCAAATGGGAGGGAACATGATGCGTGGCAGACGTCTTTATGCAGTACTGGTTACGATTCTCGTCTTCGCGATTGTGGCCGCATGGTGGGTTCATACAGAGCAGCGAGGGCACGAACTGCTCGTTTTTATCGCCGAAACGGTCGGCTTCTGGATCGCCTTGCTGGCGCTTGGGTTCGCAGTGGCCACCTATGCGTCAATCGACAGTGTCGATGCCATTAGCCGCATGGATGGCAACATCCTCGACAACGAGCACTATGTCACTTGCATGCCCGAGTTATTGCGTGAGTTCCAAGCGGAAGACGCCGACAAGCTGCGCGACCAGTTGTTCGAGAGCATGGAAGTACGACTTCGGCGCCGCTCCCATTCAGCCATAGAATTCGCAGATACGCTCCAGCATTTGGTGGACCTGATCGTGCTGTTTCCCGCCGTATTCCATGCAGCGCAAACGAGCAAGGTCGAATACAACCAGCGAATGATGAGCCTGATCCGTCGTCTTGATCGACGGGCTCGCATGCTGAACGAGATCAGCAAAGGCAGTTCCATCCAGATCAGCGAAACCATCAAGCTATTCAAGGGCGTAGTGGGTTACCAGAAGCGCGTGGCCGAGGGTAACTTCAATCTTCTTGCAGACCTACTCATGGTGCGAGGCTCAGTCCTGCGCAACCCCGTAACCCGCACGGTATTCCACAACTACTTGGGCCTCTACTACAACAAGAAGGCTATGGAGCTGATTCTCCAAGAAGTTCCGGGACCATGTCTGGACCCGTTATCCATTGCATATGTGAAGTTGCTACATTCTTCGCTCCCACATATTTCACCCAAGACGCGCGAGAATGTCGTAGTCCACCTCGATGCGGCAAGCATCGAGTTCGATAAAGCTACGCACGCAAGCGCCGATGATCCGATGTGGCCCGGGTTCATCCAGTACAACAAGGCACGGACCCTGTTCTTCCGCTCAGTCATTACAGGGGAAGCCAATCCTTGGTCGGATACATTAGATGCAGCCATTTCCGCGAGAATCCGACTTAACGGATTGATTGTGGAAATTCTGCGGGACGAGGTCGGCCCGAATGTGGCCAGACCCACCCACCTCCAGACCTTCTTCGCATATCAGGAAGAGCTTGCCCGGCTCATTAAGTTAAATCTATTTTTAGGCGGCCCTGCGATTTCACGCAAAGATGCTACTTATCGCGGTGAAATGGTCGCATCGCTCTCCATCGATGAGCTTCAAAAGAAGCTCATGCCTGTCCCTCAGTTCCACATCATCGGGGGATACCACTCCGCATTGCTGGAAGAAGTCGGTGCACCATCCTCGGCGGTGGCGCCGACTTAGACCTGCCTACCGCGCCCCGATCGGAGCTGGTCCAACTTGCTGAAAATTGGTTGGTTCACGCCGTCGCCAGCAATGCAGCATCCTTTTCCGCGGCGCGCTGGAACGCGGGGCGCGCGGCGGCGCGGGCGATGTACGCCTCGATCACCGGTGTCTTTGGCACCAGCCCGAACTGCGTGGTCCACCGCAGCGCGGTGCCCCACAGCACGTCGGCGGCGCTGAAGCGCTCGCCCAGCAGCCACGGCCCGCGCGCGATCTGTGCTTCCAATGCCGCCAGCATCGAGTCGAAGTCGCGGTACGGCGAGATCGACGGTTCCGCCGGTTCGCGTTTCTGCGCGCGATCGACCACGGCGGGTTCGAAGCACGAGGCGTAATAGACCATCCAGCGCAGGTAGCTGCCGCG
Organism: Lysobacter sp.; assembly: GCA_050737755.1. Lineage (GTDB taxonomy): Bacteria > Pseudomonadota > Gammaproteobacteria > Xanthomonadales > Xanthomonadaceae > Novilysobacter. The sequence goes on from JBOHYC010000239.1 coordinate 2,193, forward strand.
CTCGGGGTCGCCGATCGCCGGCGCCAGCCCGGCCTCGGGGAAGCGGTCGGCCAGGTGCAAGTAGATCGCGACCTGCTCGGTCACCACGGTGCCGCCGTCGACCAGCGTCGGCAGCTTGCCGAGTGGATTGAGCGCGAGGAATTCAGGGCGACGCTGCTCGCCGGCCTGCAGGTTGACCAGCTCGATGCGGTAATCGGCGCCCACCTCCTCCAGCATCACGCGGGCACCGGCGGAACGGGAATGCGGGTGGTGGTAGAGGGTCAATTCGGGCGTCGCGGTCATCGGAGGCTCCTGGGGCGTTGGATGGGTTGGCCGCCAGTCTGGTTCGGATAGCGGGCAGCAAGTGTCCTGATTGAAGACAGGCTACTGCGCCATGCATTGCCGGTAGCGGTTGTCGACCCGGGTGGCGAACCACGCGGTGGTCAACTCGCGGGTGATCTTGGGACTCTCAAGCGTGATGCCGGGAATCATCGCGCGTGGAAGCGGCTTGCCGGCCCGGGATTCGGCGAGCGCGAACACCCGCGCAAACAGTTCCGTGTCATTGAAATCCAGCCGGCCGCCGCGCTCCAGCGCATCGCGGATCGCGCCGTCATCCATCCCGAGTCGACTCGCCAGTCCACGCACCGCGCGTTCGGTCTCGCCCGGCCGGTCCAGTGGCGCGCCGGGTATCAACAGGTCGCCATCCAGCGCCAATGAGCGTCCGGTCGCCATCGCTACCGCGTTCTGGAACGCCGCGTTGCGGCTGGCGTACCAGCCGGCGTTGAAGTCGGCGAAGCGATGCACCTTGCGCGTGTACGGCGTGGCGTAGCCCAGCAGGTGGGCGATGCCGAAGTACAGGCCACCGCGGCGGGTGAAGACTTCGTCGCGAATGCTGCCTTCGTAGCGGTAGGGATAGCTGTCGGCCTGCGTCTCGGCGAACGGGATCGACACCTGCATCGGCCCACCGGTCTGCACCGGGTTGTAGTCGCCGAACAGCCGTTCGCCCAGCGGCACGCGGCCGACCAGATCCTCGTACAGCCCGCTCAGCTCGCGCTCGGTACGCACCGTCCGCAACCGCTCCTCGTAGCTGCGGCCGTCGGTCGAGCGCACCTTCAACGCGGCGCCCACCATGAACTTCGGCACGTGCACCTCCGCCGCACGCCGCTCGATCTCGGCGCGCGCGATCGCGGGCAGGTTGGACACCGGTGGGTCGGCTTTGTAGCCCGACTCCTGCGCGATGACCGCCAGGACCGCGCAGATGTTCTCCTCGATAGGGTCCATGCCCTGCGCGTCGAAGGCGGTCTGGATGTCGGCCGCCCAGCCCGAGCGGTCGTCGAGCGTGGCCGGCATGCGCCGGACGATCTCGTCTCGCACGGTTGCCGGCGCAGGCCCCGATGGCCGCGGCGCGCTGACGCAACCGGCCAGCAGCAGCAACACGAGCGCGCCCCAATGCAGCTTTGGACCAAGGGCCATTGCAGCGAGGCGTTTCAAAACACCGACAACCCGGTCAGCTGCGCGAAGCGATGCAGCGCATAACGCCCGAGCATCGAGTTGCCCTTGTCATCCAGCCCCGGATACCAGACGCACAGGCTCATGACGTGCGGGACCACGGCGACAATGCCGCCGCCGACGCCGCTCTTGGCCGGCAGGCCGACATAGAACGCGAAGTCGCCAGCCGCATCGTAGGTGCCGGCGGTCATCATCAGCGAGTTGATCCGGGTCGCCAGCTCCCAGCTGACCACGCGCTTTCCGGAGATGTCGCAGAAGCCCCCGCGTGAGAGGTATTGAACGCTGCGCGCCAGATCCACGCAATTCATGCTCAGCGAGCACTGCAGGAAGTAGAAATCCAGCACCGCGTCGACATCGTTCTCGATGTTGCCGTAGCTGCGGATGAAGTTGGCGGTGGCGATGTTGCGGAAGCCGCTCTCGCGCTCGGACTTCGCCACCACCTCGTCGGCGCCGATATCGGTGCTGCCCGAGCGGGCGCGCATGAACTCCAGCAGCGCTTCTTCCGGTTTCGTGTAGTTGGAGAGGATCACGTCGGCGACCACCAGCGCGCCGGCATTCATGAACGGATTGCGCGGGATGCCCTTCTCGTATTCGAGCTGGATCAGCGAGTTGAACGGATCGCCGGAGGGCTCGCGGTCGACCCGCTCCCACAGCGCGTCGCCAACTGCATCGAGCGCCATCGTCAGGGTATGGACCTTGGAGATGCTCTGGATCGAGAACGACTCGCGCGAATCACCGACTTCGTGGACCGCTCCGTCGCGCGTCACCAGCGCCATGCCGAAGCGGTCCAGCGGCACGTTGGCCAGCGCATCGATGTAATCGGCGACCTTGCCCTCGCCAAAGCGTCCACGGACTTCCTGCTCGATGGTCTGCAGGATGGCGGGCAGGTCCAGTTCGCTGATATCGAACTGGTTCTGGATGGGCTCGTTCTGGCGGGGTGCGTTCTGGATGGGCTTGGACATCCCGCGATGTTAGCGAGTCACCGACCTGGCCGCGCCCTTCAGTCCGGTCTTGGCCTTGGCCGCTGCGACCGCGCTGGCACCGGCATCGGACTGCTTCCAGGTTTCATAGTCCTCATCCAGCTGGGCGCGCTCGTCTGCGGTGAACAGTTCGCGCGCCATCTTGAACATGGTCTTTTCCTCTTCCTTCGCGTGGTGGTCGATCATCTCGGCGAAGACCTTCACCCGCCCTGCGAATTCCGGCGTTTCCACGTCGGCCGCATGGACGTCCGGCATCACCGTCTGTTCGACGGCGCGGTGTTCCTCGACAGCTTCGGCGTGGGTCTGCAGGCCATCGCGGTCGGCGCGCTTCTTGAACTCCGGGTAGAACACCTGCTCTTCCCATTTGGCGTGCGGCAGCAGGTTGGCCTCGATCTCTTCAAGCAGCTCCGCGCGGCCCTTCTTCGCCCGGTCCGTGGTGGCCTTGATCTGTTCGAACAGGTCGAGCAGCGCATCGTGTTCGGTTTTCAGTGTCTTCAGAATGTCACGTGCCATGACGGCCCTCCCGGGTTGAGTGGATGCGGCTTGGATCGACGCGAGATTGCTCGCGCCAGCGTGATCGGCGCGTCACCGGTCAGCGCGGCCGGGTCGCGATGGACCTGCATGCGCGACAAGCTCGCCACCGGCACAGGCGATCCACCGCGCGTGGCCTTCGTCGACCCGCCAGCCGCCGGCGAAGAGCGAGAACGCCGGCAGTACCGTCTGTCC
>JBOHYC010000240.1:0-2392 GCA_050737755.1 Lysobacter sp.
CTCGTGGGTAGCGTGCTGCTTCCAGAACAACCGCCGCATGAGCCGCGGCGGTCTGCTGCGGCTGGGCCGCGGGCTTTACCCGTTCCTGCAGGAGGAGTTGTTCCTGCCCTGGACCGAGGACGAATTCGCTGCGCGCATCGACCAGACCATCGACGTCTTCGTGCGCGAAGGCCTGCTCCAGCATGTGGGCGAGGACGATGGCGGCATGCTCGCGCGCAGCACCGGGCAGACCGACGAGGTATTCCGCCTGCGCGCGATCGGCCATTCGCTGCAGCAGGCATTCGAGCGCTATTACATCGCCATCTCGGTGCTGGTGAAGAATGGCCCGGGCGTGCTGGGCGCTGCCGAACTGGAAAGCCTGTGCCAGCAGGCCGCGCAGCGCCTGAGCCTGCTCTACGCCCCGGCCGCGCCGGAGTTCTTCGACCGCACCCTGTTCCGCGGCTTCATCCAGAAGCTGCGCGAGCTGAAACTGGTCTGGGTCGACGCGAACGGCAAGCTGGTGTTCGACCAGCAACTGGAAGCCTGGGCCCGCGACGCCAAGTTCATCCTCGGCCGCGAGCTGCGCCACAGCATCGAGAAAGTCAGCCCGGAAGCGGCCAAGCCGGAAGCGCAGGAAATGCCGGCGGACTGATCCTCAGGCCACTCTCGCGGTCGGCGGCTGCGGACCGCGTCTGGCGGCGCTACCATTTGCGCGTGACCGAAGTCGTCGCGGATCGGCCACGCTTCGAAGCAACTGCACGTCCACGCCGGCCGCGACCCAGCCGAGGACCACGCAATGGCACCTTCCTCGCCCATCTTCGATGAGCTGAATGACGCGCCCGATGAGACGGCCTCCGCCCCCCCCGCGCCAGACGCACCCCGACTCGAGACCGCACCACAGCAACTCGTCGCCGGCCTGCTCGGCAAGGCCGACATCCGGATCAACGGCGAGCGGCCCTGGGATATGCAACTGCACGACCCGGCCGCGCTTGAGCGTGCGCTGGCCGAAGGCAACCTCGGGCTCGGCGAGGCCTACATGGCCGGCGCGTGGGACTGCGAGCAGCTCGACGGCTTCTTCGACCACCTGTTGCGCGCCCACCTCGACCGCGAGGTCCAGCCGGCGCGGCTTGCGTGGCACGCATTGCAGGTGCGCGTATTCAACCGCCAGAGCCGCACCCGCGCCTGGCAGGTCGGCAAGGTCCACTACGACCTCGGCAACGATTTCTACCAGGCGATGCTCGACCCGCTGATGGCGTACTCGTGCGGTTACTGGCGCGATGCCGGCAACCTCGCCGAGGCACAGCGCGCCAAGCTCGACCTGATCTGCCGCAAACTCGACCTTCAACCGGGCATGCGGGTGCTCGACATCGGCTGCGGCTGGGGCAGCCTGATGGGGTTTGCCGCCGAGCATTACGGCGTGCAGTGCATCGGAGTGACGATATCGAGGGAACAGGCGGCGTGGGCACGTGAGCGCTACGCCGGGTTGCCGATGGAGTTCCGGCTGCAGGACTACCGCGAGCTCGACGCGGCCTCGCTGGGTGGGCCGGTCGCGCGGATCGTCAGCGTCGGCATGTTCGAGCACGTCGGCCGCAAGAACCACCGCGCCTACATGGAGGTCGCCGAACGCTGCCTGGCCGAAGACGGCCTGTTCCTGCTGCATACGATCGGCAAGAACCGCCGCGACTCGGTGCCCGACCGCTGGATCGACAAGCACATCTTTCCCAACGGCGACCTGCCGTCGGTTGGCCAGGTCGGCGACGCGATCGACGGCCTGTTCGTGGCCGAGGACCTGCACAATTTCGGTGCCGACTACGACCACACGCTGATGGCCTGGCACGCCAATTTCGAGGCCGCGTGGCCGCGTTTCGCCGAGGAGCTGGGCGAGACCTTCCATCGCAAGTGGCGCTACTACCTCTTGTCGTGCGCCGGAGCGTTCCGGGCGCGCGAGTTGCAGCTGTGGCAATGGGTGTTGTCGAAAGATGGCGTGCGCGGCGGATATCGACGGGCGGTGTAGCCAAAGCGCGAATACCCCGACTCCCGGTAGGAGCGACGTAAGTCGCGAATGCGCGGGGAACCAGGCGTCCGACCAGTGGATCCACCTCAGCTCGCGCCGGATCGGTCGGATTGCTTGCGGGCGGCATTGCGGCAACCCCAGCGGTATCGGATGCCGATTCCTGCGCATTCGCGACTTACGTCGCTCCTACGGTCGAAGGGACGCCCAGTCGGGCCGGCATCCGGAGGCGCGGCAAGCGCTACGCCGGCTCGTCGGGGATCAGGTCGCTCTGCAGCCGTGCGATGCAGTCCTTCAGCCACAGCTTGCGTTTCTTCAACCGCTTGAGCGTCAGGTCGTCGTGGACTTCGAGGCTGCCAAGGGCTGCCAGGCGGGCGATCGCGGCGTCCAGGTCGCGGTGTT
>JBOHYC010000241.1:0-11910 GCA_050737755.1 Lysobacter sp.
CGCTTTACGCGCTGAAAGACGTCGAGAAGATCAACATCAAGCCGCAGGTCGACAAGTTCGTGTTCCCGAATGGCAATGCGATCTTCCTGCTGGCCGAGGGCCGCCTGGTGAACCTGGGCTGCGCGACCGGCCACCCGAGCTTCGTGATGTCGAACTCGTTCGCCAACCAGACGCTCGCGCAGATCGACCTGTGGGCCAACAAGGACAGCTACGAGAAGCAGGTCTACCTGTTGCCGAAGTAGCTCGACGAGGAAGTCGCGCGGCTGCACTTGGAGAAGATCGGGGTGAAGCTGACCACGCTGAGCGACGAGCAGGCGAAATACCTCGGCGTTGCGGTTGAAGGTCCGTACAAGCCGGATCATTACCGCTACTGATCCGCGGCTTCATGCGGCATGAAGAACGGGCGCCCAGTGCGCCCGTTCTTTTTTGGCGGGTCCGGGGACATGTTCTTTGTAGGAGCGACGTAAGTCGCTATCTCAATGATGTCCGGTTTCGCCGTGCGATCGCGACTTACGTCGCTCCTACAGGAAGCGCTCCGCAATGATTGAACATTCATCGCGATGGAGCGATATACTCGACCCATTCCAATTGCAGCCGCGGCCCATGACCCCGATCAGCTTCGAGTTCTACCCGCCCAAGACCGACGAGCAGCGCGCACAGCTCGACCGCACGACGACCAAACTCAAGGCGCACTCGCCGGAGTACGTGTCGTGCACCTTCGGCGCCGGCGGCTCGACCCTGAGCTACACACCGGAGACGGTCGAGCGGCTGCAGCACCGCCATGCGCTCAGTTCCGCGCCACACATCTCCTGCGTCGGCGGCACCCGCGCCGAGATCGGCGACCTGCTGCAGCGCTACAAGGCGATGGGCTGCCGCCGCATCGTCGCCCTCCGTGGCGACCTGCCCTCGGGCATGGGTCACCCAGGTGATTTCCGCTACGCCACCGAGTTGGTGGAGTTCATCCGGCGCGAGCACGACGGCCAGTTCCACATCGAAGTCGCCGCCTATCCGGAAACCCACCCGCAGGCGCGAGATGCCCGCGCCGATATCGGGCATTTCGTGAGCAAGGTACGGGCCGGCGCCGACGGCGCGATCACCCAGTACTTCTACAACGCCGACGCCTACTTCCGGTTCGTGGACGACGTGCGCGCGGCCGGCATCGACATCCCGATCGTGGCGGGAATCATGCCGATCTCGAACTTCAGCCAGATCCGTCGCTTCTCCGAGATGTGCGGCGCCGAGATCCCGCGCTGGGTCGCCCAACGCATGGCCTCCTACGGTGACGACACCGAAAGTGTCCGCGCATTCGGCGCCGAGGTGGTGGCCGGTTTGTGCCGGCGACTGGTCGAGGGCGGCGCGCCGGGCTTGCACTTCTACACCTTGAACCTGGCGAAACCGACCCTGAACGTACTCGCGAAACTCACCTGAATTCAGCCGGGGTTGCGCTGGGGTTCAGCCCCACAGCCCTTTGGTGACAAGGCTTTGACGGGTGTGGACGGAGCATTGCGGTCACCCCCGCAAGCACCTTGTCCCCATGAACAAGCTCCCGTCGAGCGTCCTTGCCGCGACCCTGCTGGCTGCCCTCGCCACCCCCGGCTTTGCACCCGCGCAGAGTAACGGCGGCGGGATCCAGCGCTGCCAAGCACCCGACGGTACCGCGATCTACACCGACAGGGCCTGCTCGACCCTGGGCGCCACCGCCACCCCGATTCCGGGCGAACTGCTCACCCGACTGGTATCTGACAACAGCAACGACGCGGGCAGCGTCCGCGACATGTTCGGCGACCGCCGTGCACCCGCCATCAGCCGTCGCTCCGCGGCCAGCGGTTGCGCGCGATCCACCACCCAGTTGTCGATGGACCTGCAGGGCGCCTGGGCCTTGGGCGACGTCAATCGCATCGCCGAGAGCTACCACTGGGTCGGCCTCGGTACCAGCCAGGCGCGCTCGATCATGCAGCGACTCGATCGCCTCGCCGGGCAACCGCTGTGGCAGACCCACTATTTCGACGCCCGTATCGGCGGAGGAATGATGCAGTTCGCTGACGCCTCCGGCAGCGCCTCCAACGGCAACGTCGGCGTGATGCAACTGGTGCTGGGCGACGGCGCCTCGCGCCAGGTCCAGGACTTCGAGGTCCGACGCTACCAAGGCTGTTATTTCGTCCAGTTCTGACCGGCCGCACTTCAACGACCCGTGGCTGCGGCGTACGCTAGCCGGATGCCGCGCCACCCCGTCCCGACACGCTCCCGCCGCACGCTGCCAGGCCGCATTGCCCTGCCCATGCTGGGGCTTCTCTGCGCCCTCGCCTGGTCTCCGCGCGGGGTCGCACAGGTCAATCGTTGCGAACGCAGTGACGGCACGTTGGCCTACACCGACAGCCGTTGCTCGGACATCGGGGCAGTCGAGCGCAAGGCGTCGTCGAGCCGCATCGGTCGCCACCGCATCTACCGCGGCGGCTGCACGCGCAACCTGCAGGACCTGTTGTTCGAGATGACCACGGCCATCGACGGCGGCGATGCCAACCGGCTCGCCAGCGTCTACCACTGGGCGGGCATGTCCAGCCGCGGGGCCACTGCGGTGATGAAGCGGCTCGATGTGGTGGTCGGTCGGCCGCTGGTCGATATCGTGCCGGTGGTACCCGAACCGGACCCGCCGCCAGCGCCGGTGTTCACGTCGTCCCTCATGGCCGGTCCGGGCGATGCGCAAACCACCGTCGCAGTCGTCGACACGACTGCCGAACGCTACTACCCGTCGACAGTGGCGGAAGCCAAGCCCACCGCTGTACGAGTGGTGCAGACGCTCGAGAACGGCGTCACTCCGGCCGATACGGTGTTCGGCCTGCATCGCTATTTCGGCTGCCTGTGGCTCACCCGCTGAACTGCCGCCCGATCCCGCACGCTGACCCCGCGCGACCGTCGCCACGCCAGCAGGCACAATAGAGAGCTACAAAACTGCGGAAACCCGACCATGCAATACCCCGAATGGATCTGGCACAACGGCGCGATCAAGCGTTGGGAAGAAGCCACCACCCACGTGATGTCGCATGCGTTGCACTACGGCTCATCGGCATTCGAAGGCATCCGCAGCTACGACACGCCTGACGGTCCGGCGATCTTCCGCCTGACCGACCACAACACCCGCCTGCTCGCATCGGCCAAGATCTATGACATGCCGATGCCGTACGGCGTGGCCGAGATCAACGCGGCCTGCCGCGAAGTCATCCGCCGCAACGGCCTGGGCAAGGCCTACCTGCGACCGTTCGCATTCCGCGGCCTCGGCGGCTTCGGGCTGTCGGCGGACACCCCGGTCGACATGTCGGTGGCGGCGTGGGAGATGGGTCCGTACCTCGGCGCGGGCGTGCTGGAGGCAGGCATCGATGCCTGCGTGTCGAGCTGGCAGCGGTTCGCTCCCAACACCATCCCGGCCGGTGCCAAGGCCGGCGGCAATTACCTGTCCGGGCAACTGGTCGCGCGCGAGGCACGCCGCCTGGGCTTCGGCGAGGGCATCGCGCTGGCCTCGACCGGGCTGCTGTCGGAAGGCGCGGGCGAGAACCTGTTCCTGGTGTTCGAAGGCGCCCTGCACACCACCCCGGTCAGCGCCGCGCTGCTCAACGGCATCACCCGCAACTCGATCATCCGGCTGGCGCGCGACGTCGGCATTGAGGTGGTAGAACGCGACCTGCCGCGCGAATACCTGTACCTGTGCGACGAGCTGTTCATGTGCGGCACCGCTGCCGAGATCACCCCGATCCGTTCGGTCGACGGCCGCCAGGTCGGCGCCGGCAAGCCGGGACCGGTGACCCAACGGATCCAGGAACTGTTCTTCGGACTGTTCAACGGCAGCACTGCGGACAAGTACGGCTGGCTGGAGCCGCTGGACGCCTGACGCGGACGGGACGTCGCTCCTACACGGAAGCGGCGTCCCGGTCGGCCTCGTCGAACGTCAACAGCGCCACCACGCCCTGCTCCTGGCCGGGCCGGACACGCACGTTCCAGCCGTACAGCTTGCACAACCGGCGCACGATCGACAGGCCGATGCCACCGCCCTGCGAGTGACCGGCATGGGTACCCCGGTACCCGCGCTCGAACAGCTTGGCGGCATCCTCGGCGCTGAGTCCCGGACCCGAGTCGATCACCTCGATCGATCGCGAATGCAGACGCACGATCACCTCGCCTTGCGTGGTGTATTTGACCGCGTTGCCGATCAGGTTGCCCAGCGCGACCGCCACCGCGGCTTCCGGCGCATCCACCACCAGTCCACGTTCGCCTTCCATCCGCAGTTCCAGCGGCTTGCCGGCAACCTGGGTGCGATGCACGTCAAGCAATTGTTCGGCGACCTTCGCCACGTCGGTGGAACCGTGCCCGCGCTCGTCACGCGAAAGCAGCAGCAGCGCACTGATCAGGTCGGTGCATTGCAACTCGGCGCGCTGGATGCGGTGCAGGCGGCTGCGGGTCTTGTCGTCGATGTCGGGGCTTGCCAGCAGCAGCTCAGCGGCTCCGCGGATCACCGCCAACGGGGTGCGCAGCTCATGGCTGACGTCGGCATTGAACTCGCGGTCGCGCTTGACCACCTCGGTCAGCCGCCCGGCGTAGTCGTCCAGAGCCTCCGCCAGTTGGCCGACCTCGTCGTCCGGGAAATGCGCGGCGAGAGACTCGGGCTCGGCGCTGCGACCGGAACGCTTGAGCCGGCGCGCCAGTTCCGACACCGGACTCATCACCCGCGACGCGGACCACCAGCCAACCAGCAGCGACAGCAAGGTGAAAACCAGCACCGAGCCATAGATCGCGCGATTGAATTTTTCCTCGCCACGCGCGGCCTGGGTCATGTCGTATGCGAGGAAGAACCAGGCCTCGGGCGTCTTGCGCACGGCGAGCTTGTAGGCGAATTTCTCGCCGTCCTCGTCGGTACCGGTCATTCCGACGATGCCGTCGGACAACCCATACCACTCCGGCCGGTTGACCCTTACGGAGTCGAACTTGTCCGGGGTGTAGGCAAACGCACGGATCTGGTCGACCGCGAACTGGGGGTTCTCCGGATCCAGTTCGAACTGCCGCGCGTATTCGGTGATGTTGCGATTCATCACCTCTTCGACCAACTGGTTTTCCACCCGGCTGCGGGTCCAGTTGGTCGCCCACGCGAACAACGCCGTCAGCCCGAAGCCGAGCAGCACGAATCCAAGAATGATGCGGCTGCGCAGCCGCCGCCGGTAGCGCATCCGGCGTCGCGGCCGTTCGGCCCGGCCGGACGCTTCGACTGCCTCAGGTTGCGGCATCGAGCTCGGCGATCCGGTAGCCAATGCCATGGCGGGTCTGGATCAGCTTGCTGTCGAACGGCTTGTCGACCACCGCGCGCAAGCCGTGGATATGCACGCGCAACGAGTCCGAATCCGGCAACTCCTCGCCCCACACCCGGGTTTCCAGCTCCTGCCGGGTAACCACCGCCGGGCTGGCTTCCATCAGCGCCTGCAGGATCTTCAGCGCGGTCGGGTTGAGCTGCAGCAGCTTGCCCTGGCGGCGCACTTCGAGGGTGTCGAGGTTGTACTCCAGGTCGGCGGCGTTGAGCACCCGGGTCTGCACGCCGCGGCCACGGCGAGCCAGTGCATTGAGCCGGACCTCGACCTCCTGCAGCGCGAACGGCTTGATCAGGTAGTCGTCGGCGCCGGAGTCGAACCCGGCCAGTTTGTTGTCGAGGCTGTCGCGTGCGGTCAGCATCAGCACCGGGGTCTGCTTGCGCGCCTCGTTGCGCAGCTTGCGGCAGACCTCCAGGCCGTCGAGTCCGGGCAGGTTGAGGTCGAGCACGATCGCGTCGAAGTCGTGGACCACCGCCAGGTGCAGCCCGGTGATGCCGTCGGCGGCAAAATCGACGGTATGGCCGCGATCTTCGAGGAAATCACCCAGATTCGCGGCGATGTCCTGGTTGTCTTCAATCACGAGTATGCGCATCGGACCTTCCTGTTGATGGGGCTTTGACCGGCCTGGTGGAACCAGGTTCCCGGTCCGGCGATGGTTGCAAAACGCTGAACGGCGATCCCCGACAAGGGATTCTGCCAGAGCGCGGACTCCTGCAAGCATGCCCTGTTCACGCGTGACGGGGTCGTCACCCGGGCATCGGATCGCGTGCAATAAAAAACCCAGACGCGGAGCCACCGCGCCTGGGTCAAGGGTGTTGCCCCGATACCGTAACTCGCGGTGTCCATTGCCATGGACGCGTGTCGCTGACTCGCGCCAGGGCCGTGGAGCCGGGCAAAGCTGCGGTTTGGGGAAGCCTACGCAGGGGCCGATTAAACGCTTGTTAATTGCGGCGTGAAGAACAGGTTAATTCAACGGTCTTTGGAAAATTACTTGGTTGGTTTCAGTGTCTTGCGATCCGCGGCCTGCTTGGCCGCGCGGCGTTTGTGGCGCTCGGCGACGTAGGCGACGACCTCACCCGCGACATCCACACCGGTGGCATCCTCGATGCCTTCCAGCCCCGGCGAGGCATTGACCTCAAGCACCAGCGGCCCGTGCCGCGAACGGATCAGGTCGACACCGGCAACACCCAACCCGAGTACGCGCGCCGCACGGATCGCCGCGTCCTGCTCGGCCACGCTGGCCTTGGCGCCCTTGGCGCTGCCGCCGCGATGCAGGTTGGATCGGAAATCGCCCTTCGGCGCCTGCCGCTTCATCGCCGCGACCACCCGGCCGCCGACCACGAAGCAGCGAAGGTCGGCGCCCTTGGCCTCCGGGATGAACTCCTGCACCAGGAACTGCGCGTACAGGCCACGCAGGGCTTCGATCACGCCCTTCGAGGCCGACAGTTTCTCGGTCAGCATCACCCCGGCACCCTGGGTGCCTTCGTTGAGCTTGATCACGTGCGGTGGCGGACCGAGCATCGACAGCAGGTCGGCGGTGTCATCGGGGTTGTCGCCGAACACCGTCGCCGGCAGCCCGATCCCCTGCGCGGCCAGCAACTGGTGGCTGCGCAGCTTGTCGCGTGCACGCAGGATCGCGTCGGACGAGTTCGGGGTGAAGCTGCCCATCAGCTCGAACTGGCGCAGCACCGCGGTGCCGTAGCGGGTCACCGAGGCGCCAATGCGCGGGATCACCGCGTGGTAACCGGAGATCGGCTGGCCCTTGTAGCGCATCGCAAAACCGTCGCTGTCGATCCGCATGTAGCAGCGCAGCGGGTCGAGGCAACGCACCGTGTGGCTTTGCTCGCGCGCGGCCTCGACCAGGCGCCGGGTCGAATACAGCTTGGTGTTGCGCGACAGGATGGCGAGCTTCATGGGTGTGGGGTCCGCGGGGGATCGGAAAGGTGGCCGATAGGGCTGTCGGGCCCGGCGCGGCCATGCAGGTACGAGCGTGCGGGATCGACCGTGAACGCACGCGCCATCGCGCTGCGGCCGAGCAGCATCGGAAACCGCATGCCACGCCGGTCGGTCAGGTTGATGTCGATGTCGCGTTCGATCCCGGCCACTCGCAACGGTGTGCGCACGAAGGCCCGCAGGCTGGTGTGGCCGCCCGAATCGGTGACCTCGCGCTCATCGACGATCGTGCTGAAGCACTCGATGGTGGCGGCGTTCTCGCCCGGCGTCAGGCGGAACCCGACCCAGGGCGCGCCGCCTTCGACGAAACGCCATTGCGCGTCCACGTGCAGCGCGGAACTGCGCGCGCCGCTGTCGATCTTGGCCTGGATCGCACGGATGCCGAGCCCGGGCAAGGCGACCCATTCACGCCAGCCAAGGACGATGGAGGGAGACGGTGAAACCGACATCGAAGCCTCCGGCAACCAAAAACGGCGGCCCCGTCCGTGAAGATCGAGGCCGCCGTGGATGTGGAGCGGGTGAAGGGAATCGAACCCTCGTCAGTAGCTTGGGAAGCTACAGCTCTACCATTGAGCTACACCCGCGTGCCGCAAAGTCTAAGGCAGTGGCGCTGGAACGGGAAGCAACTCAGAAGCGGCTGCCGACGGTAGCGAACACGGTCGCGTCGTGGCCGCCGGCGCGGCCGACCGTCAGGCTGCTGCCGAGGTTCGCGTCCAGCCCGAACAACTGCGTGCGCGCACCGAACATCAGGGTGCCGTAGCTGTCATCGAAGGCCACGCCCGGGACCGCGTATTCCACCGTGCCCGGCATCGACTGCAGGCGCGCGAAGGCCTGCTCCGGCGCATCCTCGAACTCGCGGTCGATCGTCGCCCGCGCGTACGGCTGGAATGCGCCCGCATCCAGACGCACCTGCCAGCCGACGCTGCCGATCATCGAGTCGAACGACTGCTCCGGGTACGCCAGCGAGGTCGACAGTTGCGGATCGCTTTCGGCGAACCCGTCGATCTCGATCTTCTGCGCCAGCAGGCCCAGCACCGGGCCGTGACGCAGCGCGCCGTCGCCGAATTCCCAGCCGCCGTTGACGCCGAAACTGACGTTGCTGCCATCGACGTCGGCGCGATGCACGCGAGTCGACTGGCCGAGGTTGGCGTTGCGCTCGATATCGATGCCGAGCTGGGCGTAGCTGGCCTGGGCATTGACCCAGCCGCCGGCCTCCGAGGTCCAACCGAGGTAGCCGCCGATGCTCGCTTCGCTCTGGTCGAAGCTGCCGCCGCGGTTGCCCCAGTCGTGGCCCTGCTGGCCGTAGCCGCCGAACGCACCGTAGGTCAGCGCCCCGCTGCGCCAGTCGACGCCGACGGTCAGCGCCGGGCCGACGCCGTCGTACACACGGCCGTGGTCGTAACGCTGGAAGTCGCCGCGCACGTCAGCCCACCAGCGCGAACCGTCGCCATCGGCGGGCACCGCCAGCTGCGCGGCAACACGGTCAGCGCGCGCCCGGCCGGTGACCGACGCGGAATTCATCAGCATCGCGACCTGGCGCGGCGCTTCCAGTACCGAGGCGGCGTAATCGGCGATCACTTCGTGGGCAGCGCCGGAGGGATGTACGCCGTCCGCGAAGGCATAGCTGGTCGCGGCGTCGGGCGACACATAGGTATTCGGATTGCAGGTCAGCGACTGCGCGGTGATTTGCGGCTGGCAGGCGGTGCCGGTGATGTTGCTGAAACCGAACGCCTCCGGGTTGGCCGCGACCTCCTGGAACAGGTGGAAGGTATCGAGCGGGATCACCCGCAACCCGGCCTGAGCGAAGGCACCGAACAGCGCGTCGTTGTAGGCCGCCGACAGCGCGGTGCCGGCACCCTGCGCCGCCGGGCCCTGCGCACGGAAGCCCGGGGTCAGGCCGATGTCGGGGATGGTGGGGACCAGGATGTACTGCGCGCCGGCCGCCTGCAGCGTGCCGACCACGCCGACCTGCGCCGCCACCGCGCCGCCGATCACCGGCGCCGGATCACCCCCGGCACCGGCCGTGGCGACTGCGGCGAACACGTCGTTGTTGCCACCCCACACCGTGTAGAGCGCGTTCGGATCGGCGACGCCGCCGGTGGCCGTCAGATAGTTTGTCACCTGGGTCGCCATCGACGGCGTCGGGCCGAGCTCACCGACCACGTCGGTCCCCGAAAGGGCGCCGCCAACGGCATAGTTGTCGCCGCCCTGGTTGGCCGGACTGGCATCGGTGCCATAGAACTCGGCCAGGTATTCGGACCAGACCAGCCACGGATTGGTGGTGAACTTGCCGACCAGCGCGGCGTCAGGGCCGGCGATCGCGATCAGGGTCGGGCGGAAATGGCCCGAGTCGGTCAGGCTGTCACCGAAGAACACGGTTTGCGAATAGGGGTTGTCGTGGGACTCGGCGCCCGCCTGGGCGAAGGCCGGTGCAGCAGCCAGCGCGAGGGCGGCGGCCAGGATGGTGCGAACGGGCTTCATCATCGAAAACTCCTGCAGCGGAAGGGGGACGGCGCAACATACGCCGGTGAACGGTTGCATCGAAACACGCACGCCGGTCGCAGGCAAGGCACCGAAGTAACGCCCACTGGCCCCGCCGTGCGCGACACGGGACAATGGCCGCATGAACATCACGCTCAACGGCGAGCCGCGCGCGCTCGCAGCACCCACCACCATCACCGCGCTGCTGCAGGCCGAAGGATTGGGCGAGCGCCGGGTCGCCGTGGAGGTCAACGGCACCATCGTCCCGCGCAGCCGGCATGGCGAGCATCCGCTGGCCCACGGCGACACGATCGAGATCGTGCACGCGCTGGGCGGCGGCTGAATCACCACCCACGGCGCCTTGCGAACGTAGGAGCGACGTAAGTCGCGATTGCACGGCGAACCCGCTTGTCGGCGCGTTTCCGCAGGGCACACCTCCGCGACTTGCGCGACACGATGCGATAATCCCCGGATGAACGCTCCCCACGCTCTCCAAACCGCTTTCGAACCGCTGCTGATCGCCGGCAAGAGCTACGGCTCGCGCCTGCTGACCGGCACCGGCAAATTCAAGGATCTCGACGAGACCCGCCGCGCCACCGAGGCAGCCGGCAGCGAGATCGTCACCGTCGCGATCCGCCGCAGCAACATCGGCCAGAACCCCGGTGAGCCGAACCTGCTCGACGTCCTGCCGCCCGACCGTTACACCATCCTGCCCAACACCGCCGGCTGCTACACCGCCGAGGAAGCCGTGCGCACCTGCCGGCTCGCGCGCGAGCTGCTCGACGGCCACCAGTTGGTCAAGCTCGAAGTGCTTGGCGACCAGCGCACCCTGTTCCCCGACGTGGTGCAGACCCTCGCCGCGGCCGAGACGCTGGTGAAAGACGGTTTCGAAGTGATGGTCTATACCTCCGACGACCCGTTGCTGGCCAAGCGGCTGGAGGAGATCGGCTGCGTTGCGGTGATGCCGCTGGCCGCGCCGATCGGTTCGGGCCTGGGCATCCAGAACAAGTGGAACCTGGTCGAGATCGTCGAGAACGCCAAGGTGCCGATCATCGTCGATGCCGGCGTCGGGACTGCTTCCGACGCCGCGATCGCTATGGAACTGGGCTGCGACGGCGTGCTGATGAACACCGCGATCGCCGGCGCGAAAGACCCGGTGCTGATGGCGCACGCGATGAAACTGGCAATCGAGGCCGGCCGCGCCGCATTCAAGGCCGGCCGCATTCCGCGCAAGCGCTTCGCCAGCGCGTCGTCGCCGGTGGACGGACTGGTCGGCTGATGTCCGACAGCGAGGCCCCGAAGAAGACCGCACCGCCCAAGCCCTTCACCGTCACGGAGGGGCATCGCCAGATCCGCAGTTTCGTGTTGCGCCAAGGTCGCTTCAGCCCGGCGCAGCAGCGCGCGTTCGAGGTGCAGTGGTCGCGTTTCGGCATCGACTACACCGGCCAGCCGCGCGATTTCGACTCGGTGTTCGGCCGCAGCGCGCCGCGCGTGTTGGAAATCGGCTTCGGCAACGGCGAGGCGCTGCGCTTCGCGGGGCAGAACGACAAGGACCGCGACCTGATCGGCATCGAGGTCCATGCACCCGGCGTCGGCCGCCTGCTCAACGCACTGGCCGCCGACGACGCCGGCAACGTCAAGGTCTATCACCACGATGCGGTCGAGGTGCTGACCCATGAGGTCGCCGACGGCAGCCTCGACGAGATCCGCATCTACTTCCCCGACCCGTGGCACAAGAAGCGCCACAACAAGCGACGCCTGGTGCAACCGGCGTTCGCCGCGCTGCTGGTGCGCAAGCTCGCGCCGGGCGGTCGCTTGCACCTCGCGACCGATTGGCACGACTATGCGGAGCAGATGTGGGACGTGCTCGACGCGACCGATGGCATCGTCAACCGCGCCGGGGAGCGCGGCTCGGTACCGCGGCCGGACTGGCGCCCGCAGACGCATTTCGAGACCCGCGGCCAGAAACTCGGCCACGGTGTATGGGACCTCCTTTACGACCGCAGTTGACGAGTCGCTGACCCAAGGTTGCCAGGCCCGGCATGGACACCGCACTGACGCTCACCACCGATATGAAGCTCGTCCTCGGGCTGGTGGGCTTCACAATGGCGATGTTCCTGTTCGAGCG
>JBOHYC010000242.1:0-2148 GCA_050737755.1 Lysobacter sp.
ACCCACCGCAAGCTGCTGGTGGTGGACGGCCGCATCGGCTTTACCGGCGGCGTCGGTATCGCCGACCAGTGGAGCGGCGACGCGCAGGATCCGGAGCACTGGCGCGACATGCATTTCCGCATCGAAGGGCCGGCCGTGGCTCAGATCCAGGCCGCGTTCAATGACAACTGGATCAAGACCACCGGCGAGGTCCTCAACGGTCCGGAGTACTTCCCACCGCTGCAGCCCGTGGGGGACATGGACGCGCACCTGTTCATCGCCTCGCCCGCGGGCGGCAGCGAGAGCATGCATCTGATGTACCTGATGGCGATCGCCGCGTCGGAAAAATCCATCGATCTGGTCGCCGCCTATTTCGTGCCCGACGAGCTGATCATGAACGCCCTGCTTGCGGCACGGAAACGCGGCGTCAAGGTCCGGGTGCTGATGCCGGGCAAGCACATCGACTCCGATGCCGTGCGAATGGCCTCCAAGGCGACCTGGGGCCCGCTGCTGCGCAATGACGTTGAGATCTACGAGTACCAGCCGACGATGATCCACACCAAGCTGCTGATCATCGACCAGGAGCTGGTGTCGGTAGGCTCGACCAATTTCGACATCCGCTCGTTCCGGCTCAATGACGAGGCCAGCCTCAACATCTACGACCACGCGTTCGCCGAACGGATGACCGCGGAGTTCGAACGCGACCTCAAGTCCACCAAGCGCTATACCTATGAGATGTGGGGCAACCGGCCATGGACCGAGAAAGTCGCCGAGCGGGTGCTGTTGCCGATCAAATCGCAGCTGTAAGGTGACCGTATGAAACGACTCCCGCGCCCCGACATCGACGCACTGCAACTGCTTCCGATCGCTGCTGCGCTACTGCTGGCGACGGCACCAGCGCATGGCCAGGAAGCTGCGCCCGCAACCGTCGAGGCCTGCACCGCGGTCGAGATCGACGCCGCGCGGCTGGCCTGCTACGACGCCGTGATGAAGCGTGATGGCACCAGTGCGAAACAGGCCGACGCGCAGGCTGCCGATGCCCGCGAGTTCAAGCAGGCCGTCGCCGAGTACAGAAAGCTCGATCGCAAGTCCCTGCCCGCGGGCGAACGCGCGCGCCGCGTGGTCAGCGACCTGTTCGGTTCCGAACACGGGGCCGCGTCGCTCAACGCCAGCATCGCCAACGCCGGCAAGGGCGGCCTGCTCGACAGCCGCTGGGAGCTGGCCAAGGACTCGAAGCTCGGTACGTTCAACTTCCGCGCCTACAAACCGGTGTACCTGCTGCCCGCGTTCTGGAACAGCGATCCCAACGAGCAACCCACCTCCTCCAACCCCGACATGGAGCCGCAAACAGGTTCACTGAGCGACGTCGAGGCCAAGTTCCAGCTGAGCTTCAAGACCAAGGCGGTAGAAAACCTGTTCGGCGACAACGGCGACATCTGGATGGGCTACACCCAGACCTCGCGTTGGCAGGTCTACAACAGCGAGAACTCGCGTCCGTTCCGCGAGACCAACTACGAACCCGAAGTCATGCTGGTGTTCCGCAACGGCTACAGCCTGGGCGACTGGCGCGGGCGCATGCTCGGCATCGGCATCAACCACCAGTCCAACGGCCGCGCCGACCCGCTCTCGCGCAGCTGGAACCGGGTGGTGGTGAACGTCGGCCTGGACCGCGACAACTGGGCGTTGATGCTGCGCCCCTGGTGGCGCATTTCCGATGGCGACGAGGACGAGAACCCCGGCATCGAGAACTACATCGGGCGCGGCGATGCCACCCTGGTCTACACCCGTGGAGGTCATGAGTTCTCGCTGATGGCGCGGCATTCGCTGCGCGGCGGCGAGGACTCGCACGGTGCTGTGCGGCTGGATTGGGGCTTCCCGCTCACCCGCACGCTGCGTGGCCACCTGCAGGTGTTCGACGGTTACGGCGAGAGCCTCATCGACTACGACCACCGGGCCACCTACGTCGGCCTGGGCGTGTCGCTGCTGGAGTGGTTCTAGGCAGCGCGTCCCGGCATCTGCGACGGGGCCGCGCTAGGCTCGGGACATCCCCCGGCACGGAGACGCCGCCATGCAGGCACGACGCATCCTTTCACTCGACGGCGGCGGCATCCGCGGCCTGGTCAGCTGCATCTGGCTGGGTGGCGTCGAGGACGCCCTGACTACGGCTGG
>JBOHYC010000243.1:0-2229 GCA_050737755.1 Lysobacter sp.
GAAGCCGGCTCACCGGTCGTCCTGCGCCGCGACGCGGGCGAGGCGGTAGCCCACCCGCGGCAGGGTCTGGATCAGCTTCACCGCGAACGGACCGTCCACTTCGCGCCGTAGCTCGTAGATGTGGGACCGCAGCATGTCGCCATCCGGCGGCTCGTCGCCCCACAGCGCGAGTTCCAGCTGCTCACGGCTGACCACGGTCGGACTGGCTCGCATCAGTACTTCCAGCAACTTCCGCCCGGCCGGGAACAGGTGCACGGGCTTGCCGCCGCGACTGGCCTCCAGGGTGGACAGGTCCAGGCGCAGGTCTTCCACTTCGAGCACGCGACTGCGTGTCCGGCCCTGGACCCGCGCCTGCAGGCTCTCAAGCCGGATCTCCAGCTCGGGCAGGTCGAACGGCTTGGTCAGGTAATCGTCGGCGCCGGCACGGAAACCTTCGAGCTTGTCGGGCAGCTCGTCGCGCGCGGTCAGCATGATCACCGGCATGTCGACCTGGCCTTCATTGCGCAACTTTCGCAGCACTTCCGGGCCGTCCATGCGCGGCAGCATCCAGTCCAGGATCAGCGCGTCGTACGGCTGGGTAAGCGCCAGGTGCAGGCCGGTGATGCCATCGGGCGCGGCGTCCAGCACGTGGCCACGGGCCTCGAAATAGGCGAACAGGTTGGCGACCAGGTTGCGGTTGTCTTCAATGACCAACAGGCGCATGGGGATTCCGGGACGTGGAGCTTCGGGTGGGCGCGAAGTGTGCGACCGGACTTGTCGGAATTTCGTTGACGGCAGGTTAACCGAAACCTTACCGGCCTCCGACGCGACTCCGACGGTATTGCGATCCGGCTCCGACGTTGCGGCTACCGGCTTCCGACGTGGCGATGGCGAGCATGCGCACCATCTTCCGTCGTGGTCGCATGCGCATGGTTTCCGAAAGTGTGGCGTTGTGGTGGATGCCGTTGGCGGCATTCGTGTTGGGGGCGGCGTGCCTGCTGGGCCTGCGCGGTGACCTGTGGCTGGCCGACCATGTGTATGCGCTGGAGGGCGGGCGCTGGTCGTTGCGGTCACTGTGGCTGACCGAGTCGGTCCTTCATACCGGCGCGCGCAACGCGTCCGCCACCGCGTGGGTCGGTGTGGTGCTGGCGTGGCTGGCGACGCTGCTGCGCGGTCAATGGCGCGCATGGCGGATGCCGCTGGGCTATCTCGCGCTCGCGGTGCTACTGGGCACCAGCGTGGTGTCGGTGCTCAAGTCGTTCAGCCCCATGGATTGCCCGTGGGACCTGGCGCGCTACGGCGGCACGCGCGCCTATCACGGTCTGTTGCAGGGTTCCGACCTGCCCGGGCGTTGCTTTCCCGCCGGGCACGCCAGCGCCGGTTACGCATGGCTTGCGCTGTTCTTCTTCTTCACCGCGGTCAAGCCGGCATGGCGTCGTCACGGCCTGGTTGTCGGGGTTGGACTGGGGCTGTTGTTCGGCCTAGACCAGCAACTGCGCGGTGCCCACTTCCTGTCGCATGACCTGTTCACGGCGATGATCTGCTGGGCTGTCGCGCTGGGCCTGCACCGGTTGATGCTGCCTCCGCGGGCCACGGGGAGTGCGGCATGAACAGCGTCGCGGTTTCCGCGCCGGCGTCCTGGCCCGACGTGTGGCGCACGGCCCGGCAGTGGCGGCCGCGGGTCACGGTCGAAGTGTTGGCGATGCTCGCCAGCCTGTACTTCGCACTGACCGCAAACGTGCCGTTCTGGCACGCGACGATTGCCCACGGCTGGGTGCAATGGCGGTTGGCGGTGGCCTTGTTCGTGCTGATGTTCGGACTGCACGGCTTGTTGCTGGGCTTGCTGCTGGCGCGCCGCTGGGCCCGGCCCGGGCTGGCGGTGCTGCTGGTCGTCACCGCGTGTGCCACGTACTACATGCAGTCCTACGGGGTGTATCTGGACGCGGACATGCTGCGCAACGTGTTGCATACCGACTGGGCCGAGTCACGCGAGCTGCTGACTCCGGGCCTTGGGTTGCACCTGCTGGCGTTCGCGGGATTGCCTTGCGCGGTGTTGTGGCGGCTGGAAGTCGTGCGTCGCCCGAGGTTGCAGGGCGTGCTGGTACGCGCGGGTTTCCTGCTGTCGATGTGGGTGTTGATGATGTCGGGCGCGGCGATATCGTTCAAGGATCTGTCGTCGCTGGTCCGCAACCAGCACGAAGTGCGCTACCTGGTCACGCCGGCGAACTATCTGTATGCGCTTGGCAATCT
>JBOHYC010000244.1:0-10716 GCA_050737755.1 Lysobacter sp.
CCACCGTGACCCCGATGGGCGGCCGACTGCTGCGCCGCTGGCTGCATCGCCCGCTGCGCGATCGCGCGACGCTGCGCCTGCGCCATCACGCCGTAGACGTCCTCGCCGAATCCGCGGCCGGCGACGATCTGCGAACGCAGTTCCGCGCGCTCGGCGACCTCGAACGCATCCTCACCCGCATCGCCCTGCGCAGCGCACGCCCGCGTGACCTGTCGACCCTGCGCGACGGCCTCGGTCTGCTGCCGGAACTGCGCCGCGTACTCGGCCCGCTCGACTCGCCGCGCCTCGACGAACTGGCGGCCGAACTCGGCGAGCACGACGAACACGCCCACCTGCTGCGTTCGGCCATCGTCGAACAGCCGCCTGTGCTCGCGCGCGATGGTGGCGTGTTCGCTCCGGGTTACGACACCGAGCTCGACGAGTTGCGCACGCTGTCGTCCACCGCCGACCAGTTCCTCGTCGACCTCGAAACCCGCGAACGCGAGGCCAGTGGCATCGCGACGCTGAAGGTCGGCTACAACCGCGTGCACGGCTACTACCTCGAAGTCAGCAAGGCCCACGCGGCCAAGGCCCCGACCCACTACACCCGTCGCCAGACCCTGACCAACGCCGAGCGCTACATCACCGAGGAACTCAAGCAGTTCGAGGACAAAGTGCTGTCGGCGCGCGAGCGCTCGCTTGCCCGGGAGCGGCTGTTGTACGAACAGTTGCTGGATGCTCTTGGCGAGCGGCTGGAGCCTTTGAAGCACTGCGCCGCCGCGCTGGCCGAACTCGATGTGCTGGCCGGCTTGGCGGAACGTGCGCAGGCGCTGGACTGGTCGCGACCGGAGCTGTCCGATGAGCCCGGCATCCGCATCGAGCGCGGCCGCCACCCGGTGGTCGAGGCGGTGCGCAGCGAGCCGTTCGAACCCAACGACCTGCACCTGCACGACGCGCTTGATAACGGCAGCCGCCGGATGCTGGTGATCACCGGCCCCAACATGGGCGGCAAAAGCACCTACATGCGCCAGAACGCGCTGATCGTGTTGCTCGCGCACATCGGCAGTTTCGTGCCGGCGTCGCGCGCGGTGATCGGCCCGATCGACCGCATCCTGACCCGCATCGGCGCCGGCGACGACCTCGCCCGCGGGCAATCGACCTTCATGGTCGAGATGAGCGAGACCAGCTACATCCTGCATCACGCTACCGACGAGTCGCTGGTGTTGATGGACGAGATCGGCCGCGGCACCTCGACCTACGACGGCCTGGCGCTGGCCGAGGCCTGCGCGCGACACCTGGCCCACGCCAATCGCGCGTATACCTTGTTCGCGACGCACTACTTCGAACTGACCACGTTGGCCGAACCCAACAGTGGCATCGCCAACGTCCATCTCGATGCGGTGGAACACCACGACAGCGAGCGCGGCGACACGCTGGTGTTCATGCACGCGGTCAAGGACGGCCCGGCCGATCGCAGCTTCGGGTTGCAGGTCGCGGCACTCGCCGGACTACCCCGCTCGGTGGTCAACCAGGCGCGTGGTCGACTGGCCGAACTGGAGCAGCAGAGCCGCGACACACCAAAGCCGTCGATGGCCGCCACGGCACTGGACCAGCCGCAACAGATCGGACTGTTCGCGCCCGCCTCCGCCGCGCTGGACGCGCTGGCCGCAATCGATCCCGACGAACTGACGCCCAAGCAGGCACTGGAAGCGCTGTACCGTTTGAAGTCGCTGGGATGACCGCGCGTTGAAAACGCGGGGATGATCGCGCGGCTGGCGCTGTTGTAGGAGCGACGTAAGTCGCGAATTCCACGACAGCCGGGATCGCCGTGCTATCGCGACTTACGTCGCTCCTACAAAAAGCTAGTACACGAAGCCCCACCGGCTTCCCCCTTTTCACCCGCTACTGAACGCCCGGTGCATATGGTCCCAATGCGATGACATGACGCTGCTGCATTGCCCGCACCCAATCCGACGCACTCCTCCACAAGGACGCCCAATGCGTGTTTCCCTGCTCGCCCTCGCCACGGCGACCGCACTGCTGACGACTCCGGCGCTGGCCCAGTCAACGGACGACGCTACCGAACTCGATCCGGTGGTGGTAACCGCGACACGCAATCCCGACGACGCGTTGCTGATCCCGGCCGCGATCGACGTGATCACGGCGCAGCAGATCGGCCGCGCGCAACCGAAAATCGACCTGTCGGAATCCCTGCAACGCGTCCCCGGCGTGGTCGCGCGCGATCGGCAGAACCAGGCGCAGGACCTGCAGATCTCGGTCCGTGGCTTCGGCGCACGCGCGACCTTCGGCGTGCGCGGCGTGCGCCTGTACACCGATGGCATCCCGGCGACGATGCCCGACGGCCAGGGTCAGGTCTCGCACTTCCCCCTGGAATCGGCCGGTCGCATCGAGGTGCTGCGCGGACCGTTCTCGGCGCTGTACGGAAATGCCTCGGGCGGCGTCATTTCACTGTTCACTGCCGACGCGCCGGACCAGCCGTTGCTGCGTGCCGGGCTGGTCGCAGGCGACGACGGACTGCAGCGCTCGTCCATATCGTTCCACACTCCGACCGGCCACCGCGATGACGGCGACTTCCTGCTCGACCTGGTCAATGTCGACAGCGACGGCTACCGCGACCACAGCGCCGCCCGGCGAAGCAGCGGTCAGGCGCTGCTGCGCGGGACGTTCGCCAGCGACGGCCGCTACACCCTGCTGCTCAACAGCCTCGATCTCGAAGCCGATGATCCGCAGGGCCTGACCTCGGAACAATTGCAGGGCGACCGACGCGCCGCCAGCGATGGTGCACTGACGTTCGACACCCGCAAGACCGTGCGTCAGCACCAGCTCGGTGCCCGCATCGAACAGGACCTGTCTGCCAGCCATGCCTACGCAGTGACCGCCTACGGTGGCAACCGCCAGACCACGCAGATGCTGTCGGTTCCGGTGGCGGTGCAGCGCAACACTCCGCTGCACAACGGCGGCGCGATCGATCTGGACCGCGACTACTTCGGCATCGACAGTCGCTGGCGCTGGTCCACGCAGCTGTGGCAGCGACCGTTCTCGGTCACTACCGGCCTCGATTACGAGGTCTCCGACGAGCGCCGTCTCGGCAACGAGAATTTCATCGGCGAGCGCGTCGGCGTGGTCGGCGCGTTGCGGCGCGACGAGCGCAACCGAGTCACCGCACGCGACGTCTACGTGCAGGCCGACTGGGAGCCGGCCGACCGCTGGCGGATCAACGTCGGCGCGCGCCACAGCCGGGTGGAGTTCGACTCGAACGACCACTTCATCACCGACATCAACCCCGACGACAGCGGCGCGCTGGAGTATTCGCGGACGTCGCCGGTCGCCGGCGTGCTGTTCCGTGCGACCGACTGGCTCAGCGTGTACGCCAACACCGGCGGTGGCTTCGAGACCCCGACCTTCTCCGAACTGGCCTATCGCAGTGACGGCCAAGGCGGCCTCAACGACGACCTGCGCCCGGCCCGCAGCCGCAACCACGAGATCGGCCTGCGCGCCCGCACCGACCGCCTCGACTGGTCCGCAGCCGTGTTCCAGAGCCGCACCGAGGACGAACTGGTGGTCGTGGCCAACGACGGTGGCCGCAGCATCTACGGCAATGCCGGCATTTCGCGACGTCGCGGGCTGGAATTGGCGGCGTCGGGCGAACTGGCCGAACAGTGGCATTTCGCGAGCAGCTACACCTTGCTCGATGCCCGCTACCTGAGCGACTTCGCGGTGTGCGCCGAGGCGCCGTGCGGGGAGGAGGACCGGCTGATCGAAGCCGGCCGGCACATCCCCGGCCTGTCACGCCATGCCGCCTGGGCCGAGTTGCGCTGGAGCCCCTCCGAGCACACCGACATCCTGCTCGACGGTCGCTTCGTCGATCGCGTGTATGTCGACGATGGCAATTCCGAGGCGGCTCCCGCCTACACCCGCTTCGACCTCGCGGCCGAGCGTCGCTTCAGCGCCGCCGGGCTGGACTGGCGCGGCTTCGTCCGCATCAACAACCTGTTCGACCGCGACATCATCGGCTCGGTCATCGTCAACTCCGGCGGCGGTCGTTATTACGAGCCGTC
This sequence comes from Lysobacter sp., assembly GCA_050737755.1. Lineage (GTDB taxonomy): Bacteria > Pseudomonadota > Gammaproteobacteria > Xanthomonadales > Xanthomonadaceae > Novilysobacter. Next base: position 4,059 of record JBOHYC010000244.1, read on the forward strand.
ACCGGGGCGCAACTGGCTGGTCGGGCTGAGCGCGAGTCGTTCATTCGAGTAGCCCGCTTCCGCGGCGTGGGCCATGAACGCGCAAATTGGCGCTAGGATCGGGCTTTCCCCCAACACGGATGGACTCGCCATGGCCACCTCCCTGACCAACGACCTGATGCACCAGTTGCAAGGCCAGCCGCTGCAGCAGATGAGCCAGCAACTTGGGCTGGCACCCGACGAGACCGCCAATGCCGTATCGGCTGCACTGCCGTTGCTGATGGGCGCACTCGGCCGCAATGCGAGCCAGCCGCAAGGCGCGCAGGCGCTGTTCGGTGCGTTGCAGAAGGACCATGCCGGCCTCGACGTGGGCAGCGTCCTGGGCTCGGTCCTCGGTGGCGGCGGTGGTGGTGGTGGTGGCGACATCCTCGGCCACGTGTTCGGCGCCCGAGAACAGACCGCTGCACAAGGGCTTGGCACGGCAACCGGGCTCGGTGGCGATCGCGCCAACTCGTTGCTGAAAATGCTCGCGCCGATCGTGATGGCCTACCTGGCCAAGCGCGTACTGGGCGGCGGCAATGCCGAAGCCACGCCGCAGGCACTGGGAAGCGTGTTGGGTCAGGAACAGCAGCAGATCCGCCAGCAGGGCGGCATCGGCGGCGGCCTGCTGGGCGCGGTGCTCGATCGCGACGGCGATGGCGATGCCGACGTGTCGGACCTGCTGAAGCTCGGCGGCTCGATTTTCACCGGCGGACGCTGAGCCCGCCACCCGGACGGAACGGGACCAGCACCCCTGCCGGCGACGCCGGTCAGGACGCGTCGATATCGCCCAAGGCCCGGATCAGCCGCCGGGCCCGCTTGTCGGGCTTGGTTTGTGGCGGCTGGTAGCCCGCCCGTTCCGCGGCACGCAACGCACGGATGCGCTCGCGCTCCGTGCGCGAGGCGTCCGATTCCTCATAAAGCATCCGCGCCACACTGGCCGGGCCGCGCTTCTCCGCCAGCGCACGCACAGTGACCTCGAAGGTTTCTTCGCCGCGACCGATGCGCAGCGCGTTGCCAACCCGTAGCGTGCGTGACGGCTTGGCGCGCTGCCCCTCGACCTCGACCTTGCCGGTCTCGATCGCGTGCTTGGCCAGCGCGCGGGTCTTGTAGAACCGTGCAGCCCAAAGCCACAGGTCGAGGCGTACGGCGGCGGTGATGTCGGGCTCGGTCATGGACTCTCTCCACAAACGCAAACGGCCGCCCTGAGGCGGCCGTCGTTGCGCATCGCGGGCTGCGAATTACTTCGCGGCAGCCGCTTCGGCCTTGGCCTTGGCGTACGCGGCCAGGTCTTCCTTGATGCGCGCCTTCTTGCCTTCCAGACCACGCAGGTAGTACAGCTTGCCGGCGCGGACCTTGCCGCGGCGCTTGACCTCGACCGAGTCGATGATCGCGCTGTGGCTCTGGAACACACGCTCCACGCCGAAGCCGTGCGAGATCTTGCGCACGGTGAAAGCCGAGTTCAGGCCGGCGTTCTTGGTCGCGATGACCACGCCTTCATAGGCCTGGACGCGCTCGCGGTTGCCTTCCTTGACCTTGACGTTGACGACGACGGTGTCGCCCGGGCTGAACGCAGGCAGCTCCCGCGTGACCTGTTCGGATTCGAAGTTCTGCAGCAGCGTGTGGATCGAAGGCTTGTTCATGACGTTGACCTGTTTGGGTGGCCTTTGCGGCCTGCCTGTTGGATTCGTTGTAGCGCGAGTGCACGTGGACCCGCGTCTGGCATTGGATGGAGCAAGGCGTAGCTAAGCGGCGAATTATAGCTGGATTTTTCCTTGCGGGGCCAGTAGTTGGCGGATTATTCCGCCTTTTCGCCCTGCCCCGCGCGCCATTCGACCAGCAGCTTGCGGTCGGCCTTGGACAGCTCCGCCTCATCCAGCAGGTCCGGCCGGCGCGTGACGGTCCGGGCCAGCGACTGCTGGCGGCGCCAGCGCGCGATCTCGGCATGGTTGCCGGACATCAGCACCGGCGGCACCGTTCCGAGTTCGTGCTCGACCGGCCGCGTGTAGTGCTGGCAGTCCAGCAGGCCGTCCTCGAAACTGTCCTGGGTCGCGGATTCGGCGTGGTTGAGCGCACCTTCCTGCAGCCGTGCGATCGCATCGACCAGTACCGCCGCCGCCAGTTCGCCCCCGGACAGCACGTAGTCGCCAATCGAGATTTCCTCATCGACTTCGGCCGCGACCAGTCGCTCGTCGACGCCCTCGTAGCGACCGCACAGCAGGACCAGACGCTCGTGGCTTGCCAGTTCACGCACCTTGGCCTGGGTCAGCGGCGTGCCCTGCGGGCTCAGGTAGATGGTGCGACTCGCTGCCGGGTCGGCCGCGCGCGCGGCCTTGAGGCTGGCGCGCAACGGGTCGATCAGCATCACCATGCCGGGGCCACCGCCAAACGGGCGGTCGTCGACCCGACGGTAGCTGCCCTCGGCGTAGTCGCGCGGGTTCCAGCCATGCAGCGACAGCAGGCCACGCTCGCTCGCGCGCCCGGTCACGCCAAACGCGGCGCATTGGGCGATGAACTCGGGAAACAGGCTGATGACGTCGATACGCATGGTCGTCGCCGTCCGCTAGAAGTCGGGGTCCCAGTCGACCGTGATCACGCCGGTGTCGATGTCGATCGAGGTGACGTATTGGGGCCGAACGAACGGGATCATGCGTTCACGCTCGTCATCGCGAGCCACCAGCACGTCGTTGGCGCCGGTAGAGAACAGATGCGAGACAGTGCCCAGTTCGACACCATCGACCGTCACCACGCGCAGGCCTTCCAGATCGGCCCAGTAGAACTCGCCGGGCTTGGCTGGCGGCAAAGCGGTGCGCGGTACATGGATTTCCAGCCCGCGCAGGGCGTCGGCGCCATCACGATCAACCACATCGGGGAATGTCGCAACCACGTGCTTGCCGGTCTCCCGACCCTGCACTCCACTGATTTCGCGTTCGTTACCCTGGGCGTCGCGCAGGGTCCAAGGCTGGTAGCGGAAGATCGCGCCACGCGGCTCGGTCCAGGACTCGAGCTTTACCTCGCCACGCAAACCAAGGGCGCCTGCAACCTTGCCTAGAAGGATGCGGCGCCCTGGTTCGTTCATGTCATTGCGGCCGCGCGCGGGGCGCGGCCTGCAGGTCAGGCGGCGGTCGCCGGCGCGTCGGCCGACTTCAGCGCTTCCTTGTACAGCACGGCGACCTTGTCGGTCAGCTGCGCGCCGTGGCCCAGCCAATGCTGGACGCGGGCGGTGTCGAGCTCGACGCGCTTCTCGGCGCCGGCAGCCACCGGGTTGTAGAAACCGACGCGCTCGATGTTGCGGCCGTCGCGGGCGCTGCGGCTGTCGGTGACGATGATGTGGTAGAAGGGACGCTTCTTGGCGCCGCCGCGGGTCAGTCGAATCTTGACCATGGTCGTTGTGTCCTGTGGAGCCCAGTCGCCGGAATGGCGAGGTAAGCCGGCGATTATATAGGGGTTTCCGGCGGAAGGGAAAGCCCGGCGCGGATCAGCCGAACGGCATGCCGCCGCGGCCGCCCATCATCCCCTTCATGCCGCGCATCATGCCCTTCATGCCGCCGCGGCCCAGCTTGCCCATCATCTTCTCCATCTGCTGGTACTGCTTCATCAGCTTGTTGACGTCGGCCGGGGTCATGCCCGAGCCGGCGGCGATGCGTTTGCGACGCGAGCCGTTCAGCAACGCCGGGTTGCGGCGCTCCTTCAGGGTCATCGAGTTGATGATCGCAACCAGCCGCGGTACTTCCTTGCCGGTCACCTGCTGTTTGACCGACTCGGGGATCTGGCCCATGCCCGGCAGCTTGTCCATCAGGCCGCTGATGCCGCCCATGCTCTGCATCTGCTCGAGCTGGTCTTTCATGTCGTTGAGGTCGAACTTCTTGCCCTTGGCAACCTTCGCCGCGAGCTTGGCGGCCTTGTCCTGGTCGACCTGCTGTTCGACCTGCTCGACCAGCGACAGCACGTCGCCCATGTCGAGGATGCGGCTGGCGACGCGCTCGGGATGGAACACGTCGAGGCCGTCGGGCTTCTCGCTGACACCGATGAACTTGATCGGCTTGCCGGTGATGTAGCGCACGCTCAGCGCCGCGCCGCCGCGGGCGTCGCCGTCGGTCTTGGTCAGCACCACGCCGGTCAGCGGCAGCGCCTCGCCAAATGCCTTGGCGGTGTTGGCCGCGTCCTGGCCGGTCATCGAGTCGACCACGAACAGCGTCTCGGCCGGATTCACGGCGCCATGCAGCGCCTTGATCTCCGACATCATCGCCTCGTCGATCGCGAGGCGGCCGGCGGTATCAACGATCAACACGTCGGCGAACGACTTGCGGGCATCAGCGATCGCGGCGCGGACGATGGCTTCGGGCTTCTGGTCGGCCTGCGACGGGAAGAACATCACGTCGACCTGCTCGGCCAGCGTCTTCAGCTGCTCGATCGCGGCCGGCCGGTAGACGTCGGCCGACACCACCATGACCTTCTTCTTGCGCTTGTCCTTGAGGTGCTTGGCGAGCTTGGCGACCGTGGTGGTCTTGCCCGCGCCCTGCAGGCCGGCCATCAGGATCACCGCCGGCGCCGGCACGTTGAGGTTGAGGTCACTGGCCTGCGATCCCATGACCGCGGTCATCTCGTCGCGCACGATCTTGATCAGGGCTTGGCCCGGGGTCAGCGACTTCAGCACTTCCTGACCGACCGCGCGGACCTTGATCCGCTCGACCATCGCCTGCACCACCGGCAACGCGACATCGGCTTCGAGCAATGCGATGCGGACTTCGCGCAGCGATTCGCGGATGTTTTCCTCGCTCAGGCGACCGCGGCCACGCAGGCGCTCGACGGTGCCGGACAGGCGCTGGGTCAGGGATTCGAACATGGCGGCGGGGACCTGCGGAGCTTTGGAAAAACGGTTGCGGAGTATAGCCCGCGACCGCACACGGACGGGCTGTGCCACACTCCGGCGATGACAATCGTTCTCATCGCGACCGTGCTGTACCTGCTTGCCACCGGCTTGCTGATCATTGATCTGCGGCGCGACCGTATGGGTGGCCGTACCTGGCTGCTGCCCGCGGCCGTGGCAGTGGTGTTGCATGCCGTCGTCCACCTCGCGACATGGCGCACCACCGGCGGTGCCGACATGCACTTCTTCGCGGCGCTGTCGCTGGTCGGGTTCGGCATGGCGGCAATGACGACGGGAGTTGGTGCGTCGGGGCGCATGCGTGCGCTGGGCGTGGTGGTTTTTCCGCTGGCCGCGCTGGCTCTGGTCGGCTACCAGTGCTACGGCCACGTGCCGCCCGAACCGCTCGGCTGGCGTCTGCAATTGCACGCCTGGACCGCCCTGCTCGCCTACGCGACGTTGGCGATCGCGGCGTTGCTCGCGCTGATGTTGTGGTTGCAGGAGCGCGCCCTGCGCCGCCGCGAGTTCCACAGCTGGCGACGCGCACTGCCGCCACTGGTCGAGCTGGAAACGCTGCTGTTCCGCACCATAGGGGTTGGCTTCGTATTGCTCACCGCGACCCTTTTGACCGGCGCCCTGTTCGTCGAAAATATGTTCGCCCAGCACCTGGCCCACAAGACCGTGCTCAGCGTGCTGTCGTGGCTGGCGTTCGGCGGCCTGCTGCTGGGTCGCTGGCGTTACGGCTGGCGCGGGGCGGTCGCGGTGCGCTGGACGTTGGCGGCGATGGCACTGTTGGTGCTGGCGTTCTTTGGCAGCAAATTCGTACTGGAACTGGTGTTGAATCGCGCCAGCTGAACAGGCGTTTACCGAATATGGCGAATTGATTGTCCGGACAATATTTGCCTTGACAACTATTTCCCGGGCTAGCAATATTCCGCGCCATGAGCTCCACGCCCACCCCGTCGACCCCACACCAGCCTTGCAGTGGCTCGACGCTCGGGCTGATGTTCCGCCAGTTGCGCGACGCAATGTGGGCACGGATGGAACAGGAACTGGCCGGGCTCGGCCATGACCTGACCTTCAGCCAGTACATCACCCTCAAGAAGCTCGCGACCGGCACCGCCGGCGTGACCGACCTGGCCCGCGCCGCAGAGGTCAACCCGGGCGCGATGTCCCGCCTGCTCGACAAGCTCGAAGCCAAGGGCCTGATCCAGCGGACCGCCGACCCCGACGACCGCCGCGCCACCAATATCGGCCTGACCGAAGCCGGCACCGTGATCTGGCACGACATCAACCAGTGCGGCATGCGCGTACGCGAGCGCGCCATGGCCGGCATGAGCGAGGCCGACCGCGCCCAGCTCACCCGCCTGCTCGAACAGGCCCGCGACAACCTCCAACCTCCTTCCGGTTCCTGAACCATGCCTTCGAACGAATTTCGCCCGCACCGCGGGCTGGGGCCCGTATTCCTCGCAATTGCGCTGGGCGCGTTGCTGGCCGGTTGCGCCAGCACCCACGGTCTGGCGCCATCCGGCGATCCACTGGACCCCGACAGTCTTTCCGCGAACCGCAGCCTCGGCATCGACCGCGCGACCGACGTATCGATCTCCGATGCCGCCTTCCCCCGGCAGGACTGGTGGACCGCGTTGGGTGACCCGCAGCTCGATGCGCTGATCACCGAAGCGCTGGCCGGCACTCCGAATCTGGCCGCCGCCGACGCCCGCGTGCGCCAGGCGATTGCCCGCGCGGGATTGGCCGATGCCGCACGCTCGCCGA
>JBOHYC010000245.1:0-1632 GCA_050737755.1 Lysobacter sp.
GTGTAGGGGTAGGCGCCGGGGAGGTTTTCCTTCTGCAGGAAGGTCAGCAGCTCGCCCCAGGATTTGTAGGTGGGGGCGGCGATCTTGGGGATCTGCTGGTGCGACAGGGACTCGCGGTAGTTGTCGACGCGGATGGTCTTGTCGCGGACCTGGTACTCGTTGACGTCGTCGGCGATGGATTTGAGGCGGGTTGGCCAGTCGCGGAGGAGCTTCAGCGCCTCGGAGGAGAGCGATTGGACGGCGTCGTTGTAGCGCTGGCGGAGGGTTAGCAGGGTGCGGTCGGGGGCGGCTTCCGGTACGGGACCGCGGCTTCCCTCCGTTGCGGGGGTGCGGCTTCCCTCCGTTGTAGGAGCGACGTGAGTCGCGATTTCCTCGGGGCTACCGGAATGTGTGGCGTTCGCGACTGACGTCGCTCCTACAGGGGGCGATGTTCGGCCGCTGGAGGTTGCCGGCCGCTGCAGGTCTTCGGTCTGGTAGAGGTCGAGCTGCTTGGGCAGCTTGGGGTCTTCAAGGTCGTGCAGGGACTGCCAGTAGCTTTGCGCGCGGTCGGCGGTCTCCGCCTGCGTCTCGATCTGGCGGTTGATCCCCCTGCCCTGCTCGGCAATCTCGGCCAGGTAGCGCACGCGACTGCCGGGGATCAGCACGGTCGCGCGCGGCTCCCTCAGGGTGGTGTCGATGTCGGGCGACCATTTGTCCGCCGGCAGTTCGAGCTTCTCGCGCATCAGGCGGCACAGGTTGGCGAACTTCCAGCTGATGCCGGGGTCGTTGAACTGGCTGGCGATCGTCGGGTAGACCGGGACGTCCTCGTCCTTGGTCTGGAAGGCGACGCGGTTGCGCTTCCACTGCTTGCGGATGTCGCGCAACGCGTCCTCGGCGCCGCGCTTGTCGTACTTGTTCAGCACCACAAGTTCGGCGAAGTCGAGCATGTCGATCTTCTCCAGCTGGCTCGGGGCGCCGAAGTCGCTGGTCATGACGTACATCGGGAAGTCGACCAGATCGACGATCTCCGAGTCGCTCTGGCCGATACCTGCGGTCTCGACGATCACGAGGTCGTAGCCGAGGCCCTTGAGGAAGTCGATGCTGTCCTTCAGCACGGCGTTGGTCGCGGCGTGCTGGCGGCGGGTCGCCATCGAGCGCATGTAGACGCGGTCGCTGCGCAGCGAGTTCATGCGGATGCGGTCGCCGAGCAGCGCGCCGCCGGTGCGGCGGCGGGTCGGGTCGACCGAGATCACCGCGATGCGCATCTCCGGGAAATTGGCGAGGAAGCGGTTGAGCAGCTCGTCGGTGACCGAGGCCGTGCCGGCGCCGCCGGTGCCGGTGATGCCGATGACGGGAGTCTTGCCGCCGGCCAGCTGCCACTGCTTGCGCAGGTGGGCCAGTTGCGGCTCGTCGAAATGGCCTTCCTCGATCGCGCTGAGCATCTTGCCAATCGCGATCTCGTCGGTGATCGCCGGCGACGTGTCGTCGGCCTCGCCTTCGACCCGGCCCTCGCTGGCGCGGCGCACCACGTCCTCGATCATCGCCACCAGCCCCATGTGCATGCCGTCGTTGGGGTGGTAGATGCGCTCGACGCCGTAGGCCTGCAGCTCGCGGATCTCCTCGGGGGTGATGGTGCCGCCGCCCCCGGCGAAG
>JBOHYC010000246.1:0-7207 GCA_050737755.1 Lysobacter sp.
CCGCCGGGCTTGCCGGCCGGTCGCGCGCTGCGCGGCTTGTCGCCGTAGGGGTTGAAGCCGCCGGGGTTGGCATGGTCGGACGGGAAGCTCGGCGCGTTGCCGGGGTGGCCGTAGGGACGCGGAGCACGCTGGCTCTGCCCCTGGCCGCCACCGCCGCCGCCGGGGCCACGTTCGCTGCGACCCTGGTATCCGCCACCACCGCCCGGGCGTGCACCGCCGCCGGGACGTCCGCCACCGGGTTTGCCATACGGCTTTTTCGGACCACGGCCATCGGCGTTGCGATGCCCACTCGGGCCGGTCTCGACGCCGTCGGGCACGTACCAGGTGCGGAACGCGGCCGGGTTGCCATCGGGCAACGGCTTCTGGCCCTTCGGCGCGCGCTGCTTGAACGGCTTCTGCGATTGCTTGGCCGCGGCCTCGCCACTGACGGTCAGGCCGCCGTGGCGCTTCGGGCCACCGCGACCACGGCCGCCACGGTCCTCGCGGACATTGTCGAAGCGGCGCAGTTCGCGACCTTCATCGGCGGTGGTGACGTGGCCGCCCACGTAACCGGGGCTGCTGCCGCGACCACTGAGGTTGATCGTCGACTTGCTGGCCTTGCGCTGGCCGATCACCGGCTGCAGGGTCAGCGCCGAGGGGGCACCGTCTTCCAGGCCGAGGTCGGCACGCAGCTTCTCGACCTTGTCGCCTTCCAGCTCCTGCGACTGCCCGCGCAGCAACTCGCGCGGCAGCGAAACATCGCCGTAGCTGATCCGCTTGAGCCGGCTGACCTGGCAGCCCTGCGATTCCCACAGGCGCCGCACTTCGCGGTTGCGGCCTTCCTTGACCACCACGCGGAACCAGTCGTGCGAGTCGGTACCGCCGATGCGCTCGATGTCATCGAACTTGGCAGGGCCGTCGTCGAGGGCGACGCCGCGCTTGAGCCGATCGGGGATGTTGTCGGGCACCCGGTCCTCGCCTTCCGGTGCGCGCACGCGGCAGACGTATTCGCGCTCGACCTCGAACGACGGGTGCATCAGCGCGTTGGCCAGTTCGCCGTCGGTGGTCAGCATCAGCAGGCCGGTGGTGTTGATGTCGAGGCGGCCGATCGCGATCCAGCGCGCGCCCTTGAGCGCGGGCAGGGCCTCGAAGATGGTCGGGCGACCTTCGGGGTCCTCGCGGGTGGTCACTTCGCCTTCGGGCTTGTTGTACATCAGCACGCGTGAGGGCTCGACCAGCGCGCTGGCGACGAACTGGCGACCGTCGAGTTCGACCTTGTCGCCGCTGCCGATGCTCTGGCCAACCTGCGCGACCTCACCGTTGACCTTGACCAGGCCATCGGCGATGCGCTGTTCGAGTGCGCGGCGCGAGCCGAGCCCGGCCTGCGCCAATACCTTGTGGAGTCGTTCCTCCAGCCGCGGGGCGCCGGTGCCGGCGTCGCTGCCGCGCTTGAGGGACAGCTTGTTGCGTGTTTCTTCAGTCATTTCAATTGCTCCGACGAGGCCAGTTCGGCGTCGTCATCCTGGGGTTGCTCGTCCACGGTCGGGGATTCGACGTAGTGGGTTTCGGGTGCGGAGTCGTCCGCTTCGTCCGCGCGAGGGTCCGGCGCGGCGTCGGTTTGTGTTTCGGTTTCGATGGCCTCATCGGCCGCGGATTCGTCGTCGTTGCCGGCCTCGCCGTCGTTGCCGATACCGCCGACGTCGATGGTCTTCGGCGCGTCCTTCTCGCCGTCGAACTGGAACTGCGGCTCCAGCTCACCGATGTCCTTCAACTCCGATAGCGGCGGCAACTCGTCCAGCCGCTTCAGGCCGAAGTAGTCGAGGAACACCTTGGTGGTGCCGAACAGCGCGGGCTTGCCGGGCACGTCGCGGTGGCCGACGACGCGGATCCACTCGCGCTCTTCCAGCGCGCGGATGATGTTGCTGCTGACCGCCACGCCGCGGACCTGCTCGATCTCGCCGCGGGTGATCGGCTGACGGTAGGCGATCAGCGCCAGCGTCTCCAGCGTCGCCCGGGTGTAGCGGGTCTGGCGCTCGGTCCACAGCCGGGCGACCCAGCGGTGGACGTCGGCCTTGACCTGGTAGCGGAAGCCGGAGGCCAGTTCGACCAGTTCGACGCCGCGCTCGGCGCAATCGGCCTGCAGGGTTTCCAGCGCCTGGCCGACGCTGCCGGCAGGCGCCGGTTCGTCTTCCGGGAACAGCCCGTTGAGCTGCGCCAGCGTCAGCGGCTGGTTGGCCGCGAGCAGGGCGGCCTCGATGATGCGGGTGATCAGGGTCTGGTCCATTCAGTTCGTTCGGTTGGCGACTCAGGCGTCGTCGTTGGCGGCTTCGTCGAACTCGCTGCTGAGCTTGAGTTCCGACGGGTCGGTGTTGAGCGCGAGCGACTTGACGTAGATCGGTGCCAGCGGTGTTTCGCTGCCGGCGCTGTCCTTGGGTTGTTCCTGCACGATCTCGATCAACTGCTCCTTGGCCAGCGTCAGCAGGCCGAGGAAGGTGACCACCACGCCCTGTTTGCCCTCGCGCGGTTCGAACAGGCTCTCGAAGCGGTGGAACGCGCCATCCTCCAACCGCGACAGCAACTCGCCCATGCGCTGGCGGACGCTGAGGGCGTCGCGCTTGATCGCATGCTGGGTGTACAGCTCGGCGCGCTTGAACACGTCGTGCAGGGCCAGCAGCATCTCGCGCAAGTCGACTTCCGGCGGCAACTTGATCGAGGCCCGGTCCGGCACGAACGCCTGCGCCGGTGCGGTATCGCGGTCCTGCCGGGGCAGGGCGTCGATGTCCTCGGCGGCTTTCTGGAAGCGCTCGTACTCCTGCAGCCGGCGCACCAGCTCGGCGCGGGGATCTTCCTCTTCGCCTTCCTCGTTGACCGCGCGCGGCAGCAGCATGCGCGACTTGATCTCGGCCAGGATGGCGGCCATCACCAGGTATTCGGCGGCGAGCTCGAAACGCATCTCGTGCATCGCCTGGATGTAGTCGACGTACTGGCGGGTGATCTCGGCCACCGGGATGTCGAGGATTTCGAGGTTCTGCCGGCGAATCAGGTACAGCAGCAGGTCGAGCGGGCCTTCGAACGCGTCGAGGATGACCTCCAGCGCGTCCGGCGGGATGTACAGGTCCTGCGGGATCTGCAGCACCGGCTGGCCGTGGACCATCGCCAGCGCCATTTCCGCCTGCCGCGGCCGCGCCGGCGCCGGGCTTGCGTCCGTCGCTTCGGGACCGGCCGCTGCCGGGGGGGGCTGGTTTTGGTCGGTCACGTTGTCGCCCGGGACGTTGTCGTCGGTCGCGTCGGACGCGGGGTCATTGATCATGCGGGGCCGGTCCCTCCGGACCGTGGCGCAACAGTGGAACTCGGTTGATGCGTGACATGCGTCCGGTGGGGACAGCGGACCGGTTTGCGCTCGTACGGTTCGGGCAAGCGCGCCGCGTCGGGGACGTGGCGGCGGATGGCGTGGATTCGTCGAGTGCGGGCCGTGGTGGGCAGCAGACCGTGTTGGGGGCACGGGCATCGCGATGGCGTGGGCCGGGTCGCGACGGGCTGCTGCTTCCAGCCTCATATGGCACTTAGGGTACGGGCTGGCGAAACCGCTGTCCAGCGGGGTTGTTGCCGGGATTCACGGGCCGGGCGGCCGCTACAATCCGCCCAGCCCCGGCCGGGGCGTCAGTCGACGAATCAAGGGAGACCGGTGCATGTGGTACGCGATCGAGGGATATGACGGCGAGAACGTGTTGGACAAGCGCAAGGCGGCGCGTCCGGAACACCTGGCACGCCTGACCGCGCTGGCCGAAGCCGGCCGCTTGCTGCTGGCCGGACCGTGCCCCGCGATCGATGCCGAGGATCCGGGTCCGGCGGGCTTCAGCGGCAGTCTGGTGGTGGCCGAATTCGAGTCGCTTGAAGCCGCCCGCGCCTGGGCTGGCGAAGATCCGTACACGGCAGCCGGTGTTTACATCCGCACCGAGGTGCGGCCGTTCAAGCCCGTGCTGCCGTGAGTACTCCGACGGGCTGAAACAGACGCCGATTCACCTGGCCGTCACAGGCTCTTACGGGCGGGTCACGACAATCCGCGACCGTCAAGCCAGCGAGAGTCCCATGCCGCCCGTTCCGCCGTTTGCCCGTCCCGCCCGTCGACTGCTCGTCGTCGCACTGGCGGGCTGCCTGGCCGCCAGTGCCGCGCCGCTCGCGCTGGCCCAGAGCACGGCCGCCACGATCCGCGGCGAGGCCACCCTGGACGCCGCGCCTGCCGCCAACGCCAGCGTTACCGCCACCAACGTGGCCACCGGCCTGAGCCGCAGTGTCAACGCGGACGCCGATGGTCGCTATTCGCTGGCCGGCCTTCCGCCCGGCGAGTATCGGGTCGAGATGGTGGCGGACGGGCGCACCGATTCGCAGGTTGTGAGCGTGCAGGTCGGCCAGGTCGCCACCCTCGATCTCGCCACCGGCGGCCTGGATGAGACCGCGACCGGCGAGGTGGATACCCAATTGGAGACGGTGGAGGTCAACGCCACCGCGTTGGTCGAAACCCGGACCTCGGAGATTGCCACCTACGTCACCCAGAAGCAGATCGAGGCGTTGCCGCAGGCGTCGCGCAACTTCCTGGCCTTTGCCGACACGGTGCCGGGCATGCAATTCGTCAGCGGCGGCGAGAGCGGCTACAGCAGCCTGCGCAGCGGCGCGCAGTCGTCCAACGGCGTCAACGTGTTCATCGACGGCGTCGGCCAGAAGAATTACGTGACCAAGGGCGGCCTCAGCGGGCAGAACAGCAGCCGCGGCAACCCGTTTCCGCAGCTGGCGATCGGCGAGTACAAGGTCATCACCTCCAACTACAAGGCCGAGTACGACCAGATCAGCAGCGCCGCGGTCACCGCGGTGACCCGCTCGGGCACCAACGAGTCTGGCGGCAGCTTCTTCTGGGACCGCACGTCAGACCAGTGGCGTGAACCGACCCCGCGCGAGGAGGCGGACGGGGCCAAGGTGCCGTCGATGGAAGAGCAGTACGGCGTCTCCTTCGGCGGCCCGATCGTCCGCGACCGCCTGCATTTTTTCCTGACCTACGAGGCCAAGGACTTTTCCCAGCCGCGTGAAGTACGCATCGGCGAGGACTTCACCGTCGGCCAGTTGCCCGAGCACTTGCGCCCGCTGGTCGGCAACAACCAGGCCCGGTTCAACGAGGACCTCTATTTCGGCAAACTGAGCTGGCAGGCCAGTGGCTCCCAGTTGCTGGAACTGACCGCGAAGCGCCGCGAGGAAACCGGCCTGCTGCTCGACAGCGGCATCAATACCGCCAGCCGCGCAAAGACCGACAACAACGAAGAGACCCGCCTCGACCTGCGCTGGCAGGTCAATGCCACCGACTGGCTCAACGACGCGCACCTGACCTGGGAGGAGAGCTTCTGGAACCCGCGTTCGAAGGTGATCGCGCCGGGCTACCTGCTCTATACCTGGCCGCTGGACGGGGAGGGCAACCCGCAGGAGAGGCAGATCCTCGCGGCCGGCGGTGGCGCCGACTACCAGGACAAGGGGCAGCAGGGTTTGGGCCTGCAGAATGACTTCACTTGGTATGGCTGGGAAGGACACACGATCAAGGTGGGTATCAAGTACAAGCAGGTCGACGTCGAGGCCTTCGAGCAGCAGCCGTACAACCCGCAGTTCCGCTACGACATCGCCGGTGATCCGACCATTCCCTACCAGGTCGACTTCAACGCCAGCACGCTCACCGCGGACCGCCGCGTCACGTCCGGCAACAAGCAGTTCGGCATCTACATCCAGGACGACTGGGAGGTCAACGAGCACCTGACCCTGAATCTCGGCGTGCGCTGGGACTACGAGGAGACGCCGGGCTTCCTCGATTACGTGACCGACGGGGGCATCGCCACCGCGCTGCGCGGCTGGGGCAACATCGCCGACACCGATTACGACATCGAAAATTTCATATCCACCGGCAATAACCGCAAGGCATTCAAGGATGCCTGGCAACCGCGGCTGGGCTTCTCCTATGACCTGAACGCCGACGGCCGGCATGTGATCTTCGGCGGGGCGGGCCGCGCCTACGACCGCAATCTTTTCGACTACCTCGCACTGGAACAGTCCAAGCACACCTTCCCCAGCTATCAGTACCGCTTCGATACGGCCGAGCACCCGTGCACGGTGGGCGAGGGCAACTGCGTGGCGTGGGACCCGCGCTGGCTCGACCCGGCGCGGCTGGAGGAACTGGCCGCCGCCAATCCGAACCTCGGCGCCGAGGTCAACCTGATCGACAACGATCTCAAGACCCCGTACTCGGACCAGTTCAGCCTCGGGATGCGGAATGTCATTGCGCTGGGCGCGGTGGACTGGAACACCTCGGTCACGCTGGCGCACATCCGCAGTTACGACGGCATCTACTTCGCGCTGGGCAACCGCTTCGCCGATGGCAGCTTCCGCGACCCGGCCAATCCGGGCGCGACCTGGGGCAACCAGCCCTGGGGCGAGGCCATCCCCGGCTACGGCACCCTGCTGATCGCACGCAACGGCATCGAGACCGAACTCGACAGCCTGCTGCTGTCGCTGGAAAAGCCATACACCCAGGACTCGGGCTGGGGCGTGACCCTCGCCTACACCTACAGCGACGCCTCCGAGAACCGCCTCAACGCGGCCAACTCCGATGAGCACTATCTGTTCGACTACCCGGGGCTGGACGGGCAGCCGATGCTGGCGTCGGTCGGCATCTCCCGCCATCGCCTGGTGACCACGGGCATCTACGACGCGCCGTGGGGCATCACCGCCTCGGGCAAATTGACCCTGGCCACGGCGCCGGTACGTGACGCGGTCAATTGCTTCGCCGCCGTGAGCAACGACCACTGCTTCTTCGACCCGTACACCCCGCACACCGGTTTCAAGCAGTTCGACATCGCGTTGCAGAAGCGCTGGGACACCGGCACCGACTTGGCCCCGTGGGTCCGGTTCGACCTGATCAACGCCTTCGACTGGCGCAACTGGACCGACTTCCAGAACGATCGCGGCGGCCCCGGCGCCGGGCGCGCGGACTGGGGCGCCCGCAACGGCGACGGGATCCTGCTGCCCACGCGCACGTTCAAGCTGTCGATGGGCTTTGACTGGTAGCTGGGGCCGCTATACTCGACAGGTCCGGTCGGGTTTCGTGTAATTCATATCCTTGAAAATCATATGGATACGCGAATAACCTGATCCATTCTCGAATTAAACGGCGTCGCCGCATCGGCGTCCCAGAGGT
>JBOHYC010000247.1:0-15027 GCA_050737755.1 Lysobacter sp.
TCTTGTGCTTGCGGATCACCTGGTACATCAGCGGCTGGGTCGCTGCCGGCTCGTCGGCCTCGTTGTGGCCGTGGCGGCGGTAGCAGACCAGGTCGATGACCACGTCGCGGCCGAACTCGTTGCGGAAATCCAGCGCCATCTCGGCACAGAACGCCACCGCTTCCGGGTTGTCGCCGTTTACATGCAGGATCGGCGCGCCGACCATCTTGGCCACGTCGGTGCAGTACAGGGTGGACCGTGCGTCCTGGCGTTCACTGGTGGTGAAGCCGACCTGGTTGTTGATGACGATGTGCACGGTGCCGCCAACCGCGAAACCGCGGGCCTGCGACATCTGCAGCAGTTCCATCACCACGCCCTGGCCGGCGAACGCGGCGTCGCCGTGCATCAGGATCGGCAGCACCTGGCCACGGCCGGCTTCGCCGCGGCGGTCCTGGCGCGAGCGCACGCTGCCCGCGACCACCGGATCGACGATCTCCAGGTGCGACGGGTTGAATGCCAGCGCGAGATGCACCGGGCCGCCCGGGGTGGCGACATCGGCGGAAAAACCGAGGTGGTACTTGACGTCGCCGGTATGGGCGAAGTCGTGCTGGACGTGCTCGAACTTGCCCTCGAACTCGTCGAACAGCTTGCGCGGCGGCTTGCCGAGGATGTTGACCAGCACGTTGAGGCGACCGCGGTGGGCCATGCCGATCACCACGTCCTTGACACCCTGCTCGCCGGCGCGGCGGATGGTGGTGTCGAGCAACGGGATCAGCGAATCGCCGCCTTCCAGCGAAAAGCGCTTCTGGCCGACGTACTTGGTGCCGAGGTAGCGCTCCAGGCCATCAGCCGCGCTGAGCCGCTCGAGGATGCGCTGCTTGTCCTCGATGGTGCGACCGTATTTGCCGCCGGCCTTTTCCAGCCGCTCGTACACCCAGCGACGCTGGCCAGCGTCGGAGATGTGCATGAACTCCGCGCCGATCGGTCCGGTGTAGGTGGCCTTGAGCAGGGCGAGCAGGTCGCCGAGCTTCATACGGTCATGGCCGGCGACGCCGCCGGTGCTGAACTCGTTGGCGAGGTCGTTGCCGGACAGGCCGTGGAAGCCGAGGTCGAGGTCGGGTGCGGGCGGACTTTCGAGCAGGCCCAGCGGATCCAGGTCGGCCCCGAGGTGGCCGCGCGAACGGTAGGCGGTGATCAGCTTGCCGACCCCGCGTTCGCGCTCATCGCCTGCGCCGGCAGCGACGGCCGAGTCGCCGCGCCTGCGGGCCCCGGCAATGCTGTCGATCACCGCCGAGTGCGGGACGTCTCCGGCTTCGCGGCCCTTGAGTCCGTCGAAGTAGGTCTTCCATTGGGGCCCGACACTGTCGGGGGCGACCAGATACTGCTCGTACAAGTCTTCGATGTAGGCGGCGTTTGCGCCGAGCTGCGAGGACTGGGAGAACTGCTTCAGGAGACTGTCCACAATGGTCAACGGGCACTCAAAAGGAAGGGCGGGGCACCCCAACTGGGCCGACTGGCGGCTATTCAGGCGCTCAAGAAATCGAATTATAGCCCGCACGTACGGGGTGCCGGCCAGTAAATCCGAGGAAAAACACACTGTCTCGCAAATAACGGCGAAAGAGGGTTCGCCGCAGTTCAGATATGTGGCTGATTGCTCACCTACAAACCCAGTGCCCGGTACTCGGTGCATGGTCGGGCGCGCTGCCAGACGGGGTCGAACGCGGCGCGTAACTGGCGTGCGCGGCCGGATGCATCGAGCCGGGTTTCGCCATCGAATCGGTGGCCGAGCGGGCGGAAGTAGTAGCCGCGCAGGTCGTTGGCGACGTAGGCGGACGGGTAGGCGCGGTCGGTCGGTTCCTCGATTGCGCGGAATGCGAACGCGGTCGGCAGGCGCTGGCCCAGGCCGATCAGCGGTGCCAGTGCGCGCTGCGGTTCAGCGGGGTCTTGCAGCATCACCCGGATATCGCCCCCGCCGATCGCCAGGCGCCGCAGCGCGGCAACCACCGCGGGCACATCCAGCAGACCAGGGTCGAGTTCGCGGCTGTAGATGACCAGTTGCCGGCGCGCACCGGCAATCACACCGAGCAGGGCAGCGACTGCGGCATCACGGGTTTCGACGGGATTGACCGCGTCGAGCAGGATCCGCATCGACTGGTGCTCGATGCCGGCTTCCTCGAAGCGTTCGCCGAGCGGCAGGAAGCCGTGGCGCGCATAGAAATCGATCGCACTGGCCTGTGCATGCAGGGACACCTCATGCCAGCCGTTCGCGCGAGCCTGTTCGATCAGCGCCCGGAGCATCGCATCGCCGACGCCACGGCCGCGCCAGTCGAGCAGTACCGCCATGCGGCCGATCGTGTGTTTCGGGGTCAGGCGACCGGTGCCGATCGCCGCGCCGCGCTCGTCGCGGGCGATGACATGGTGGCACTGCGGATCCAGCTCGTCCCACTCCAGCGCCAGCGGCACGCCCTGTTCCTGCACGAATACCGTTTCGCGCACGTGGCGAAGGTCGGGCAGGCCGGCCTCGTATGCGATGCCTTCGACTTTGAAGGCCGGCGTACTCATTCCTCTTCGCCGTCGCCGGTATCGAGCCGGTAATGCCCGGCCTGCAGCAGCTCGAACACGCCGTCGCGGCCGGTCTCAGACAATGCGGCGTACGTCGCGCCATCGAGTGTCGTGGCGTTGGCAATGCGTTTGGCGTCGCGCACCGGCATGACGTGTTCCTGTCCGTTGACGTAGAGCCGTGCGCCGCGGGCGGCCTTGCGCCAGGCCATCCGCGAGTACGGATGACGCCACAGGCTGGCACCTTGTTGCAGGTCCCATTCAATCTCGATCCGCGAGCGTGGTGCATCACCGGGCGCGATCGCCGGCGGCATGACCTGGCCGGCGCTGCGATAGACCGTGATGAAACGGCCGAACCAGTCGCCGAGGCGTTCAGGGTCGTTCATCCGTAGCAGGTTGAGGGCCTCGACCACGCGTTCCATCGAGGTGGCGTCGATCTCGGCGGGGTCGGCCGGCGGCATCAGATCGGGGTCGCGGTAGCGCAGTGCATCGTCGGCTTCGGCGGCGAGGGTGTCGACGAAATCGCCAAGCAGTTCGGCGGCCGCGGGCGCGCGCATGCCGACCGAGTACGTCAGGCAGGCATCCTCGGCGACGCCGTGGTGCGGCACGCCGGGCGGCAGGTAGAGCATGTCGCCGGGGCCGAGCACCCAGTCGTGGCTCGGGTTGAAGCGCTGCAACAGCCTTAGGTCGACGTCGTTGCGGAAATCCAGCGACGGGTTTTTCGAGTCGTCGATCTGCCAGCGACGATGGCCTTGGGCCTGCAGAAGGAATACGTCGTACTGGTCGACGTGGGCGCCGACCGAGCCGCCCGGTGCGGCGAACGACACCATGATGTCGTCGATCCGCCAGCGCGGCAGGAAGTCGAAGGCGTCGATCAGCGCGGCGACATCGGCATCCCATTTGTCGACGTCCTGCACCAGCAGGGTCCAGTCGTGGTCGGGCATACCCGGGAACATCTCTTCCGGGAACGGGCCGTGGCGCAGCAACCAGCGGTCTTCCGCGCGCTCGTGGGCGACGATCCGCGACAGCGCGGTCTCCTCGCAGGCGAGGCCGGCGAGATCTTCGGGCGAGATCGGCGGAACGAAGTCCGGCGCGGCAAAGCCGGGAAACGCGTTGCGGATCAGCAGCGGACGCTTCTGCCAGTAGTCGCGCAGGAAGTCGGCCGGCGGCATGCCGAGTGGTGGCAGGCCGGCGGCGTCGATCTCGATCGGTGGGGCGGTGTTTTTTTTACGCTGGCGGCTCATGGCGTCGTCGCTGGTTCAGATATCGCGGGCGAGCTGTTCCGCGTGGCCGGTGTAGCTGCCCGGAGTCATGTCCAGCAGGCGCTGCCTGGCATCGCCCGGCAGTTCCAGGCCGGCGATGAACTCGCGCATCGCCTGCTTGTCGATACCGTGGCCGCGGGTCAGCGCCTTCAGTTGCTCGTACGGTTGCGGCAGGCCATGGCGGCGCATCACCGTCTGCACCGCCTCGGCCAGCACCTCCCACGAGGCATCGAGGTCGGCGGCGAGGCGCTCGGGGTTGGCCGAGACCTTGCCCAGGCCGCGCAGCAGTGCCTCGAAGCCGATCAGCGCGTGGCCGAACGCAGTGCCGAGCGCACGCAGCACGGTCGAATCGGTCAGGTCGCGCTGCCAGCGGCTGATCGGCAGCTTGGCGGCGAAGTGCTCCAGCAGCGCGTTGGCGATGCCGAAGTTGCCCTCGGCGTTCTCGAAGTCGATCGGGTTGACCTTGTGCGGCATCGCCGAGCTGCCGACTTCGCCAGCCTTGACCGACTGCTTGAAGTAGCCCAGCGAGATGTAGCCCCAGATGTCACGGCACAGGTCGATCGCGATCGTGTCGATGCGGCGCTGGACATCGCAGATCTCGGCGATGCCGTCGTGGGGTTCGATCTGGGTGGTGTAGGGCTGCCAGTCGAGGTCCAGCGAATGCACGAAGCGCTGCGAGAACGCCGGCCAGTCGACGTCCGGATAGGCGGCGACATGGGCGTTGTAATTTCCGACCGCACCATTGATCTTGCCCGGCATGGTCGTCGCGGCGAGGGTCTCGCGTTGGCGACGCAGGCGGGCGATGACATTGGCCAGTTCCTTGCCGACGGTGGTCGGCGACGCGGTCTGGCCGTGAGTGCGCGACAGCATCGGGAGCGCGGCGTGCTCGTGCGCCATCGCGCGCAGCTTCTCGATCAGCTGGTCGAGCTTCGGCAGTAGCACGGTCTGCCGCGCCTCGTTCAACATCAGCGCGTAGCTTAGGTTGTTGATGTCCTCGGAGGTGCAGGCGAAATGCACGAACTCCAGCGCCGGGCCGAGTTCGGCGTCGTCCTTCAGTCGCTCCTTGATCAGGTACTCGACCGCCTTGACGTCGTGATTGGTGGTGCGCTCGATCTCCTTGACCCGCGCCGCATCCTCGACCGACAGGCCGTCGGCGAGCTGGCGCAGGCGGGCGGTGGCTGCGTCCGAGAACGGCTTGAGCTCGCCGATGCCCGGCTCGCTGGCCAGCGCCAGCAGCCACTCGACCTCGACCTTGACCCGCGCCTTGATCAGGCCGAACTCGGAGAAGATCGGCCGCAGCGGGTCGACCTTGCCGGCGTAGCGGCCATCGAGAGGGGACAGGGCGAGGAGCTGGGATTCGGGGCTGGCGGGCATGGTTTCAGGGCGTGGGGAAACGATCGGACATTCTAGCGCGGCCGGCGTCCGACCTCTGGTAGAAGCGGGCCCTCCCCACGGAAGCGTTATCCCGCCCGGCGTATGCTCGCCGGCAACCAACGGAGGACACCATGGCCAGCCAGGATTACCGCACCGAACACGACAGCATGGGCGAACTGCAGGTGCCCGCCGACGCGTTGTGGGGCGCGCAGACTCAACGTGCGGTGCAGAACTTCCCGATCTCGGGCCGGCCGATGCCGCGCGGGTTCATCCGTGCGCTGGGGCTGGTGAAGGCCGCCGCGGCCGAGGTCAATGGTGGTTTCGGGTTGTTGCCGAAGAACCGCGCGGTCGCGATCCGGCGGGCGGCGCTGGCAGTGGCGGATGGCGAGCACGACGCCCATTTCCCGATCGACGTGTTCCAGACCGGTTCGGGCACCTCCAGCAACATGAATGCCAACGAGGTGATCGCGACGCTGGCTTCGCGCGCGGTCAAGGGCAAGACCGGCGTCCACCCCAACGACGACGTCAATCTCGGCCAGAGTTCCAACGATGTCATCCCGACCGCGCTTCGGGTGTCGGCACAACTGGCGACCGTCGAGGACCTGCTGCCCGCGCTCAAGCACCTTCGCCAGACCATCGATCGCCGTGGTCGTGCGCTCGGCAAGGTCACCAAGACCGGTCGCACCCACCTGATGGACGCAATGCCGCTGACGTTCGCGCAGGAGTTCGGCTCCTGGTCGGCGCAATTGCAGTCCGCGCAGGGACGGATTGACGACAGCCTCAAACGGCTACGGCGGCTGCCGATCGGCGGCACGGCGATCGGCACCGGAATCAACGCCGATCCGCGTTTCGGCAATGCGATGGCAAGGGCGTTGTCGAAGCTGGCGGGGACGAAGTTCGAGTCGGCTGACAACAAGTTCGAAGGCCTGGCTTCGCAGGACGACGCGGTGGAGCTGTCCGGTCAGCTCAACGCATTGGCGGTGGCGCTCATGAAGATCGCCAATGACCTGCGCTGGATGAATTCCGGCCCGCTGGCGGGGCTCGGGGAAGTCGAATTGCCGGCATTGCAACCGGGTAGCTCGATCATGCCGGGCAAGGTCAATCCGGTGATCCCGGAAGCGACCTGCATGGTCTGCGCGCAGGTGATGGGCCACAACGCGGCGATCACCGTGGCCGGGCAGAGCGGTAACTTCCAGCTCAATGTGATGCTGCCGCTGATCGCGGCCAACCTGCTTGACTCGATCGGCCTGCTTGCCAACGTGATGCGGCTGCTGGCCGACGACACCATCGCCGGTTTGCAGGTGCGCAAGGACAACGTCGCCGGGGCGTTGCAGCGCAATCCTATTCTGGTTACCGCGCTGAATCCCGTGATCGGTTACGAGAAGGCTGCGGCCATCGCCAAGCAGGCCTACCGCGAGGGCAGGCCGGTGCTGGAGGTGGCGGTGGAGGCGACCGGGATCGATGAAAAGGAGTTGCGCCGCCTGCTGGATCCCGCCGCGCTTACGCGGGGCGGGATCGCCGGATAGCGTAGTCCCGCGCTGCTACTGGCTTGTCGCCTCCTCGGCAGCCGGCTCGGCAGGGTCGACCGTCCCGCCTTCGGCCACACCAGCGGCTTGCGCGGCTCCGCGGATCGACTGGCGGATGGTGCTGCGGATGTTGTCGCGGACTTCGTGGCGACGGGCTGCGTTGTCCGTGCCGTCGGTATTGACGGCGTCGCTTCGGCAGTCCTCGATGTCGTTGGCGGTCATCGTTGCGTAGGGGCTGAACTCGGGCAGGCTCTCGCCGAGTTGTTGCTGGGTTTGCAGCAGCGCCGGCAGCAGGTCGCACAGCCGCATGGCCTCGACTTCGAGCTTCGCCGCTTCCGCCTCGATGCGCTGCTCCAGGTCCGAGGTTTCCCCGGTGAACACGCTCTTCAACGCCTCTCCAGCGGCATTCATGCCCAGGTCGGCACCCTTGACGCCGATCGCCATGCCGGCCTCGATCAGGCTCACCACATGGCCGCGGTAGTCCAGCAGCAGTTCGCGCTGGGCGGGGGTGATGTCGACGTTCCTGCCCGCTATCAACAGGTCGCCGGCGGGGCTGATTTCCGCTTCCGGTAGCGGATTTCCCTCAGCATCGACCGGCCTGCGACTGTTGATTTCCGCGCCGCCGATATGGATGTCCGCGTCGCCGCCGACGCTGATGTTTTCGGTGGCGATTTTCTTGCGCGCCTCGCGCATGGCGCTGTCGACGGTGCGGCCAAGCGCGGTGCTGGGTCCGGTGCCGTCAGGCTCGGCTGCCGGCGTGGCGGCGTCGCGATTGCAGGCCGCCAGCAACGGGACAACGGCGAGGCAGGCGACGAGGGCAAAGCGGTGGGTATGGGTCATGGTCGGATCCCTGGTCAGAGTGATGCGAGTTCTTTCTGGATCATGTTTTCGCAATCATCGACATCGTCGGGCTCCAGCGTGGCATAGGGCCGGAACTGCGGCAGGCTTGATGCCAGCTGTTGCTGCGAGGCCCTCACGGCCGGCAATTGTCGGCAAAGATCCTGCACGGCAGGTTCGAGCTCCTGCTTGACGACCTGCTCGATGTCGCGCTCCAGTCGACCGCTCATGGCACCGAAAAGAAGGCCGACCCAGGACGCATCCTCGACCTTGGTCAGCGCGGCGTCCGCCGTCCGCTGGCCGAGGTCGATGCCGGCCAGCGCGATTCCCACGATCTGGCCACGGTATGCCAGCAACTGGCGGCGTTGCCCGGCATCGATGGCCTGCGCCTCGCCTTCGATGAGGAAATCGCCCTGCGGAGTGATTTCGGCGCGGGGGAGCGCATCTGAATCCGCGTCGTCGGTGTCGGCAAACTGCAGGCTGTTGTCGATGCGCAGGTTTTCGGTTTGCAGTTCCAGCCGGGCTTTGGCCAGGTCGGCGGCGACCTCGCGGCGCGCCTCGCCCATTTCGCGACTCAATTCGGTACCGATGTCGGTGGTGCCGGTGGGGTTGGACTCCCCGGCCTGTGCAGCCAGCGGCAGCAACAGGCACAGGACGAGGGCGGCGTTGCGGATGTTCATGTGCGTGTCCTCGAGTAGGGGCCGAATCAGCCTTCGTCGCGCCAGCGGCGCAGGCGGATCGCACCGAAGATCATTGCGGCGCCGGCGAGTACGCCGAACCACATCTGAGGGGTCGCGAACACGCTGTACATCGATCGCACGCTGAGGAAGCTGGTCAACGAGTCGGGCGAGAAGTCGTCCATGGGGACATCACCCATCCACGACCCCGGGACCAGGCTGAGCAGGCCGCGGCCGACGACGTGACGCCAGAACCAGCTGGAATCGAGGTCGAACAACTGCATCAGGTCGAACCAGCTGACGAAGATGCCGGCAAACAGCGGGATCATGATCGCCCACAGGAACGGCTTGCTCCGGGCCCAGGCCGAGCACAGCATCAGCCAGCCGACGGTCGGCAGCGCCCACATCGCGTAAACCGGCACATAGGCAATCATCGTGGCGAGGATGGACAGCGGACTCGCCGGACCCCACAGCAGGGTGGCCGGGTTGCCGCCGTGGAACATCACCACCACGCTCCAGATCGCCAGCGAACCAAGCATGGTGGCCAGGGCCGCCAGCGCCGCGATGACCGGTGCGACCAAGGTCACGCTGGCGACCTTCGACAATACGGTCTCGCTGTCGGACACCGGCAACGACTTCCAGAACAGCACGCTGCGGTCCTTGCGATCGTCGTACAGGCAACCGAGGCAGTAGAAGAAGGCCACGAACGCCAGTACTACGAGTGGCCATGTCCCGGCCATGTACAGCGCCACGTCGATGGCCTGTCCCATTCCACTGAGGTCTTCCGGGCTCATCTTGTCGGTCAGCATCCCGAGGTCGAGCCCGTTGATGCTGAAGCTGCCTCCGGCGACATCGATCTTGGTGTGTTCGGGAGCGCGGTTGAGCATGACCTCGCCGAAGATGATGGCCATCAGGCTCAGCACCAAGTGGATGCCGCCAGCGATCAGCGGCGCCCACAGGAAGCCGCCCTTGTGTTCCCACAGCTCGCGTCGCAGAAGCAGCCGGAGCTTGTGGGTGGGATGGACCGGTGCGACCGCACGCGGGGCAGCGGGCAGGGTGGTGTCGAGGGCGTTCATGCGTAGGTCCCCTTCATGGTGGCGACGAACAGGTCGGCCAGGCCCGGAGTCCGGGTTTCGCCGAGTCCGCCGAGCTGGTCACGCGGCACGCCGTCGAACAGCATCACGGTCTTGCCGAACGGCAGGGCGCGTTCGTCCAGTGGTTTGAGTGCGCGGGCGGCCTCGGCCTGGTCGGCGTTGACCAGCACTTCGGTGAAGCGCTCGCCGACTGCATCCATCTCACTGTCCAGCACGATCTTGCCGTCGCGGATGAACATCACGTCGGTGAGGATGTGCTCGACTTCCTCGACCTGGTGGGTGGTGATCAGGATGGTCTTGTCCTCGTCGAAGTAATCCTCCAGCAGACGCTGGTAGAACTGCTTGCGGTAGAGGATGTCGAGGCCGAGGGTGGGCTCGTCGAGTACCAGCAGGCGGGCGTCGATCGCCATCACCAGGGCCAGGTGCAACTGCACGATCATGCCCTTGGACAACTCGCGTACCCGCATCTTCGGCTTGAGCTGGGTGCCCTGCAGGAAGCGCTCGCAACGGGCGCGATCGAAACGCGGATGGACCCCGGCGACGAACTCGATCGCCTCCGATACCTTGATCCAGCGCGGCAGCACGGCCACGTCGGCGATGAAGCAGACATCGCGCATCAACTCGTCGCGCTCGGTGCGCGGATCACGACCGAGCACGCTCATCCGGCCTTCGAACGGGATCAGGCCGAGCATCGCCTTGAGCGCGGTGGTCTTGCCGGCCCCGTTGGGGCCGATCAGGCCGACGATGCGTCCCTTCGGGATGTCGAACGCAGTGTCGTCGAGCGCGACCTTGTTCTTGTAGGCCTTGCGCAGGTTGCGAGCGCTGACCACGGAATCGATCGGGGTGCGGATCTGGACGTCGGCGTTCATCAGGCACCCGCCTTGGCCGAACCGGCGGCCAGCAGATCCTCGGCGCTCAGGCCAAGGCGAAGGATGCGCTCAAGCACCAGCGGCCATTCCTCGGTAAGGAAACGCTCGCGTTCGTTGACCAGCAGTTTCTTTGCGGCTTCTTCGGTCACGTACATGCCAAGGCCTCTGCGTTTTTCGACGAGCGCCTCGTCCGCCAACTCCTGGTAGGCGCGCGAGACGGTGATGGGATTGAGCTGGTACTCGGCGGCGACCTGCCGGACAGAGGGCAGGGCATCACCGGGCTTGAGGACGCCGTCGAGCATCATCGCCACGACGCGTTCCTTCAGCTGGCGGTAAATGGGAGCGCCATCGCTCCACTGGATAGCGGACATGGGTTAACCCCGCGGAAGGAAGGAGAAGAACGGCATGACCAGGGTCTGCCTGCGGTTGGACGTGCTCGCCCCGGCCGGGCGCGATTCGTCGTTACCGCCGGGTTCCAGGGTCTGTGCTGCGGTTCCGATGGCCTGCGCCAGTGTCCCGGCGGCGCCAAGCTCCGCAGCGAGGGAAGCCGTGGCACGGGCATCGGCCTGGCCGGGTACCGGCGCGGCAACGATCAGGCTCACTACCAGCAAGGCGCCGCTGGCCGTGAGGGCGGAAAGCGTGTTGTGGAGCTTGCGGTTCATCTGAGCACCTGCTCGTTGGTTGATCGGTGTTGTATGTGACTATAACACCACAACACGTCTGGTCAAGCACCCGGTAACCCAACCAAAGACACAGACGGCCGAGGGCGCGATTGCCGTCGACGCCGTCGGTCGCGACAATGGGGGAATTGCGCCATGACCCATGGCGACCCGAAAGGAGCGGTTCCGGATGAAGGCTTTCGTGCGCGGCGTTGCCGTGATCTTGACCACCACCGTACTGATGGCGGCAGCGACGTTTCCCGCCTCGGCCCAGGACAAGGCGGCCCTTGGCAGCGAGCGCGCCCGGGTGAGCTACATGGTCGGCCACGATGTCGCCCGTTCGGTCGGCCCGGCGGCGCCGGACATCGACCTTGCGGCGTTTGAACGTGCAGTCCGCAATGCCCTCGACGGCGGTGAACCGCTGATCAAGGAAGACCAGGTCCAGTCCGTCGGCCGCGGACTGATGATGCGCATCGCCTCGCGCAGCGGGCAGGCTCCCGCAGGTGCGGAGATCCCGGAAGTCGACAAGCAGCAGGTGGGTTATCTGGTCGGCTCCGACGTGGGCCGCTCACTGGAGCCGATGAAGGACGAGTTGGATCTGGCGGTACTGATGCAGGGCGTGCGCGCGACCTTCGGCGGTGGCGAACTGCTGATGAGCGAAGCCGAACTGGGCAGCACCCGCGAGGCGTTCGGGCAGAAGATGCAGAGCCAGTTCCAGTCGCGCGCGCAGGCCCAGGCCGACGCCAACAAGGCCGAAGGCGCAGCGTTCCTGGCCACCAATCGGCAGGAGAAGGGCGTGTTCAGCACGCCGTCGGGCCTGCAGTACCGGGTCCTGCGCCAAGGGTCGGGCATGCGTCCGCGGCCGAACGACCGGGTACGCGTCAACTACGAAGGCACCTTGCTGGATGGCACCGTTTTCGACAGTTCATATGAGCGCGGCCAGCCGGCCGAGTTCGGACTCGACCAGGTCATCGCCGGCTGGACCGAAGGCCTGACGATGATGCCGGTCGGCGCCAAGTACCGGTTCTGGATCCCCGGCGAGCTGGCATACGGCGCCAAGGGCGGCGGTGGTGGCGAGATCGGGCCGAACGCGACGCTGGTGTTCGACGTCGAGCTGCAGGCGATCATCGAGTAATCCTTTTCAGTTATTAACCCCTTCCAATTGCCGGCGCCGATACGGCGCCGTTCAGGCTGTCGCCAACACAGTGACGCGCTTGCGCATCCCCCGATGCCAAGCCCGCCCTCTCCAGGAGTCCAGTTCCCGATGAAGTCCGACCTGATCAAGCAAGCCACCCGAATCACCTCGCTGCTGGCGGTTGCCGCCCTGTCCCTTGCCATTGCTGCCTGCCAGCCAGGCGCGGATGACGGCGCCGATACTGATACCGGCAAGACCGATGCCACCGCGGAAGCCGCGGCTGACGGCGCCATCAAGATCGAAGGCCTGGCCAACGAGAAAGAGCAGGTCAGCTACATGATCGGCCTGGACATGGCCCGCTCGCTGGAAGAGGTCAAGGACGAGATCGACGTCGACACCCTGTCCAAGGCGATTGCGACCGGGCTGTCCGATGACAAGCCGCTGATGTCCGAGGAACAGGCCGCCCAGGTGCGCGAGAAATTCGCCCAGCGGATCCAAGCCGAGCGCATCGCCGAAATGATGGCCGCCGCGAAGAAGAACAAGGAAGAAGGCGCGAAATTCCTGGCCGAGAACGCCAAGAAGGAAGGCGTCAAGACCACCGAGTCCGGCCTCCAGTACCAGGTGATCACCGAAGGCAAGGGTGCCAAGCCGTCGGCCGACTCGATGGTGCGCGTGCACTACAAGGGCACGCTGCTCGACGGCGAGACGTTCGACAGTTCATATGACCGCAATGAACCAGCGGTATTTTCGTTGCAGCAGGTCGTGCCGGGCTGGCAGGAAGGGATCGCGCTGATGCCGGTGGGCAGCAAGTACCGGTTCTGGATCCCGAGCGAGCTCGGCTACGGCGAAAAGGGCACCCCGGGTGGCCCGATCGGACCCAACGCGGTGCTGGTGTTCGAGGTCGAGCTGCAGGACATCGTCCAGCCGCCGGGCAAGTAAGTGGGCAATGAACTCGAACATCGCCTGATCGACCTGGAAACGCGGTTGTCGTTCCAGGAGCACACGATTGGCGAACTCAGCGATGCGCTGGCGGCGGCCCGGGACGAGGAAGCGCGCAACAGCCTGTTGCTGCACCGTGCGTTGGAGGAGTTGAAGCAACTGCGCGGCGCGTTGTCCGCCAATCCGCTGTCCGCCGATCCGTCCGCTGAGCCACCTCCACCCCATTACTGAACACTTGACGGCCCGCGTTGCGCGACGCCGCGACGACTGACATGAGCAACGACACACTTCGCGATCAGCTTCTCGGGCTTGGCTTCAAGCCGCCGGCGCCCGAGCCCAAACGTGCCGATGGCGCCAAACGTGGTGGCCGCCCGGGTACCGCGCCGCAGGATCGGCGTGGTGAGCGTGGCAAGTCGGCGTCCGGCCAGGCGCGACCCGGCCAGGCGCGACCCGGTCAGGCCAAGTCGGTCCCGGGCAAGCGTGGTGCCGGGCGATCCGACCCCTCCCGGACAGGGCGGAGCAAGCCCAACTCGCGCGAGGATATCGATCTCGCGAAGGCCTACGCGATCCGTTCGCAGCGCGAAAAAGACGAGCGCATCCGCGCGGAGCAGGCCAAGCAGGCGGAAGCACGCCAACGTCGCGAGGCGCGCGCGCGGTTGGCTGAGCTGGTCAAGGACAAGGGCCTCAATGTCGCCAATGCCGACATCGCACGGCACTTCCCGTATGGCGGCAAGATCAAACGCATCCACGTGACCGCCGAGCAGCTGAAGGCGCTCAATGCGGGTGAGTTGGGCGTGCTGCAGATGGACGGCCGCTATTTGCTGGTGACGGCCGAGTTGCTGGCGCAGGCGGAGCAGGTGTTTGCTCCGGCGGTGGCGCTGAAGGTGGACCCGGATGCGCCGGCTGTGGATGACGTGTATTCGGATGCGAAGTACCAAGTGCCGGACGACCTGGTCTGGTAGTACGCGGCGAGTCCCTCCGTGTAGGAGCGACGTAAGTCGCGATTTCCGGAACACCCGGGTTCGCCGTGCGGTCGCGACTTACGTCGCTCCTACATGTGGTGGGGGCTATTCCGGGTCGTAATCGAGATTCGAAGCCAGCCACCGCTCGGCCTGCGCGAGTTCGACGCCCTTGCGTTTGGCGTAGTCGGCCGCCTGTTCCTTCGAGACCCGGCCAACCACGAAGTACTGGCTGTGCGGGTGGCTGAAGTAGAAGCCCGAGACGGCGGCGGCCGGGGTCATCGCGAAGTTCTCGGTGAGTTGCATGCCGGCGTTGCTGGCCGGGTCGAGCAGCTTGAAGATCGTCGCCTTCTCGCTGTGTTCGGGACATGCCGGATAACCCGGTGCCGGCCGGATGCCGCGGTACTTTTCCTCGATCAACGCCTCGGCATCCAGCGACTCGTCGGCCGCGTAGCCCCAGAACTCGGTGCGCACGCGCTGGTGGATGCGCTCTGCCAAGGTCTCGGCGAGGCGGTCGGCGAGGGCCTTGAGCAGGATCGCGTTGTAGTCGTCGTGGTCGGCCTGGAAGCGGGCGATGTGCGGCTCGATACCGAGGCCGGCGGTGACCGCGAACGCGCCGATCCAGTCCTGCTTGCCGCTGTCACGCGGGGCGATGAAGTCGGACAGGCAGAAGTCGGGCCGTTCCGGCGGTTTGTCGGCCTGCTGGCGCAGGAAGTGGATCGTGGTCGGGGTGCCGTCGATATCGGCGACCACGTCGTCACCGACGCTGTTGGCCGGCCACAGTCCGAACAC
The DNA here is from genome assembly GCA_050737755.1 of Lysobacter sp. Classification (GTDB taxonomy): domain Bacteria; phylum Pseudomonadota; class Gammaproteobacteria; order Xanthomonadales; family Xanthomonadaceae; genus Novilysobacter. The sequence goes on from JBOHYC010000247.1 coordinate 14,662, forward strand.
CGCCTTCGCGGTCAGCCATTTCTCATCGATGATCCGCTTGAGCATCGCCTGCGCATCGCGGAACAGTTCGCTGGCCTGGGTGCCGACCACCGTGTCGGTGAGGATCGCCGGGTAGCGTCCGTGCAGCTCCCAGGCCTGGAAGAACGGAGTCCAGTCGATCAGCGGAACCAGTTCGTCCAGTGGGTAGTCGTCGAATGCCTGCACCCCGAGCTGTTTCGGTGCGGGCGGATCGTACTTGTCCCAGTCGCCGTCGAAGCGCTGGCCGCGGGCCTTGGCCAGCGACACCAGCCGCTTGCCGCCATCCCGGTTGCGGTGGCGCTCGCGGATTTCGGCGTAGTCGGAGGCGTTGGCGGCGATGAACGGTGC
>JBOHYC010000248.1:0-15298 GCA_050737755.1 Lysobacter sp.
ATTTGGACTGTGTCGAACATCTGCGAATGGACAACCATCCACCCGCCAGACGCCCGCACAAGTCACCTGCGCACACTGTCAAAGATCTTTGGAACCGGCCTCAGCGCCGCGTTCCGTACTCGTCACCGAAGTGCCCGAGTGAGCCGCACATCTTACAGCAGATTTCGTGGCCGTCAACACCTTCCCGACCACTTTTTTCATCCCGCTGCCCCCGCCGCGTCCAGTCATTCGGTCGTTGCGGGCCGCGCATTATGCACACCCTTTACGGGTTCGGGAAGGGGGAGATGAAAAAATTTTCGCGGCGATCGCGGCCCTGTTCAGCCGGCCACCAGCCGCACCCTCGCAAAGGTACGCTTTCCGACCGCAAGGACGCCTTCAAAACCGGGCTGCAGCATGCACTGCGCGTCCTCCACTACGTCGCCGTCGATCCGTACCGCGCGCTCCTTCAGCTTGCGATTGGCCTCGGAGTTGCTCGGAGTCAGCCCGGCGGCGGTCAGTAGAGCTGCGATACGCAGGCCCTCGGCGGGCACAACCACATCCTTGAGCGGAAGCTGCGTGGTATCGCCCTGTCCGCGCACGGCGGCATTCCAGCCTGCGACGGCGAGGTCCGCAGCCTCGCCACCATGAAAGCGCGCCGCCAGTTCACGGGCCAGGCGCAGCTTCAGGTCGCGCGGGTTCAATGCGCCGGCCTCGATCTGCTGCCGAAGATCGACGACCTCCGCCACCGTGATCTCGAAGCTGAGTAGTTCGATCCATCGCCACATCAGTGCATCGTCGATCTTCATGGTCTTGGTCACCATGTCGATCGCCGGCTCGTCGATGCCGATGTAGTTGCCAAGCGACTTGCTCATCTTCTGCACGCCGTCGAGGCCTTCCAGCAGCGGCATGGTCAGCACGATCTGCGGTGGCTGGCCGTGCGACTCCTGCAAGCCACGACCCATCAACAGGTTGAACTTCTGGTCGGTCCCACCCAGCTCGACATCGGCCTGCAGCGCGACCGAGTCATAGCCCTGCACCAATGGATACAGGAATTCGTGGATGGCGATCGACTGCTGCGCGGCGTAGCGCTTGGCGAAGTCGTCGCGTTCGAGCATGCGCGCGACGGTGTGCTGGCCGGCGAGCCGGATCATGTCGGCCGCCGACATCTGGCCGAACCATTCGCTGTTGAACCGCACCTCGGTCCTGTCGCGGTCGAGCACCTTGAACACCTGCTCGGCGTAGGTCCGCGCGTTGGCGAGCACGTCCTCACGGGTCAGCGGTTTGCGGGTGACGTTCTTGCCGGTCGGGTCGCCGATCATCCCGGTGAAATCGCCGATCAGGAATATCACCTGGTGACCGAGGTCCTGGAACTGGCGCAGCTTGTTGAGCAGCACCGTGTGACCCAGGTGCAGGTCGGGCGCGGTCGGATCGAAACCGGCCTTGATCCGCAGGGGACGGCCCAACTGGAGCCGGGAGAGGAGGTCTTCGCGCTTGAGGATCTCGTCGGCGCCGCGGCCGATCAGCTCCATCGCGGCCTGGACCGGGGATGCGGGAGAGGCCGGCGCAGCGGCGGACGCGTTGACAGAAGGTTCGACGGACAAGGGACTGCTCGCGGTCGGGGTCATGACCGCGATGTGACCGCGATCATAAACGTGAATTAACCATGGCTATACAAAGGAGAAATCGAGAAACCCTATTCAGCTCAAGGGTTTGACGCATACTTCTCGCGTCACTATCGTAACGCCGCAACGCCACCTTCACATGTTTGGACGCCGGAGATATCGATGACTGCAGCCCCCGGACCCGACCAGGACCGGCGCCAACGCCTGAAGGACCTGCGCGAAGCCGCCCTGCACCGTCCGGTGCTGGCACGCCACCTCTCCGATGGATTCAACGGCCGCTGGTCGCGCCGGCAATGGGTGCAGGCCAGCCTGTTCGCGACACTGGGGATGCTGGTCGTCTCGATCGTACCCGGCTTTGGCGATATCCACGGCGACCCCGCGCATGTGCAGCGTCATTCGATGGCGCTGGCGCTGCCGCCGTTGCCGCAGACCCGTGCGCACGAGCAGGCGGTCGACAGCTGGCAGGTGGTCCGGGTGCAGAGCGGCGAGACACTTGGTGCGCTGTTCGAGCGCATGGGTGTACCGGCATCGACGATGTACCGGATCCTTGAACAACCCGGTGCCAAGCAGGTCCTGACCCGCCTGCGTCCCGGCGCCGAGCTCGCCTTCGATCTCCCGGTCGACGGCCAGTTGCGCAGCTTCCGCTTCGACCGCGACCCGACCCATCGGGTCGAACTGGCGATCGGTGCCGACACGATCACCGAACAGGTCACCGAGCGCCCGACCGAGGCGCGCACGGTGGTCGCCAGCGGCGAGATCAGCAGCTCGCTGTATGCCTCCGCGCGCAAGGCCGGGCTGTCGCCATCGGCGATCGCGACGCTCACGGACGACATCTTCCAGTACGACATCGACTTCACCGACGCGCAGAATGGCGACCGCTTCAGCGTCGTCTACGAGCAGCTGTGGCGCGAGGGCGAGCGCATCGGCACCGGTGAGGTCGCCGCGGCGACCTTCACCACCGGCGGCAAGACGTTTTCGGGGTTCCGCTTCGAGCACGATGGCAAGGTCGGCTACTACACCGCCGATGGCCGACCGCTGAAAAAAGCCTTCATCCGCATGCCGATCCCGTACGCGCGAGTCACCTCGGGGTTCACCAAGGCGCGCAAGCACCCGGTGCTGGGCCGGACCCGTCGGCATGACGGCGTCGACTATGGCGCGGGCACCGGGACCCCGATCCACGCCGCCGGCGATGCACGGGTCAAGTTCGTGGGCTGGAAGAGTGGTTACGGCCGCACCATCGTGCTCGACCACGGCCGCGGCTACACCACCCTGTACGCGCATATGTCGCGCTTCGGCAAGTACAAACCCGGCTCCAGCATCAAGCAGGGCACGGTGATCGGTTTTGTCGGCAGTTCCGGCCTGGCCACCGGACCGCACCTGCACTACGAATTCCGCATCAATGGCGTCCATCGCAACCCGCTGACGGTGACCATGCCGCCGCCGGAGCCGTTGAAGGGCGCGGCGCTGGTCGCGTTCCGGGCGCAGACCGCGCCGGCGCTGGCGCGGATCCAGCAGGTCGAGAAGATCATGTACGCGAAGGTCGAGCCGGCTGCTCCGGCCAAGCAGCCCAAGGGCGACAAGAAGGCCTGATCGCATGGATTCCACCACCGCGGGCCCGGCGGGCGAAAGTCCAACCGGGCCCGTGTTGCATCCGGGCGCGCTCGAAGGGCTGTTCGTCGGCCTGATGTCGGGGACCAGCGCCGACGGCATCGATGCCGCGCTGGTGCGGTTCGACGCGAATGGCCACTGCGAGCTGCAACTCGGCCGCACCCACCCGTGGGAACCGGCGTTGCGCCAGCGGCTGGTCGAACTGGGCCAGGGCGGCGCGCTGCAGTCGCTGGAAGAGCTGGGCACGCTGGACGTACGCATCGCCGAGGCGTTCGCCGAGGCCGCCCGCCAGCTGCTCGCCGAAGCCGGCGTCGCCGCCGAAGACGTGCGCGCGATCGGTTCGCACGGCCAGACCGTGCGGCATCGACCGGCCGGCGCGCGGTTCGACGGTCGCCACCCTTTCACGATGCAGCTCGGCGACGGCAACGTCATCGCCGAGCGCTGCGGCATCACCACCGTCGCCGATTTCCGCCGTCGCGATGTCGCCGCCGGCGGCCAGGGCGCGCCGCTGCTACCGGCCCTGCACGCCGCGGCGCTGCACGACGACACCGAAGACCGCGCGGTGCTCAACCTCGGCGGCATCGCCAACCTCACGCTGCTGCCGGCGGCGGGCGAGGTGCGCGGTTTCGATACCGGCCCCGCCAATGCGCTGATGGACGCCTGGTGCGAACGCGAACTGCGCCAGCCCTACGATGCCGGCGGCGCGTTCGCTGCACGTGGCCGCGTCGATCCGGAACTGCTGGCGCGCCTGCTGGACGAGCCCTGGTTCGCGCTGCCGCCGCCGAAGAGCACCGGCCGCGAACAGTTCCATCTCGACTGGTTGCAGTCGCGCCTCAGCGGCGACGAAGCCGCCGCCGACGTGCAGGCGACCTTGCTGGAACTGAGCGCGATCACCATCGCCGATGCGTTGCTGGCGCACCAGCCGCGGACGGGTCGCGTGCTGGTGTGCGGCGGCGGCGTGCACAACGCGAGGCTGCTGCGACGGATCGGCGAGCACCTTCCCGCAGCGGTGGTCGAATCGACCGCGAAACACGGCGTCGATCCGGATTTCATCGAAGCGATGGGGTTCGCCTGGCTGGCCCGGCAGACCCTGGCCGGACGTCCGGGCAACCTGCCGGGCGTGACCGGTGCGAGTGGTCCGCGGGTACTCGGCGCGATCTATCCCGCGGGCTGATTGCAGTCCATCCCGACGGCCCGATATTCAGCCGTTCCCGGGACGCCCGATGTTGGCGAAGCCCGGGTCGTCCTCGATCTCTTCAAGCGCCGCGATCGCCGCCTGCAGCGCATCGGCGTCGGATTCGCTGAAACGCGCCGCCAGTTCGGCTTCGCAGGCAAACAACCCGTGCTCCACCAGATGGCCCAGCGCCTGCTGTTCGCTCCAGCCCTGCGCCGCGGCCATGCGGCGCACGCGCTCGAGCAGCAACGGGTCGATCTGCAACACAATGCTTTCGGTCATCTCTACACCCTCTCCGCGTGCTGCCGCGGCGTGCGCCGGATCGTCGCCCGATCAGGCGCGTTGTTGCGATGGTTCGTTGTCGGTTGGCTCGGCGGCGTCCGGCTCGAACAACTGCCTGCGCCGCCACAACCACGCCAGCAGAAGCAGGGTCGGCACGATCGACAGCGAGCTGAACACGAAGAACCCCACGTAGCTCCACTTCTCGACCATGAAGCCGGACATGCCACCGACGATCTTACCCGGCATGTTGGCCAGCGAAACCAGCAGCGCGTACTGGGTGGCGGTGAACTCGCGGCTGGTCAGCCCGGACAGGAACGCGACAAGCACCACGCCCGCATAGCCCAGCGCCAGGTTGTCGCCCGACAGCGCCGCCACGAACGCCCAGGTCTCGCTCGGGTTCATCGCCATCAGCAGATACAGCAGGTTGGACAGCGACAGCCCCAGCGCACCGATCAAGATCGAGCGGCGCATGCCCAGCGCCGCCACCGATATCCCGCCGAGGAACGCACCGGCAATGCCGATCCAGACTCCGTACAGCTTCGACACGGTGGCGATCTCCGCCTTGCTGTAGCCGGTGTCGATGTAGAACGGCCCGGCGACCACGCCGAGCATCTGGTCGGGCAGCTTGAACAGGCCGACGAACACCAGCAACGCGATCGCGACCATCACCCCGTGGCGACGGAAGAAATCGTTGAACGGGCCGACGAATGCCTCGCCGAAACTCCTGCGCTCACGGATCGTGATCTGTTCCGGCTCGCGCGCGAACAATGTCGCCAGCAGCGGCAGCACCAGCGCCGCGGCCATGGTCAGGTACGCCACCCGCCAGCCGCTGAAGTCGGCTATGTAAAGCACGCCGGCACCGGACACGATCAGGCCGAAGCGGTAGCCCAGCGTGTAGGTCGCGGCCAGCGCGCCCTGCGCCTCGACCGGGGCGATCTCGATCCGGTAGGCGTCGACCACGGTGTCCTGGGTGGCGCCGGCGAACGCAGTCAACGCGGCCAGGCCGACGAAGGTAGTCAGTTGCGCCGGCCCGGTGAACGCCATCCCCGTCAACGCCGCGACCAGCGCCGCGATCGACAGCACCAGCCAGCCACGACGCCGACCCAGCACGCCCAACAGCGGCGCGTTCCAGCGGTCGATCAGCGGCGCCCACAGGAACTTGAACACGTAGAACATGCTGACGTAGCTGAGCAGGCCGATCGTGCTCAGTTCCAGCCCGTACTCGCGCAGCCAGATCGACAGCGTGTAGCCGACCAGCAGGAACGGCAGGCCGCTGCCGAAGCCGAGGAAGAACATCGTCCCGGCCGACGGCGTACCGAACGCGGCCAGGATGCCGCGCCAGCCCTTTGGCCGCGGCGGTGGCGTGGCAACCGGCGCGGCACTCACGCGAGCGGCCCGGCGTAGTCGACGGTAAACGGCGCGTGGTCGGAGAACCGCGGCTCACGCAGGATCGAGCAGCCCTGCAGCCGCGTCGCCAGTTCCGGCGTCACCAGCTGGTAGTCGAGCCGCCAACCGACGTTGTTGGCGTAGGCCGCGCCGCGATTGCTCCACCACGTGTAGTCCTGCGCGTCCGGGTTCAGCGCGCGGTAGCTGTCAACCCAACTGCGCGGCGCGTCGTCCGCGCACAGGCCATTGAGCCAGTCACGCTCCGGCGGCGTGCAACCGGAGTTCTTCTGGTTGGACTTCCAGTTCTTGATGTCGAGTGCGCTGCGCACGATGTTCCAGTCGCCGCACAGCACGTAGTCGCGACCGCTGGCGAGCCAGCCGTCGAGCACCGGCTTGAGCCAGTCCATCACCTCGAACTTGAAGCCCTGGCGCAGCTCGCCCGACGAGCCCGACGGAATGTAGAACGACACCACGCTGAGGTTGCCGAACCGGGCTTCGATGTAACGGCCTTCGTCGTCGAACGGCGCCCAGCCCAGCGCGGTACGTACCTCGTCTGGCTCCCGCCGGCTGTAGATCGCGACACCGCTGTAGCCCTTCTTGGTGATGGCGTCGCGGAAGAACGCGCGATAGCCGTCGGGAAGGAACTCCGGCCCGGCCAGCTGGTGTTCCTGGGCCTTGGTTTCCTGCACGCAGAGCAGGTCCGCATCGTGCCCGGCGAACCAGTCGAAAAAGCCTTTGCGGGCGGCCGAACGCAGGCCGTTGGCGTTGAAGCTGACGATGCGCATGCGCGCTCCACGACGGGGGTACGGCGATCATAACAACGGCGCCGGCGCCGGCGGGGCCACGCCCACCGGCGGTGCCCTATCATTCACGCCATGCTCGTCCATTCGCCCCCTGCCCCGGCCATCGACGCGACCGTCGAGGTCGGAGTGGCCGCCGTCGACGCGGCCCTGGAGCCGGCGGTGCGGCGGCTGCAGGTCACCGAGGCGTAGCGGCCGTTCGTCGGCGACACCGCCTTCAACCTCGACGACGCCCTTCGCGATCCGCTGAGCGATGCGATGGCGATCCTCGCCAACGGGCAGGTGATCGGCTTCTACCGGCTCGACCGCGCCCCGAATGCAGTGACCGGGCGGCCACTTGCGCAACCGCACCTTGGGCTGCGCGCGTTCCTGATCGACCACCGGCAGCAGGGACGAGGCCTGGGCACCCGCGCGGTCCTGGCCTGCTGCGACGATGCGGGCCGCCGCCATCGGCAATACCGGCTGCTGGCGTTGACCGTGAACTGCCGCAACCACGCCGCAATCGCCACCTATCGCCGCGCCGGGTTCGAGGACAGCGGCGAACTCTTCCAGGGCGGCGACGCCGGCCCGCAACACCTGCTGCTGTACCACTTTGACCGCCCGCACGACCCGCCCCACGACTTCCCACAGGCCCTCGCACGATGACCGACCACCGCACCCGCTTCCTGCAACTCGCACTGCGCGCGCAGGCCCTGCGCTTCGGCGAGTTCACCCTCAAGTCCGGTCGCAACAGTCCATATTTCTTCAACGCCGGTCGCTTCGATTCCGGCGCGGTAATGGCGGAACTGGCCGGCTGCTACGCCGATGCGATCGACGCGGCGCAGCGCGCGGGCGAACTGGCTGAGTTCGACCTGCTGTTCGGACCCGCCTACAAGGGCATCCCGCTGGCGACCGCGCTGGCCTGCGAATACGCCGGCCGCGGCCGTGACCTGCCGCTGGCGTTCAATCGCAAGGAGGCCAAGGCCCATGGCGAAGGCGGCTCGCTGATCGGCGCGCCGCTGGACGGCCGCCGGGTGCTGATCGTCGACGACGTGATCACCGCCGGCACCGCGATCCGCGAGGCGTTGGGGATCATCGCCGCGGCCGGCGGGATGGTCGCCGGGATAGTGATTGCGCTGGACCGGCAGGAAGCCGTCGACCCGACCCAAAGCCGACGCTCGGCGGCACAAACTGTCGCAACCGAACACGGCCTGCCGGTGGTGTCGGTGGCCAGCCTCGACGATCTGCTGGCGTTCGCCGAGGGCTCACCGGAACTGGCCGTCGAGCGCCCACGGCTGCTGGCCTACCGTTCCGACTACGGCAGCCGCGACGACGCCTGAGTCGCCGGGGCCGCTGATGACGCCGCCGTGACAGGCATGGCCCGACTCTTGCGTTAACTGTCCATGGATGCGCTGGATGTTCCGCGCGCGACAGCACGAACCGACATGAACAAGCTTGCCCCGTCCCTGCTCGCCACGACTGCCCTGCTGATGCTGGCCGCACCGGCGTTGGCGCAGAAGCCGACCGGCAAGAAGATCTATTGCTGGAATGACGGCGACCGCAAGGTCTGTGGCGACGCGCTGCCGGCCAGCGCGGTCGACAACGCGCGTACCGAGTTCAGCGCCAGCGGCATCGCCACCAAGCGGCTGGACCGCGCCCCGACCGACACCGAACGCGCCGCCGCCGAGGTCCAGGCCGAGCGCGACCGGCTCGCCGCACTCGCCACCGCCGCGCAGCAACGCAAGGAACTGGCGATGGTCGAGTCCTACGCCAGCGAGGCCGACCTGGTGCGTGCGTTCGACAACCGCCTCGGGATGCTCGATGCCTCGGTGAAGTCGTCACGGCTCGGTGTCGATGGACTGCGCCGCAGCCTGGTCAGCCTGCTGCAACGCGCCGCCGAGGCCGAGTTGGCCGAAAAACCGGTAGCCAAGCCGCTGGCCGGCAGTATCCAGACCCAGCATGCGGCATTGCGCCGGCAACAGGCGACGCTCGCCGCCCAGCAACTCGAGCGCAGCACCGCCGACGAAGAGCTGGCGGCCGCGCTGGAGCGTTATCGCGAACTGAAGAAGCCGGCCGACAAGAACGGCTGAGCCGGCGCCCCGCTCCCTTCGGAGCAGGGCCGCACTACGGATCCGTCAGAATGGCAGCGCCAGGTCCGGACGCAGCGCCAGCAGTTGCGCGCGGAACCCGTCCTTGATCCGCACCATCGCTTCCTTGGTGTCGGCGTCGAAACGCATCACCAGCACCGGCGTGGTGTTGGATGCGCGTACCAGCCCCCAGCCATCCGCCCAGTCGACCCGCAGGCCATCGATGGTCGACAGCCGCGCGTCGTCGAACTTCGCCTGCTCGATGAACTGCGCGACGAACGCGTGCGGGTTGCCCTCCGGTGCATCGACCTTGATCTCGGGCGTCGCGATGCCATCGGGCAACGCATCGAGCACGTCGCTGGGACGGCCCGGCTGGGCGCCGAGGATCTCGAGCAACCGCGCGGCCGAGTAGATGCCGTCGTCGAAGCCGTACCAGCGCTCGCGGAAGAAGAAGTGGCCGCTCATCTCGCCGGCCAGCTCGGCCTCGGTCTCGCGCATCTTGGCCTTGATCAGCGAGTGTCCGGTCTTCCACATCAGCGGGCTGCCACCGTGGCGCAGGATGTAACCCGGCAGGCGACCGGTGCACTTCACGTCGAAGATGATCTGCGCGCCCGGGTTGCGCTCCAGCACGTCGGCCGCGAACAGCATCAGCAGGCGGTCGGGAAAGATGTTGTTGCCGTCGCGGGTGACCACGCCGAGGCGGTCCCCGTCGCCGTCGAACGCGATGCCGAGGTCGGCGTCGAGGCGCTCGACCATCTGGATCAGGTCGGCCAGGTTGTGCGGCTCACTCGGGTCGGGATGGTGGTTCGGGAAGGTGCCGTCGATCTCGCAGTACAGCGGGATCACTTCAGCGCCGATCGCGGCCAGCACCTTCGGGCCGAGCTCGCCGGCGACGCCGTTGCCGGCATCCACCACGACTTTCAGCGGCCGGTCGATCTGGATGTCGGAGGCGACCCGCCGGACGTAGTCGTCGTCGATATCACGCTCCTGCAGCAGGCCCAGGGTCGGCGCGGTGTGCAGGCGGTCGTCGGCGATGCGCGCGTACAGGTCGGTGATCGCCTCGCCATGCAGGGTCTCGCCGCCGACCACGATCTTGAAGCCGTTGTAGTCCGGCGGATTATGGCTGCCGGTGACCGACACGCAGGAGCCGGCGCGCAGTTCGTAGGCGCCGAAGTACACCAGCGGGGTCGGCGCCAGGCCGATGTCGACCACGTTGCGGCCGGCCTTGCGCAGGCCGGCGATGAGCCCGGCGGTGAGGTCCGGGCCGGACAGGCGGCCATCACGGCCGACCACGATCTCGGCCTGGCCCTTCTCGTGCATCAGCGAGCCGATCGCATGGCCGATCAGCTCGGCAACGGCCGGCGACAGGTCGCGACCGACCACGCCACGGATGTCATAGGCGCGGAAAATGCCGCGGTCGATGGCGGGCGTGGACGCATCCCCGGAGGACGCGGATGGGAGAGGCAGAGCTTCCTTGGTCACGGTTGGGGCTTCATCTTCGGGGGAAAGGGTGGCGGCCGATTCGGCCAGCGTCAGCAGGGTCGCATCATCGTCCGCTTCCGCATCGGTATCACCGGCGGCGGCGCCACGACGTGCCGCCAGTTGCGGTGCGCGCCACGCCAGCAAGGCCAGCAGCGCGAAAATCAATGCTGCAACCAGGCAACCCACGGCGCCCAGCCCGAATGGCGCGCCGGCCACGTCCGGCACCGCCGCGGCGACGCGCAGGTCGCTGCCTGCAACCGGCTTGGCAAGCGCCTCGGCAGCGCCCGCAAGGTCGGCATTGCCACGCTCGACCAGGCTGTGACCGCGCTGGCGCAGAGCCAGATAGGTATCGTCGCCGACCGCAGCGGACCCCACCGGACCGGTGACCGGGCGGGGATCGAGCTGGACCAGCGCCACCGCGACCACGCGATCCTTCTCGCGCACCGGCGCTGCCAGCGCGAGTTGCGGCTCGCCTTCGACCCGGATCATCCACGCTACCGGCTTGTCCTCGGCCAGCGCCGCTTCCATCGCCGCCACCGTGCCGTAGCCGCGAGCGGGCAACGCCGCGTAGGCGCTGTCGAGTCCCGGCGCCAGTACTTCGCCGCGGGTCGCACCGGGCCAGCCGTCGGCCAGCAACGTGCCGGCCTGGGCGAAGTCGTTGTCCGCAATCGCCGCGTGCAGGGCGGGGCCATCGAGCTCCTCGGCAAATCGCTTGTGCGCGGCCGTCAGCGCGGCACCGATCTGTTGGACGGCCGAGTCGCGCGACTGCTCGATTGCGCCGTGCCGGGCATCGTCGCGATATTGCTGCCACGCGTTCCAGCCCAGCCACGCCGCCAGCAGCGCGCAGACCACGACCACTACCGGCAACAGCGGCTTGAACGTGTCCAGCGACACCTGCGGCCGTTCCATCTTCATGTCGATCATCGTGTTTCCCCTGCCCGTACTTTCCAGCGCGACTCAGCGGACACCGGTATGGCCGAAGCCACCGGCGCCGCGCGCGCTGGTTTCGAATTCATCGACCACCTGCAACGTCGCGCGCACGATCGGCAACACGACCAGCTGGGCGATGCGATCCCCCGGCTGCATCGTAAAAGCCTCCTGCCCGCGATTCCACAGGCTGATCATCAGCGGCCCCTGGTAGTCGGCGTCGATCAGGCCGGTGCCGTTGCCCAGCACGATGCCGTGTTTGTGGCCGAGCCCCGAGCGCGGCAGGATCACCGCGCACAGGCCGGGGTCGCCGAGGTGGATCGCCAGCCCTGACGGCACCAGCGTCGCCTCGCCCGGCTGCAGGGTCAGGGCGTCGTCGAGCGCGGCGCGCAGGTCCAGCCCGGCGCTGGCCGGCGTTGCGTACACGGGCAGCGGCCAGTCGGCGCCGAAGCGGGGGTCGAGGATTTTCAGTTCAAGCGCGTGCTGCATCGGTCTGTGTCCGGTCGGCCGTGGGCAGGCGCCCATGGATAGAACAAAAGTGGTTGGAATGCCGTGTCGTGGTGGGCGCTTATGCGCCTTCGACCGCGGTGACGGCGACCAGGCGCTCGGCGACCAGCGCGACCAGGTCTCTGGCCAGCGCGGTCTTCGGCGCCGGGCCCAGCGCGCGTTCGATGCCGGCACCGTAGACGACCAGCGCATTCGCGTCGCTCTCGAAGCCGCTACCGGCGATGCCGACCCGGTTGGCGCAGATCAGGTCGAGGCACTTTTTTTCGAGTTTGGCGCGGGCGTTGGCCTCGACATCGTCGGTCTCCGCCGCAAAGCCGACCACCAGCGCGGGGCGATGCGGATGGCTGGCGACCTCGGCGAGGATGTCGCGGGTGCGCACCAGTTGCAGCACCAGGCCGTCGCCGCCCGATTGCTTCTTGATCTTGCCTTCGGCGACCTGCGCCGGGGTGAAATCGGCCACTGCGGCGGCACCGATATAGATGTCAGCCGGCAGCGCGGCCATCACCGCGGCGTGCATCTGCGCGGCCGAACGCACGTCGACGCGCTGCAGCCCATCCGGCGTCGGCAATGCGACCGGGCCGGCGACCAGCGTGACCTCGGCGCCCGCCGCAACCGAGGCGGCGGCGATCGCGAAGCCCATCTTACCGCTGCTGCGGTTGCCGACGAACCGCACCGGATCGATGTCCTCGAACGTCGGCCCGGCGCTGACCAGCACCCGGCGGCCAGCCAGAACTCCAATGCTCACGTCGATGCCCGCGCCAGCGCGGCGACGATCGCGTCGGGCTCCAGCATGCGGCCCTCGCCGACCTCGCCGCAGGCCTGTCCGCCGGCGTCGGGACCGAGCAGCAACACACCGCGCGAACGCAGGGTTTCGACATTGGCCTGGGTCGCGGGGTTGGCCCACATCAGCCGGTTCATCGCCGGCGCGATCGCGATCGGCGCGTCGGTGGCCAGGCACAAGGTGCTGACAAGGTCGTCGGCGAACCCGTGCGCGAGGCGGGCAATGGTATTGGCGGTGGCCGGCGCGATCACGATGCGGTCGGGCCAGCGCGCCAGTTCGATATGGCCCATCGCGGCCTCGGCGGCCTCGTCCCACAGCGAGGTGCGGACGGGTCGGCCGGACAAGGCCTGGAAGGTAGTCGCGCCGACGAAATGCAGCGCGTTATCGGTCATCGCGACCTGCACCATGGCGCCGGCATCACCGAGCCGGCGGACCAGTTCGGCGGCCTTGTAGGCCGCGATGCCGCCGCAGACGCACAGCAGGATTTTTTGACCATCGAGCGCTGGCACGTTCAGGGAAATCCGAGCGCGGAACCGGGGTTCATCTTACCCGAAGCCACGCTGCGCCCCGATCGTCCCGGGCGTCTCCGCGCTCCAGCATTGGGGTCTGGAAGCGGGACGGAACACGCCCGTCGTCTTGGTGAGGGCGGCGAGGTGCGGAGCACTCCTTCTCCCCGCCCCGCTTCCAACCCGACCCCAAGGAGATACCTTCGTGCATATCCGCGACTGGCCCGCCGACGAGCGCCCCCGTGAGAAGCTGCTGGCGCGCGGCCCCGGCGTGCTGTCGGATGCGGAACTGCTGGCAATCTTCCTCGGTTCCGGCTTGCCCGGACGTGACGCGGTCGGCACGGCACGTGAACTGCTGGCGGGGCATGGGCCCTTGCGCGCCCTGCTCGAACTAAACGCCAAGCAACTGGCGCGGTTGCCGGGCCTGGGACCGGCGCGCGCCTGCGCGTTGTCTGCGGCCCTGGAGCTGGGCCATCGACATCTGTCGGCCGAGCTTGAGCGCGGTGCAGCGCTGAGTGATCCGCAGGCGGCCGGTCGCTATTTCGCCCAGCGCCTGCGTGGTTTACCGCACGAGGTGTTCGCGGCGCTGTTCCTGGACAACCGGCATCGGGCGATCGCGTTCGAGGAATTGTTCCGCGGGACCCTCGACGGGGCTGAGGTGCACCCGCGCGAAGTGGTGCGGCGCGCTCTGGCCCACAACGCCGCGGCGGTTATCGTTGGCCACAACCATCCGAGCGGGAACCCGGAGCCCAGCGCCGCCGATCGCGCGGTCACGGCGCGGCTGAAGCAGGCGCTGGCGCTGGTCGACTTGCGGCTGCTGGATCATTTCGTGATCGCGGATGGCCCGCCGGTTTCGCTGGCGGCGCGAGGGTGGGTCTAGGCGGACGGGTTATCGCGACGTCGCGTGCCGGGAATAGAAAGTCACGATCACGGCCACGGTCATGGCAACAGCAACGGCAGAAGCGGGTGGGTTCATAGCTTCGGACAGGTGCGCCGCCCTGCCAGGGTGTTGTCTCCGCCCCTCCGTCGGGCCATCCCTGGCCCGAGTCGGGGACGTGCGCCATCCATGGCGCACTCTCCCCAACACCCCGACAGGACGCCACTTCGCGGCCTGCGGGGGCAGGGTGCGGGGTGCGGGGCGAAGCGTTGTTGTTCCGGGTATCGCTGACATCTCCCCGTCGCGGGTAAACACGCCTTTTGTAGGAGCGACGTAATTCGCGATTTCACGGCGATCCCGGGTGGTAGTGAAATCGCGACTTACGTCGCTCCTACACGAAGCCGATCCCGAAACCGAAATTATCCGGACGGGTGGACGGTGGGGGTACTGCGGAAAAGCGGGCCATGGATGGTCCGCGGCCCGCCTCAGGACAGGATGTCCTGATGAAGGGCTGAAGCAATACCCCCGCCGGCCACCTCCCGCGAGAACCCGACCGACGCCCGGTTCGCGCCCCGAGCTCCAATACCCTCCAACCCCAACCCTCTCACCCCCCTTCAGACGACCAAACCCGTTCTGCCGTAAAATGACCGGTTCCGTTCCACCCGCCGAGATCCCGTGAAAGCCACTCTCCACGCGCTCGTCGCGCACGCCATCGATGCATTGCGCGCCAACGGCACCCTGCCGGCTGACCTCGCCGCTCCCGACTTCGTTATCGAGCGGCCGAAAACGCGCGCGCAGGGCGACTTCTCGACCAACGCGGCGATGCTGCTGGCCAAGCCGGCCAAGTCGAACCCGCGTGCGATCGCGCAGGCGCTGGTCGATGCGCTGCCCGCCAACGACGACATCGCCCGGGTCGAGATCGCTGGCCCCGGCTTCATCAACTTCCACGTCGCCGAGGCAGCGTGGCGGCGCCAGCTCGGCGAAGTCTTCGCGCAAGGCGGGACGTTCGGTCGCAACGAATCGGGCAAGGGCCACCGCGCCGGGGTCGAGTACGTCTCGGCCAACCC
This sequence comes from Lysobacter sp., assembly GCA_050737755.1. Lineage (GTDB taxonomy): Bacteria > Pseudomonadota > Gammaproteobacteria > Xanthomonadales > Xanthomonadaceae > Novilysobacter. The sequence goes on from JBOHYC010000248.1 coordinate 15,065, forward strand.
GACCGGCCCGCTGCATGTCGGCCACGGCCGCGCGGCGGTGATCGGCGACTGCATCGCGCGGGTGCTGGCCGCCAATGGCTGGGAGGTGGCGCGCGAGTACTACTACAACGACGCCGGCGTGCAGATCAACAACCTCGCGTTGTCGGTGCAGGCGCGTGCGCAGGGCCGTACCCCGGACGACAGCGACTGGCCCGAGGCCGGCTACCGCGGTGACTACATCGCCGATGTCGCCCG
>JBOHYC010000249.1:0-2791 GCA_050737755.1 Lysobacter sp.
GTCAGCCCGAGGATCGACATGTTGTCGGTGTTCATCACGCCATGGACGAAGCCGACCCGCATCCAGTGGCCGATCATCATCGCGGTGCGCGCGCAGACCTCATCGAACCAAGCCGCGTACAACGCCTCGCCGTCGCCCTGCAGGTGCGGGAAATCACGACGGATGCAGAAGTCGACCAGCTGCTTCAGCAACTGCGTATTGCCGCGCGACGCCGGCAACTCGAAATTGCCGAAACGCAGGAACGACGGCGCCACACGGCACACGATCGCGCCGGGCTCGGGGCGTGCATTGCCGTCGTAGAACATGTCGCGGACGACCTCATCGCCTGTGTCGATCAAGCTCAGCGCGCGGGTGGTCGGGACACCGAGGTGATGCATCGCCTCACTGCACAGGAACTCGCGGACCGACGAGCGCAGCACCGCACGCCCATCGGCGGTGCGCGAATATGGCGTCGGGCCGGCGCCCTTGAGTTGCAGTTCCCAGCGCTCGCCGGCCGCGTTGATGGTCTCGCCCAGACTGATCGCACGGCCGTCGCCGAGCTGGCCGGCCCAGTGGCCGAACTGGTGGCCACCGTAATTGGCCGCGAACGGCCGCATTCCCGGCAGCAACTCGTTGCCGCCGAACACCGCAGCAAACTGCGCCGAGCCGACATCGGTCGCATCGAGGCCCAGACGTGTCGCCATTTCGGCCGACCAAGCCAACACCTTCGGGTCGGCCACCGGAGTCGGGTCCACCGCCGACCATGCCGCACCCTCGACCTGCCGCACCCGCGGACCCGTTTCCGGGTCACCTGGCAGATCACGAACGAACGCGTTGTCAAAATCGAATTTCATCGCCTACTTCAACGGCCCCGATCCACCGCCCTGCTCCACCGCCCGCTGGTACGCCGGGCGGGCTTGGATTCGATCGAGGAAGCGCTGTAGGTTGGGATACCCGTCCACGCCACCGCGGGTCATGGCCGCCTCGACCGGAAAGCTCATCTGGATGTCGGCCGCGGTAAAGCGCTCGCCGGCGAACCATGCATGCTTGCCCAGTTCCGCTTCGACGTAATCCATGTGCAGCCTGATCTGCGGCCGCACGAACGTCTTCAGCACCTTGTCGGCGATGCCACGTGCAATCGGCTTGGCGAAAAACGGCATCGGCGCCTGCTTGACCCGCGCGAACACCAGGCTCAGCAGCAGCGGCGGCATCATCGAGCCCTCCGCGTAGTGCAGCCACTGGCGGTAGCGCAGGCCTTCGGGATCTTCCGCTGGCCCCGGCGGTGGCGACAGCCGATGGGCCTGGTCGTGCTTCCGGGTCAGGTATTCGATGATCGCGCCCGACTCGGCCAGCACCAGCCCATCCTCTTCCAGCACGGGTGACTTGCCGAGCGGATGGATCTCGCGCAGCTCGGGCGGCGCCAGCAACGTCTCCGGGTCGCGCTGGTAGCGGACCACCTGGTACTGCAGGCCGAGCTCCTCGAGCAGCCACAGCAGGCGGTGGGATCGGGAATTTTCCAGATGATGCAGCTTGATCATGGGCGCGCCGGCGACGGGGGACGGACCATCGTAAACACTCCGTCTGTGAAACCGGTCCACATGGCCTAGACTGGTCGGCAATACACACAGGAGCTGCCCATGGCAAAGCCGAATTATTCGTTCGAGAAACGCCAGCGCGAGATCGCGAAAAAGAAGAAGAAGGAAGAGAAGCTGGCCCGGAAGCAGTCCTCCCGGCCTGACGACAGCGCGCCCGAAGACAACGCCGACACCCCCAGCGACAACACCGAGAACGCCACCGACAGCAGCCCGCAAGGCTGAATCGCAAATGCGGGACTGAACGCGCGGGACGACCGGAATCACGCGCGCGCACGTCCCGCCAGCTAAACTAGCGGGTCCATACGACCGGCATCGCCGGCGCCAACGAGACCTGCGATGAGCGCCGAGACGCCCGCAACACCCGATTCCCCCGACGCACCGTCGATCAAATTCACCGACCTGGCCCTGCCCGAGCCGTTGCTGCGGGCACTGGCCGATGTCGGTTACGAGTCGCCCTCGCCCATCCAGGCCGCGACCATTCCGCCGCTGCTGGAAGGCCGCGACATGATCGGCCAGGCCCAGACCGGCACCGGCAAGACCGCCGCATTCGCGTTGCCGATCCTCGCCCAGATCGACCCGAACGCGCGCAAGCCCCAGGCGCTGGTGCTCGCACCGACCCGCGAACTGGCGATCCAGGTCGCCGAGGCGTTCCAGAAATACGCGACCCACCTGCCCGGCTTCCACGTGTTGCCGATCTACGGCGGCCAGAGCTACTACCCGCAGTTGCAGGCGCTCAAGCGCGGCGTGCAGGTCGTGGTCGGCACCCCGGGCCGCGTCATCGACCATCTGGACCGCGGTTCGCTGGACCTGTCGGAGCTGCGCTGCCTGGTGCTCGACGAGGCCGACGAGATGCTGCGGATGGGCTTCATCGATGATGTCGAGTCGGTGCTCAAGAAGACCCCGGAAACCCGCCAGGTAGCGTTGTTCTCGGCGACCATGCCGCACCAGATCAAGCGCATCGCCCAGACCTACCTGAAGGATCCGGTCGAGGTCGCGATCAAGAACAAGACCAGCACCGCCGCCAACATCCGCCAGCGCTACTGGGCGGTCAGCGGCGTGCAGAAGCTCGATGCGCTGACCCGGATCCTGGAGGCCGAGCCGTTCGACGCGATGATCGTGTTCGCGCGCACCAAGCTCGGCACCGACGAACTCGCCGGCAAGCTCGCCGCGCGCGGTATTTCCGCCGCTGCGATCAACGGCGACGTGCAACAGGCGCA
>JBOHYC010000250.1:0-9773 GCA_050737755.1 Lysobacter sp.
TGATCTCGATCGCCAAGAAGTACACCAATCGCGGCCTGCAGTTCCTCGACCTGATCCAGGAAGGCAACATCGGCCTGATGAAGGCGGTCGACAAGTTCGAGTACCGCCGCGGCTACAAGTTCTCGACCTACGCGACCTGGTGGATCCGCCAGGCGATCACCCGGTCCATCGCGGACCAGGCGCGCACCATCCGCATCCCGGTGCACATGATCGAGACGATCAACAAGCTCAACCGCATCAGCCGCCAGATGCTGCAGCAGTACGGCCGCGAGGCGACGCCGGAAGAATTGGCGAAAGAGATGGACATGCCCGAGGACAAGATCCGCAAGGTCATGAAGATCGCCAAGGAACCGATCTCGATGGAGACCCCGATCGGCGACGACGAGGACAGCCATCTGGGCGATTTCATCGAGGACACCAACGTGATGTCCCCGGTCGACGCGACCACCGACATCAACCTGTCGGAAACCGTCCGCGACGTGCTGGCCGGGCTGACCCCGCGCGAGGCCAAGGTGCTGCGCATGCGCTTCGGCATCGACATGAACACCGACCACACCCTCGAGGAAGTCGGCAAGCAGTTCGATGTCACCCGCGAGCGGATCCGCCAGATAGAGGCCAAGGCGCTGCGAAAGCTGCGTCACCCGAGCCGCTCGGAGCAACTGCGCAGCTTCCTCGATATCGAGTAAATGCCGGTTGCCAATGCGACATTCGAAGCCCCGCCCAGTGCGGGGTTTCGTCGTTTGCGGGCTACAATCGCACTCCGCTCTGCGGGCCCATAGCTCAATGGTTAGAGCAGAGGACTCATAATCCTTTGGTTCCAGGTTCGAGTCCTGGTGGGCCCAGATCATGCCGCTGGCCGCATCCATGCCCAGCGGCGACAATGGCGCGATGAACGATACCGCGCACCTCCTCCAGGCCGTCGAACACGAAACCGGCCCGTCGCCCTCCTGGACGGTGTTGTGGCTGCATGGCCTCGGCGCCGATGGCAACGACTTCGCGCCGATCGTCCCGGAGCTGGTCCGCAAGGACTGGCCGGCGTTGCGCTTCGTGTTCCCGCATGCGCCGGTGCGGCCGGTGACGATCAACAACGGTGCGTCGATGCGGGCCTGGTACGACATCGTCAGCCTCGATGCGGGGCGCATGGCCGACCGCGCCGACGAGACCGGCGTCAACCAGTCGGTGGCGCAGGTCGAGGCGCTGATCACGCGCGAAGGCGCGCGTGGCGTCGTACCGGAGCGAATCATCCTGGCCGGGTTCTCGCAGGGTGGCGCGGTCGCGCTCGCGGCGGGGCTGCGGCGTTCGCAGGCGCTGGCCGGCGTGGTCGCGCTGTCGACCTATCTGCCGCTGTCGACCGCGGTGCTGGCCGGGCTGGACGCCTCGGTGCCGGCCGCGGCGCGGGAACAGCCGGTGTTCATGGCGCACGGTCAGTTCGACCCGGTGGTGCCGTTCGCCGCCGGTGAGGCCAGTGCCGCGCGGTTGCGTGCGCTGGGATTCAAGCTCGACTGGCACACCTATCCGATGGCCCACCAGGTCTGCGCCGAGCAGATCCATGATCTTGGCGACTGGCTCGCTGCGCGTTTCGCCAAAGGCTAGAACGCGCCGGCGCCGTCAGCGGTTCAGGCGTTGCAGCAGCCGGGCGCGCAACGCCCGCGCACCGGCTTCATCCAGCGGCGCCAGCACGCGGCGCGCGTTCTCCGGGATGTGGCCGGTGGTGGCCTCACCGGGCTCGAACACGTAATGGCGGAACACGTCCTGCCAGATCGCGCGCTGCTCCGGCGGCAGCTCGCGCACGGTCATGATCGCGAGCATCAGCGCGTTCATCGGCGTGTCCATCCACGCAGGGCTCTGCCGCCACCAGTAATTGACCAGCACGTTGAAGCTGTCCAGCGCCTCGATGTGGTGCCACCACATGCTCGGGATGAACACCGCGTCGCCCGGGTCGAGTTCGGCGACCTGCGCGTATTGCAGCGCTTCGGCGAACTTCGGGAACCGCTCTAAATCCGGCGCGGCGAAATCGACCAGGCTGACCGCCTGCCCCGCGGGCGTGAAGTCGAGCGGGCCGATGTAGAGGTTGGCGAGCTGGTCGGGCGGGAACAGGGTGAAGCGGCGGCGACCGGCCGTGACGCAGGCGAGGTTGTCGGGCAGGTCTTGGTGCGCGGGGATCCGCGAGCGGTTGCCGATCCAGACGCTGGCCAACGCATCGCGTTCGCCCAGGTCCAGGTCGTTCTCCGCGCGCAGTCCCGGCAGGTAGGTGTCGAGGGTGGTGGCGCCGAGGTAGATCGTCGGCGCCGCATCGTCGTGCAGGTACTTAAGCAAGGTCTTCAGCGCGATCGCGAGCGGTATCCGCTCGTGGCGGAAGTTGAACCCCTGCAGGTCGTCGTCGTAGAAGATGCGCCCCTTGACCTCGGGGGGCGCGACCATCGCCACCGCCGGCATCGTGTCGTGGTCGAAGCGTTGCAGGTAGCTGACCGCATCTTCCGCCGACATGCGCGCGGCCTGCACCAGCGGCCATGCGTCGACCAGTCCCCTGAGGACCACCGGCGTCGTGGAATGCAGCACGTCGTCGGGCAGCGCGCGTGGGTCGACGCCGGTGAGTTCCCGGATCGGGCTATTGACCGGCAAGCGCACGGTTCATCCGCTCGATGAGAACGCGAAAATTCGAAAGTGAGGCCACGGCCATGTAGACCGGCTCCAGATGACCGTCGCGCGACAGCTGCGACAGCGCGTCGCCATCGAGCGTGCGCAGGCGCTCCTCGGCGATGGTGTGCAGGCCGACGAGCCGGAGCTGCGTGCCGTCGTCGAGCCGGATGTCGAGCGCGAACGGTTCCAGCAAGCCGTGGCGCAGCAGTGCATCGATAAATGCCGCGGTGCCCTGCAGGCCTTCGTACAACGCCAGCAGCACCGAATTCATGCGGTCGAGGAAATCGGTGGTGCCGCCGTGTTCGCGGAACAGTGGCTCACCGATGTCGGTACCCACGCGCGGACTGTCGAGGTCGATGTGCATCAGCAGCCCGCCGTCGTCCGAGGTGCCGATCAGGAACGGCTGGCGCTCCACTGCGAGTGGGCGGCAGGTCGCGTCCCAGTAGTCGCCGTCGAGGAAAAGATTCTCGCGCTCGCGCAGGCCGAACAGCGCGGTCGGCTCGAAGCCTCCGCCTGCGATTGCACGGAACACGATCGGGTAGTGCGCCTGCACGTTGCGGAATTCGGCCGGGAACGTCGCCGAGGACATCACGTTGTCGCCGAACCGTGCGCCACGGCGGGGATCGACGCGCAGGTCGCGGTGGTCGATGTTGTTCAGCAGTACCGCATTAACCACGTACCAGTCTCCGTCAGCGGCGGGCGACCCCGCGACGGGAGACCCGCCGCGGGAGATGCCAGTATCGCGCAGCAGCGCCGCGCCGGTGATCAGAACTTGTAGCGGAACCCGAGCATGTAGCGCGGCCCGGTCTGGGTGGCGTAGAACAGCTGCCGTTCGTGGCGGCCATGCGAACGCGTGGTCTCGTCGGTGACGTTGATCGCCTCGACCTGCAGCGAGAGCTGCTCGCTCACCTGGTAGCCGACGCTGAGGTCGAGCTGGCCATAGGCCTCGACATAGACCGGGTTCGGGCGCCAGCTGTCGAACGTCGACGACAGGAACTCGTCGCGCCAGTTGTATGCCGCACGGACCTGCCATGGCCCCTTGTCGTAGAAGCCGACCAGGTTGGCGGAGTCGCTGAGTCCGACCAGCGCGAACTGCTCGCCGAGGTCGAAGTTGTCATAGGTCAGGTTGGAATCGACGATGGTGTAGTTCGCCGACAGGCCGAATCCGCTCAAGCCGAACACGTGCTGGAGGTTGAACTCCCAGCCGTCCAGCACCGCGGAGTTGCGGTTGACCGGCACTGTGATGCGGAACGTCGCCGCGGGGTCGCCGGGCTGCCCCTCGATCGTCCCGGCGACGGCATCCACGCCGGGGTCGCCGTCATGGTTGGCGAAGATGTAGTCGCGGATGCAGGCCCGGTCGGCGAACGCGCAACCGGCGGCGACGGCTTCGTTGAAGTAGGCGCCCTCGGCCGGCGTGTGCAGGTCGAACGGCGAGATCTCGATCACCGAGGTGCCGGTGTAGTTGTCGATCTCCTTGCGGAAATAGCCGGCCGACACGTAGCTCGACGGCGCGTAGTACCACTCGAACGACACGTCGAAGTTCTTCGACTCCAGCGGCTTCAGCGAAGGATCGCCCTGCGATCCCGTGCCGCCGTCGAACGAGGCGAACGAGTCGAGCGTCTGCCCGCCCTGGATGTGGTTCCACAACGGCCGGCCGATGCTCTCGCCGTAGCTGCCGCGCAGGACCATCTCGTCGGTCAGGTCGACGCTGAGGTCGATGCTCGGCAACCAGTAGTCGTAGTCGCCTTCCAGCGTGGTGAAGTCGGGTTCGCCGAACTGCACCGAGAACTCGTTGGCGCCGTTCCACACCATGCCGGTTGCGATCGGGACCAGTGCGCTGGAGGTGACGTCGGTCTGCTCGTAGCGCACGCCGACGGCGGCATGCACCGGCATTTGCAGGTCCCAGCTGTTGCTCCACTGCAGGTAGGCGTTCTTGGACTTCTCGGTCGTGCGCCGGTCGGTGGTGAACTCGGTCGGCGCGAGGTAGGCGGCCTCGTCGCCGCCACGCGCGGCGATGGCCGCGTCACGCACGGCGTCGAAGTCGAACATGAAGAACTGGCCGAAGATGTCGCCGCCGCCACCGAACTGGTCGAAGTAACGGGACATGTCGTCGGCGATCCACAGGTCGTCCGCATAGTCGGCCTCGTGGCCGCCGAAGCCGCCCCAGTCCGCGCGGTCGTTGAAGGCGTAAGCGGAGCGGTTGTTGACCTCGGTGGTGCCGAAGCCGAAGTCGAGTCGGGAGTAGTCGGCGAACTTGAAGTCGCCGCGCACCTGCGCCTGTTCGACCTCGGACTTCATGTAGCTGTTGCGGAACGAGGAACCGGTGACCTTCATCAGGCTCGCAGGCACCTCGGTCATGCCTGGTGGAAGGCCCACGCTAAGCACCGGGAAGTCGCCGCTGAAGTCCACGGTCGCGCTCCTTCGCGCCAGTGCGGCGGTGCCGATCACGCTGTCGGAACCGTACGGGCTGTCCGCGCCGGACTCCGAATCCGACGTGTGGTAATCGAACTCCAGGCCAAGGCGGTCCGACACGTCCCATTCGACGTTGAAGCCGATCGAGTTGTTCTCGTTCTTGGTCGCGAACTTCGCACCCGCCATGGCCAGGTCGGCGGAACCCGCCGCCGGGTCGGTGATCATCTCGCTGTACTCGAGCGGCGCGGCAATCGGACCGTCGGTCCAACTGCTGGCCGAGGGGCCGAAGCCGAACCAGGTCGACAGCTCGTGGCGCTGCTGCTGGATCTTGTTCTCGGCGTAGGTGTAGTCGAGCGTTGCGGTAACGCGGTCGGTCGGCGCGAACTGCAACGTCAACTGGCCATTGGTGCGTTGGCGCTGCACGCCGTTGACGGAATAGATCAGGTTCTGCGGCCGCGAGTAGATGTCGCCCGCTTCGGGCCGGTTGGTGATGTTTTCCGAGCCCGGCGCACCCGGCAGCGGCAACGCGTTCCACTCGGTGGAGTCGCCCGGGAACGCGAACCAGCCACCGCCGACCGAAGCCTGGTTGTAGCCGAAGTCACGGTCCTGGTAGCTGCCGCTCAGCGCGATGCCGAAGCGGCCGTCGGCCGAGGTGTTGCTGAAGATGCCCGACACCTCGCCGGTGAAGTCGTCACCCTGCAGCGAATCGGGCAGGTTGCCGGCGGTGGTGTCGTGGACGGCCTTGGCCCCGATGTTGGCGTGCAGGCCGGGGTTGTCGAGCGGGCGCGCGGTCTTGATGTTGATCGTCGCGCCGATGCCTCCGGTGGGTGTGCTGGCGCGGCTGGTCTTGAAGACCTCTACCTCGGAGATCGACTCGGAGGCCAGGTTCGCGAAGTCGAACGCGCGCGAGCTGGAAGCGTTGGTCGCCTCGATGCTCGACGCCGGCATCTGGCGGCCGTTGAGCAGCACCAGGTTGAAGTCGGGGCCGACGCCGCGCACGGTGACCTTCGAGCCTTCACCGAGCGAGCGGTCGATCGACACGCCGCTGATGCGCTGCAGCGATTCGGCCAGGTTGGTGTCGGGGAACTTGCCCATGTCCTCGGCGACAATGCCGTCGACGACGCCCTGCGCATCGCGCTTGAGGTTCATCGACGAGGTCAGGCTGCCGCGGATGCCGGTGACCACGACCCGGTCGAGGGTCTGGGCGTCCGCTTCGACTTCTGTAGTCGTGGTCTGCGGTTCGTCCGGATCCCCGGTCGCCACCTGGGCGGAAACCTGGGCCGAAACGGCCGGTGCCAGCGCCAGCAACAGCGCGGCGCTCAGAAGACTGCGTTTTGGAACGAGATGCACGCGTTTCATCGAAATTCCCTCCCCGGACCTTCACGAAATTGGTGTCGAGTCGCATGGAACGCCCAATTGACAGCGTTGTCAACTCCGGTAACGTCAGGGCAGTTCTTCGAAAAGGGCACGCGATGAAAGCCATCGGTCCAATGACGATGTTGCTGCTTGCAACGGTGCTGGCCGCGTCATTCGCCAGCGCCGGCGAACGCGAGCCGTTCCACTGGCCCGATGGCCAGCGTGCCGCCGTAAGCCTCGCGTACGACGACGCGCTGGACTCGCAACTCGACCATGCGATCCCCGCACTCGACCGGCGCGGCTTCAGGGCCAGCTTCTACCTGCCGCTCTCAGCCGACACGTTGCGTACGCGCCTGCCCGAATGGCGCGCCGCCGCCGCACGCGGGCACGAGCTCGGTAACCACACGCTGTTCCACCAGTGCTCCGGGTCAGGCGAAGACCGCGACTGGGTCGAGCCGCCGCGCGATCTGGACACCACGACGGCCGCACAGATGGCGGATCAGGTGCGGTTGGCCAACGTCATGCTGGACGCGATCGATGGCCGCTCCGGGCGCACGTTTGCAGTGCCGTGCGGCGATGTCATGGCCGACGGCGGGAACTATGTCGAGCTGGTCGGGCGGGAGTTCGTGGCGATCCGGCTCGGCAACGGCGCGGTCGTGGAGGACATGGCAACGCTGGATCCGCACGCGGTAAGTGTCGGCACACCGGCGCAGGTCAGCGGCGCACAACTGATCGCCATCGTCGAGGAAGCCGCGCGCAAAGGCACCATGGCAAGCCTCACGTTCCACGGTGTCGGTGGCGACTATCTGGCGGTCTCCAACGAGGCTCACGAGGCGTTGCTGGATCACCTCGCACGCCACCGCGATGTCTACTGGGTCGCCCCCTTTGTCGAGATCATGAAGTACGTCCGGCAGCAGGGCAGCACCGATGACAGCGCTGGACAACAACACCTGAAGCAGGTTCCATAGCACGATCGCGGACACTCGATGCCTGCGCCCTCGCGGAACGGAGCAACCACATGGATTTCGCCACACCCCAGATTGCAACCGCCGCCGGGTCGCCCCGGCAGACCCATCGCCTGGCATTGGCGGTGGTCACCACGATCTTCTTCATGTGGGGCTTCCTCACCTGCCTCAACGACATCCTGATCCCGCATCTCAAGGCGCAGTTCGAGTTGAGCTGGGTGCAGGCGATGCTGATCCAGTTCACCTTCTTCGGCGCGTACTTCCTGATGTCGCTGCCGGCCGGACGGCTGGTCGCGACGCTGGGCTACAAGAAGGGCATCGTTGCCGGGCTGGCCATCGCCGGCTTAGGTGCGCTGATGTTCTGGCCGGCCGCGGCCGTGCACAGCTATCCGGTGTTTCTTGCCGCGTTGTTCGTGCTCGCCACCGGCATCACCGTGTTGCAGGTCGCGGCCAATCCGTATGTCGCGCTGCTGGGGCCGGAGAAGACCAGCCACAGCCGGCTGACCCTGGCGCAGTCGATGAACTCGCTCGGCACCACCATCGCGCCGCTGTTTGGCGGCTTGCTGATCCTGTCGGCGGCGCCGAAGACGGTAGAGGAACTGGCGGTAATGCCGGCGACCGAAGCGCTGGCCTATCGCGCCGCCGAGGCGCAGGCGGTGCAGGGGCCGTATCTCGGTCTGGCACTGGCGCTGTTCGTGCTCGCCGCGATCGTGATGGCGTTCCGTCTGCCGGCGATCGGCGGCGTCGAGGATGCTGCGCACAATCACCGCTACAGCATCCGCGACGCGCTGCGCCACAAGCACGTGCTGTTCGGCGTGCTGGCGATCTTCTTCTACGTCGGCGCCGAGGTGTCGGTCGGCAGCGTGCTGGTCAACTACCTGGCGATGCCGCACATCGGACTGGGCCTGACCGAGCAGCAGGCCACGACCTACGTGTCGATGTACTGGGGCGGCGCGCTGGTCGGGCGGCTGGTCGGCGCGGCGCTGCTGACCCGGGTCGATCCGCGCAAGCTGCTTGGCGTGTTCGCATTGATCGCGGCCGCGTTGCTGGCGGTGACGATGATGAGCAGCGGCGAGCTGGCGAAGTGGAGCGTGGTTTCGATTGGCCTGTTCAACTCGATCATGTTCCCGACCATCTTCGCGCTTGGCATCGAGCGCCTCGGGCCGCTGACCAGCAAGGCGTCGAGCCTGCTGGTGATGGCGATCGTCGGCGGCGCGATCATCCCGCTGGCGATGGGCTGGCTGGCCGATGCGTACGGCCTGCAGATGGCCTTCCTGCTGCCGATGCTCTGCTACGGCTTCATCCTGTACTACGCGCTGCGCGGCTCGCGCGTGCGCGAAGCCGGTTTGGCACCCGCGGCATCCGCGTGAGACCGCAGCGGGGTTAGCTGCGCGGCTGCGCCGGTCCGGTGGACTCGCGCAGCAGCAGGGCATGCTGGACTTCCAGCATGCGGCCGGCATCGTCGGCGCGGATCCGGTCGAGCAACTGCATCGTGGCCGCCGCGCCCATCTCCATGGTTGGCTGGCGCACCGTGGTCAGCGCCGGGAAGATGTGGCGCGAGATCGGGGTGTCGTCGAAACCGCACACGGACAGGTCGCGTGGCACATGCAGGCCGCGCTCGCCGGCAACCCGGATAACGCCGGCAGCCATGTCGTCGTTGGCGGCGAAGATCGCCGTCGGCGGGTCGTCCAGGTCAAGCAACTGGTTGGCGCCGCGCACGCCTGATTCGAAGACGAATTCACCGCGCACTACCAGCGCCGGGTCGTAGGCGATCCCGGCGTTGTGCAGCGCCTCGCGATAGCCGTCGTGACGCCATTCCCATGCGCCATGGTCGCGATGGCCCTGGATGTGGCCGATCCGCCGGTGCCCGAGTGAAAGCAGGTGTGCCATCAGGTCGCGCACCGCGGAGCGCTCGTCCATGGTCACACCGATCCGGCTGTCGAGCGAGTGCGGCGAGATGCAGGCGAACGGCACTCCGCGCTCTTCAAGGTAGTCGAGCACCACCGGGTCGTCGGTCAGCGGCGGGATCAGCACGACGCCATCGGGACCGAAATGCTCGAACACGCCCTGGATGCCGGCCTTGACCCCGCGCGCGCCGGAGTCGACCGGGGCCAACACCAGGTTGTAGTGGTGCGAGTAGCAAGCGTCCAGCACGCCGGCCTGTATCTCCATGAGGTAGTTGCGCGAGGGGTTGTCGTAGACCAGCGCGATCGCATAGGACCGCTGCCCGGCCAGGCTGCGTGCGGAAGGATTGGGCTTGTACTGGAGCTTCTCGACCGTTTCCAGCACGCGCTGGCGGGTCGCCTCGCGCACGTTCGGCTCGCTGTTGAGCACGCGCGAGACGGTCTTCATCGATACGCCCGCGGCGGCCGCCACGTCCTCGATCCGGATACGCATGTC
>JBOHYC010000251.1:0-3438 GCA_050737755.1 Lysobacter sp.
CGCCACGCCTGGTAGAACAGTGCGACCGCGCGGTGCTGAAAGACATCCAGGAACTCGCGTGCGGCAGTGTCGCGGTGGTAGGTCTCGCGTTGGGCCAGCAGCTCCGTGTAGAAGATCGGCAGCGCGCCGCCGCTGCCGAGCAGACCCATGAAGGCGGGGGTCAGCTCGATGCGCTCGATCGCCGAGGCGGATGGGCCGCGTGCGGCTGCCGTGGCCTCGGCCTCGATCGTCGCCGGGGGATGCATGCCGTCGAGCGCGCCCGCAACTGTCGGCAGCTCCACGTCCACCGGCTGCGGCGGCGCTTCGATCACCCGCATTCCGGCGATCTCGCTCGCCGGAAAAGCGAGCGAGAGCGAGTTGCGGAAACGCAGCCGCATGGACAACACCGCCGCGCTGCCCCCGCGATCGGCCTTGCCGAACCAGCGCTCGAGCAGCCGCACCGCCTGGAAGAAGGCGAAGCGGTGCGGCTCGGCCAGCAGCCGAGCGATCACACCAGGGGGCTGTCGCCGCTGCGGCGAGGGCATGCGATGAGCTCTTCGCGCGTGCGCGAGGAAACGATCTTCAGCTGCGTGAAGCTGTTGGCGTGCACGTACAGGCCGAAGAAGTGGTCGAGCACGTGCGCGAACGCGGCGATGCCGTGGCCGACGAACGCGGCCTCGTCGATGGTCAGGCGGATCTCGATGCCGCGCACCACGCTGGCGAAGTGCTTGCCGGGGAGCCAGGCGCTGGTCGGCCGGTGCTCAAGCGCGACGATGCCCTCGATCTGCCGGCCCGACACGCTGGAACGGGCGATGTCGTACAGCCGCAGCATCTCCTTCAGCGCCGGCAGGCCGCTCTGGGTCAGCGACAGGTGGTTGAGCGCGAGGTGCGAGATCAGCCGCCACTGGGCGCCGCGGCCACGCTCGAAACGCAGCGGCCGGCTCGGCTTGCGCAACAACGCGATCGAGCGCGCGACGCCACCGCCTTCCATTGTCAGGTCGCCGCCCTGCACGCCATAGGCGAGGTGGCTCGGCAGGTCGCGATTGCTGCAGGTCAGTTCCAGGCTGACCACGTCGGTCTGCGGCTGCACCGGGTTGAAATCGAGGTCGACGAACGACAACTCGGTCTCGAAGCCGGGGCTGCTGCGCGCGACCCGCTCGTCGCGGTGGGCCAGCCAGTAGTGGCCGGTGGCATCCGGGGTCTCGCCGTGGTGCAGCGAGTAGAACGGCCGGAACTCGGTGATCTTCTCGCCCTGCGGCGTCTGCCGCACCCGCTTGACCGAATCGATCGAGACCACCTCGTAGGCGAACGCCCGACGCGCATCGGCCACCACCGGGTAACTGGTGCTGCGGTGGCTGACCCGGATCGGCTCGCCGTGCTGGGCGAACAGGTTGACCACCGGAGTACAGCCGAGCTGGATGTTGTCGCGGCCGAGCGACTCCAGGGTGCGTGCCGCCGGGTGGTCGGACGGCTTTGCGTCCAGCACCAGGTGGACGGTGAAGCTGGCGCCGGCGTGGCCGCGCAACGCCGCGAGGTCAAGGTCGAAGAAGCCAAATTTCTCCGGGAACGCGAACAGCTCGGTCAGCAGCCGGTAGGCCGGATGCGAACGCTCGGGGAAATCGATCAGCGCCTCGTCATCGGCGAACCCGACCTGGCGCAGCGGCGACTTCGGCAACGCGATCCAGCGGCCGCTGCCAGTCGGCTCCAGAAAGGCTGCGCGCACGCCGAAGCCGAGGGTGTCGCGCAGCGCGGCGCAGAACGATGGCTCGCCATCGGTAAACAGGCGCAGGCTGTCGAGGCCGAGCGCGGCCAGGCTTTGTTGCTCGCCGATCAGCTCGAACGACAGCGACAACTGGCCACCACTGCCGGACGGCAGGCTGGTCGCCAGCGGCGCCTCGGCGATGCTGCGATACCGCGCCTCGCGTACCTTGATGGGCGCCAGGGTGACGTCGAATGCGCTGCGGAAGCGGCAACTGACGCCGCGCACGCTGCGCGAATGCAACAGGGTGTCGCGGTCGATGGTGACCGGCGCGCTGAGCTGAGCCAGCGCCGGGCCCATGTCGAAACGGGCGATCGAGCAGGACGGGAACGGCCGCAGGTAATGCGGGTACATCACCTCCAGCAGCGCCTCGGTGAATTCCGGGTAATCGTCCTCGATCTTCTTGTTGGTGCGCGCGCTGAGTAGCGCGAACGACTCGATCAGGCGCTCGACGTGCGGGTCCTGGCTGCCGTCGCCCGACAGCAGCAGGCGCCCGGCGATCTTCGGGTAGCGCTCGGCGAACTCCTTGCCGTAGCGACGCAGGAAGCCGAGCTCACGCTCGTAGTACGGCAGCAGGTCTTCCATCTCAGGCGCTCATCGAACGGTCACGCGGCGACGGCACGGCGCAGCCGGCTGACCGAGTACTGCAGCGTGCTGGGTTGCAGCATCGCGTCAAAGCTGACCGGTTCGCGTGCCGGCTGCACGTCGAGCAGGGCATGGATCGAGAAGTGCAGACCGCCGACACCACGGCCATTACCTTCCAGGCTGACCCGGACACTGTGCAGGCGCGATTCGTGGCGTGTGATCGCCTGCTCCAGCGAGCGGCAGATCGCGGCACGGTCGTGGCCGTTGGCGAGGCTCTTGGTCGAGAAGTCGCGCAGCCCGTAGGTCATCAGCGACTTCTGGCAATTGGGGAACGCCTTGAGGGCTTCCTCGGTGAACGCCGCGCGACTGTTGAGCAGACCTTCCAGGTCGCGCGCCACCGACTCCTTGTACTGGTCGAGCGAAATCGATTTGAAGATGCCGCTGGCGGCGGTCGCACGCGGGGCGTCGTCGAACAGTTTTTCCAGCAGGCTGGGCTCGAATCCTTTCATGCGTCCTGTCTGCGACGTCGCTGTCGCATTCCCGTCCATCGCAGCATGATCGCTGCAATGCGGCGGCGGCCGAAGCCGCCACCGCATCAACACATCAAGAGACCGTGTAGGTCGGCTTGTTGTTGGTGTTGCTCCACTGCGCGACGGTCTTGCCGCCGACGCCGCCACCCTGCTTCTGCTGGGTGTAGGACCACTTGATGGCGCCGAAGCTCAACGAGACCTGCTCCGACGGCATGCCGTCATGGCCCAGGGCGGTCGAGACACGGTGGACCAGCACGTTCAGCAGTTCGATGGTGTAGTAGTTGATCGCCTTGCCGTCCTTGTCTGCGCGCATGAACTCGATGCGAGCCTTCGGGAACGTGGTGCCGTTGGAACAGGCCTGGAACAGCGCGGTCGACGACAGGTCGATGCGCTTGTTGACCTCGATCGGGGTCATTTCGACGCGGGCCGCGGTGGTGCCACCAGCACCCGAAGCCGTCGCCGAACGCGGCTGCAGGACGTCCTGGTTGAAGGATTCGATCTCGATCCAATCCTTGTGCTCGGCGTCCTTGGACTCACCCTTGATGGTGTCGATGCTGAGAAATGCGTGTTGCATGGTCTGGTTTC
>JBOHYC010000252.1:0-3668 GCA_050737755.1 Lysobacter sp.
CAGGCCGAGCTCGAATCGCTCAAGGGCGACCGCGCGGTGCGGGTCGAAAGCGAGGGCGGCGGCAGTCCGGCGATCCACTGGCGCGCCGATGGCAGCAGCGCCGCAGTGCTGCTGCGCGCGGTCGACAACAAGGACCGCTGGATCGCCACCGTCAGCCCGCAGGCCGGTCAGGTCGACGCGGCTGCGCTGTCGGTACGCCATCGCCTGCACGACGATGCCTGGATCAACTGGAACTACAACGACTTCGGCTGGACCGCCGACGGCGCGCTGTGGCTGCTGTCGGAACAGAGCGGTTACTCGCACCTCTACATCGCCGACGGTGAAGGCGCGCCGCGCGCACTGAGCTCCGGTAATTGGGAAGCCTCGTCGCCGGTGCTCGGCGCCGATGGCCGCACGTTCTTCTTCGTCTGCAACCGCGACTGGCCGGGCGACTACGAGGTCTGCGCGGTCGACCGCAATGGCGGCGACGTGCGCGAGGTCACCGCACTTGATGGCGTCGAAGGTTTCGCGTTGTCGCCGGATGGTTCCAAGCTCCTGGTCAGCCATTCCGACAGCTACCTGCCGACGCAGTTGGCGGTGGTCGACACTCGCGGCGAGGAAACCGCGTTGCTGACCGACACCCGCAGCGCGGAGTTCAAGTCACGCCAGTGGATCCAGCCGGAAATCGTGCAGATTCCGTCGAGCGATGGCGCCGGCACTGTCTGGGGCAAGTACTACGGTCCTACGACGATGGAACCGGGCCGTGAATACCCGGTGGTGATGTTCGTCCACGGCGCCGGTTACCTGCAGAACGTGCACGACCGCTACCCCGTCTACTTCCGCGAGCAGATGTTCCACAACCTGCTGGTGCAGCACGGCTACGTCGTGCTCGACCTCGACTACCGCGCGTCCGAAGGCTACGGGCGCGACTGGCGCACCGCGATCTACCGGCAGATGGGCACGCCGGAATTGCAGGACTATCTCGATGGTCTCGCATGGCTCGGCGCCAACAAGCAGGGCGACGTCGACCGCGCCGGCATCTACGGCGGCAGTTACGGCGGCTTCATGACCTTCATGGCGCTGTTCAAGGAGCCGGGTACGTTCAAGGCCGGCGCCGCGCTGCGACCGGTCACCGACTGGTCGCAGTACAACCACGAGTACACCTCCAACATCCTCAACACCCCGGAAATCGACCCGGAGGCGTACCTGAAGTCATCGCCGATCGAGTACGCGGCCGGCCTGCAGGACAACCTGCTGATCGCGCACGGGATGATGGACAACAACGTGTTCTACAAGGACTCGGTGATGCTCGCGCAGAAGCTCATCGAACTGCGCAAGGACAACTGGGAACTGGCCTCGTACCCGCTGGAGCGGCACGGCTTCGTGCACCCCGACAGCTGGTACGACGAGTACCGCCGGATCTTCGAATTGTTCGAAGAGAGCCTGAAGCCGGGCGGCTCTTCCACGGAAGAATGAGTTCGGGAGCCGGCTAGCCGCTCTATGTAGGAGCGACGTAAGTCGCGACCCTCTGACCCCATGAGGCGGCGAGGAATTCGCGACTGACGTCGCTCCTACACAAACCCAGTCGCCGCTTGACGCAGGTCAGCCAAGCGCGACATCGCAGCGCTACCGGGCCGCCGCCACCGCCCCGCCCGGTAGAATCCGCGGCATGAGCAACACCGATACCGACTTCGCCCGCGTCCGCGACTACCTCACCGGCCTGCAGGACCGCATCTGCACCGCCATCGAGGACGCCGACGGCGGCGCCCGCTTCATCGAGGACCGCTGGGAACGCAGCGCCACCGGCAACACCAGCGGCCTCGCCGACGGCGGCGGCCGTACCCGCATCCTGCGCGACGGCGCGGTGTTCGAGCAGGCCGGCATCGGTTTCTCCGACGTCTCCGGCACCAAACTGCCGCCGTCCGCCACCGCCAACCGCCCCGAACTGGTCGGCGCCTCCTGGCGCGCAGTCGGCGTGTCGCTGGTGTTCCACCCACGCAACCCGTACCTGCCGACCACCCACGCCAACGTCCGCCACTTCCACGCCGAACGCGACGGCAAGACCGTCGCCTGGTGGTTCGGCGGCGGCTTCGACCTGACCCCGTTCTACCCGTTCGACGAGGACGTGCTGCACTGGCACCGCACCGCGCGCGAGCTGTGCGAACCCTTCGGCGGGCAGGCGCGCTACGACGCGCACAAGCGCTGGTGCGACGAGTACTTCTTCCTCAAGCACCGCGACGAGACCCGGGGCGTGGGCGGGTTGTTCTTCGACGACCTGCAAGGTGATTTCGACGCCGACTTCGGCTACATGTGCGCCGTCGGCGACGGATTCCTCGACGCGTACCTGCCGATAGTCGGGCGTCGCAGGGACATCCAATATGGTGAGCGCGAGCGGCAGTTCCAGCTGTACCGCCGCGGACGCTATGTCGAGTTCAACCTGGTGCTCGACCGCGGCACCCACTTCGGCCTGCAGTCGGGCGGACGCACCGAGTCGATCCTCATGAGCCTGCCGCCGCTGGCGCGCTGGGAGTATCGCTTCGAACCCGAGCCCGGTAGCGACGAGGCGCGGTTGGCGGACTACCTGCGGCCTCGCGACTGGTTGGCGGAATTGTCGTAAGGCGATTTCGGCAGCGATCGTCGAGTCGACCGACCCACGATTTCCGATCGCGACTTACGTCGCTCCTACAGAAAGCTGGTGCCAGTCAGATAGCGACGCGGCGTCCTGGGCGGGGTGCTGCGCACAGCGGACATGGATGTCCGCGGCCGGCGAGTCGGCCATGGATGGCCGACCGAGCCGGGAAGCAGCACCCCGTCCAGGGCGACGCTCCAGCCGAAGCCAGCGCACCCGCTTGCACACCAGCAATCCATCCACTTCCGCCAAATCGCAGGCAATAAAAAGCCCCGCAGGCAGGGGGGGCCGGCGGGGCTGGTGGAGCGGGACCTGGGGAGGGGTCTTCGCTCCGGGATCACTCCAGGGGAGGGAGAGATCATCGACAGACGTTGCATCTGTCGAGGGCTATATGACCATCCCGCACATGGATGGATCGTGAAGATCGGGGTTAATTATTTGTTGGATTCAGTAGGGATTCAGAGCGCCAACTTCGGCTAACGTGACGTTAACAACCCACTCCGAGTCCTGTTTGCGAGATTGTGCCACCGAAGGACAACTTCTGCCGCAGTTGACCCCCTCAATCGCGCCTCGCGGCCATCAGCGGCCTCGGGTAACGCCCGGAATCAATGGGCTTCATCCCAATTGAACCCCACCCCGCTATCCACCACCAGCGGCACCCGCAGCTGCGCCGCGCCGACCATCCGGGTGCCGACTTCCGCCAGCAACGTGTCGACGAAGCCCGCATCGGCCTCGAAAACCAGTTCATCGTGGACCTGCAGGATCATCTGCGCCGGGCCGCTGCCGTCGGCGCTTCGCTGGGTCGCCAGCCACGCGTCGACCTCGATCATCGCGCGCTTGATGATGTCGGCCGCGGTGCCCTGCATCGGCGCGTTGATCGCGGCGCGCTCGGCGCCCGCGCGCAGGCCCTGGTTGCGGGCGTGGATGTTGTCGAGGTACAGCCGGCGGCCGAACACGGTCTCCACGTAACCGCGGTCGCGTGCCTGCTGGCGGGTGTTGTCCATGAACTCGCGCACGCCCGGGTAGCGGCTGAAGTACAGGCCGATGTAGTCCTGCGCCT
>JBOHYC010000253.1:0-10646 GCA_050737755.1 Lysobacter sp.
TCGCCCCGACGTAGTTGCCCAGGTGCGGGGTGCCCGAAGTGGTGATGCCGGTAAGGATGCGGGTGGATTGCATTGACGCGGATTCTTGCAGGTGGGCCAGCCAGTCTACCTCTCGCGTTGCTGCGCCTCGTATCGCCGAACGCAAAGCGGGCCGACTGGGTCGGCCCGCTGGATACCGTGCGCCGTGCGGCGCCCGGAGCTGTGATCAGCTCAAGGTCTGTCCGAAATCACGTACTTCCTGTTCGGCACGGTCGCGGTTCCAGCCGTAGCGTTCCTGCAGTTTGCCCGAGAGGTACTCGGCGTTGCCCTCGGCTATGTCGAAATCGTCGTCCGTGAGGTCGCCCCACTTGGCCTGGGCCTTGCCCTTCAGTTGGGTCCACTTGCCGGCAATAATGTCGTTGTTCATATGCGTGTCCTCTCGTTGCGGGGGAGTCGCGATGCATCTGCACCACGCGCCCAGCTTCGCAGGCATGGCATTCAAATCCAGTCACGATTGCGTTAGCGGCGGACGAAGCCGTTGCAATAAAACCGTCGCATTGAACAATAAAAAAGGCCGGATTGCTCCGGCCTTTTCTTCAGCGACTACTTGCGCGAATCAGCACTGGTCCGACTTGTCGCAATCCAGGTGGCCTTCGGCCTCGGATTCAATCTTGTCGCCAGCGGCTCCGACGTCTTCACCGACACCGGCCATGGTGTTGCAGGCGGTCAGGGTGCTCGCGGAAAACAGGGACAGCAACATCAAAAAGACCAGACGCTTCATGGGTATCTCCTCGAACATGGGCTTGCGGATGTAGGACGTGCAGCGCTGGGTTGCACGACCGTGGACGCATCATCGCGTGAAGCCGCGTGAAGCCGATGTGCATCCGCCAAAGTCCCGTTCAGCGTCGCGTCGTCAGTCGCGCATCAGGGTCGACTTGCCGAACAGGCTTTCGACCAGGTCGATCGCGACCAGTGCGGTGGCGTTGTCGCGGTCGAGGATCGGGTTGAGTTCCATGATGTCGAGCGAGGCCATGCGTCCGCTGTCGGCGATCATTTCCATGCACAACTGCGCCTCGCGGTAGTTCGGTCCGCCCGGCACGGTGGTGCCGACGCCCGGCGCGACGCTGGGGTCCAGGAAATCGACATCGAAGCTGACGTGCAGGTGGGTGTTGTCGTCCATACCCTCCAGTGCCTCCTCCATCACCCGCTTCATGCCGACCTCGTCGATGTAGCGCATGTCGTAGACGTCGAGGCCGTGCTGCTTGACCAGTTTCTTCTCGCCCTCGTCGACCGAGCGGATGCCGATCTGCCGCACCACGTCGGGGGTTATCGCCGGGGCGTCGCCGCCAAGGTGGGTCAACGCGTGTGGGCCGAGGCCGCACAGGCAGGCCACCGGCATGCCGTGGATGTTGCCGGACGGGGTAACGTCGCTGGTGTTGAAGTCGGCGTGGGCATCGAGCCACAGCACGCGCAGCTTCTTGCCGGCCTCGCGGCAGTAGCGGGCGACGCCGGTGATCGAACCGAGGCCGAGGCAATGGTCGCCACCGAGCAGGATCGGCATCCGGCCGCCGCTGAGTTCGGCGTGCATCGCCTCCATCACCACGCGGTTCCACTCGGTGACTTCGGGCAGATGACGGAAGCCATCGACCGGCGGTTGCCATGGGTTGCGCGGGCCACCCAGGTTGCCGCGGTCGAGTACATCGACGCCGCGCGCGGTGAGCGCTTCGCCGAGTCCGGCGATGCGCAGGGCTTCCGGCCCCAGCCGCGCCCCGCGGTCCCCGGCGCCGATGTCGGTCGGCGCGCCGATGATCGAGACAGGTGGGTACGTGCGGCTCATGGGCGTCTCCTTGACGTGGTGCCGGCTGTCAGAGTCGAACTGACGACCTACCGCTTACAAGGCGGTTGCTCTACCAACTGAGCTAAGCCGGCGAAACGCCCATTCTAACGTGGGTCGGCGGCGGCGGCCGGCGCGAAGCGATCGCAGTCGATCGGCTCGGCGCGTTCGGCACCGGCGCGGTCACGGGCGGCTTCGATATCGAAGCCCGCCGCCGCGCCAACATCGAGCCAGTGCTCGGCCGGACCGGCCCCCACGGGCGCCAGCTCCGCCTTGAATCCGGCCGCGGACAGCGTCGCCAGCCGCTCGTTCGCGGATGCCTCGTTGCCGTACAGGCCGAGGGCGAGTGAACGGGCGTCATCGCCGTCGCGGACCACGAAATAATCCTTGAGCCCGGCCGCAGCCACCCGCTCGGCAGTGGCTTCGGTCTGTTCCATGCTGTCGAACGGCGGCAGAAATACCTTCCAGTTACGCGGCGTGCCGCTGTACTCGCGTCGCGTCCGCGACTGCAGCACGAGCGATCCCAGGCTGCCCTGCGCCTGCTGCAGCTCCGAGGTGTCCTTGAACGGGCCGAAGCTGGCGCACTGGCTGACTTCCTGCTCGACCGGTGCTACCGGCGCCACTGCAGTGCCGGAGCTGGCCTCGCTTTCGGTCACGAGTTGCAGGCTCTCGACGCCGGGCACCGGCGACGACAATGACGGAGCCGATGGCGCCGGTCGCAGCCCCCACCACAGGGCCACGCCGAGATTGATCACCAGCAGCAATACGATGAGGGCGCGGATCAGCATGGCGGCGATTGTAGGACAGCCCGCCTCACCCACGCCCGTCGAAGGCGGCCCAATGTGCGAGCCCATCGAGCACCAGCGTCGGCACCAGTCGTGCCGACGGCAGGCGGTCCACCAGGCCTGGCGCACCCCCACCATGCAGGACCAGCGTCGGCGCCCTGCCCAGCTCGCGCCCGGCCTCGGTCAGGCTCCGCTCGATCAGTCCGAGCGCCGCGCCGTCGCAGCCCGACGCCAGCGCATCGACGGTGTCATCGGCGAACTCGCGGTAGCGACCGCCTTCGACCGGGAGCTGCGCTGCGCGTCGGTGCAACGCCTCGCGCATCAGCGTCGGCGACGGTGCGATGCGGCCACCACGGTGTTGGCCGTCGGCATCCAGCATGTCGATCGTCAACGCGGTGCCGACGCCACAGACCAGTGCCGGGCCGGTATCCGCGGCGTGGACGGCGAGCATTGCGAGGAAGCGATCGACACCGAGCCGCGACGGCTCCGCGTATGCGATCCGCAGCCCGTCCCAGCGCCGGCTCGTGCGCGCGAGGGCGATTCGCTGGCATCGGGTGGCGAGCGCCTGCAGGACGGCGATACGGATCTCGTCCGCGGCGACACTGGCGAGGTAGGCGACATCGATCGATCGCGGTAGCTGGCGCGCCAGTTCGGCATCGAAATCGGCGGCGCGATGCGTGATCGCCACGACCTCGCCGACGCAGCCCTGCGCATCCAGCGGCGCGGCCTTAAGCCGGGTGTTGCCGAGGTCGAATACCCAGCGGCTCATGCCGTCGCCCCGGCGCGCCGCACGCTGACTTCGCCGGAATGGAAGCTGCGCTCTCCGCCCTCGTCCAGGCGCACCTGCAACGCGCCGTCCGGGGCGAGGCCCAGCGCGGTTCCAGTCAACGCCTCACGGTCGCCACGCACGACGACCGCCTGCCCGGCAAGCGCGTCGAGCGCGGCGTAACGCGGCAGGAAGGGCGTCAGCCCGGCCGCATCGAATTCATCGAGCGCCGGCAGCCAGCGCGACAGCAGGGTGGCGACCAATGCGTTGCGCGAAGGCGACGCATCGACGAGGCCAGCGAGATCGCACCAGGGTTGGTCGATCCGCGCCGCGAACGCCGCTGGCATCCTTACATTGAGGCCGAGCCCGATCACGGCGCGCACCGGCCCGGCGTGCTCGCCGCCGCCCTCGACCAGCAGGCCGCCGAGCTTGTGCAGGCCTCCGTCCGGACCCGGCACAACCAGGTCGTTGGGCCACTTCAGCCGCACTGCGGTGAAACCCGCAGCGTGCAACGCCTCGACGCTGGCGATGCCCGCGACCAGGCTGAGCCCGCCGAGCCGCGCAAGCCCGCCGTCGAAGCTGCGCGACAACGAGAGGTACACGTGCGCCGCCAGCGGCGAGGCCCATTCGCGCCCGCGTCGCCCACGGCCGCCGGTCTGGCGCTCGGCCAGCAGGATGGTCGCGGCGCCATCGGCTGCGCTGGGCCGGCGCAACAGCTCGCTGTTGGTCGAATCCACAGTCCAGGCAACCTCCACCGTGGCGGCACGGGCGCGCACGGGCGGTGGCAGGGCGGACGCGATTGCATCGCTGTCGAGCAGCTCCAGCGGTTGCGCCAGCGCATAGCCGCGGCCGGCCTTGGCTTCGATTACGACGCCGGCCTCGCGCAACGCCTCGATCCGCTTCCAGATGGCCGCCCGGGACTGGCCACCGGCTTCGGCCAAGGCTTCGCCGGTCGCCGGTCCCTTGGCCAGCCGCATCAGCAGGGCGCGATCGTCCATCAGCGGGCCATCCCGTCGAGCTCGAACCTGACTGGGCGCGGGCTGGCGATCGAAGCAGGGGCGGTCGGTGCGAAGCGGGGATCTGGCATGGTCTCGATTATGCGCGACCGCCGCGGCAGGCCCGGGCCGCACTGCAAAATCCGTTGTCCAACCCGGCCACCCGGGTTGCGTTATAGTCAAGAGCTGGCCGGGGCGCCGTCCCGGCAGGCGAGAACTCCCATGCTGCGACTCTGCCTGTGCCTGCTGATCGCCGTATCGAGCGCGACTGCGGTTGCGCGCGAGGTCAAATTGAGCTCCCCCAACAGCGGCGCATGCTCTGACGCCAAGACCGTCACGGCCGACAGCAAGGCGATTGAAGGCACGCCCGCCGCGACCCCGGCGCGTTCGACCGAGGTCAAGCCGAGCATCCACAGCGATGCGCCGAGCCGCCTGAGTTCACCGCGCTGGCACAGCTTCCTGCCGGGCATGTTCCGCTGACCCGGCACGGGCCGGCGCAGGCACCGACCCGTCTTGTTCGGCCTGTTTCGCCGCCGACGACCCTCTCCCCATGCGATCGACCCCGGCGTCTGGGCCGACACCCGGCGCGATCTGCCATGGCTGGCGTCGCTTGACCCGGAACGCGACGCGCGGCTGCGCACGCTCACCGCACTGTTCCTGCAACAGAAAACCATCACCCCGGTGGGCGGGCTGCAACTCGACCCGCACCAGCGCACCCTGCTGGCCGCGGTCTGCTGCCTGCCGTTGCTGGAGTTTGGCGAGCAGGGCCTGCACGGCTGGTCGCAACTGATCGTCTATCCGGACGCGTTCCGGGTGCAGCGCAGCCACGTCGACGCCGCCGGCGTGCTGCACGAGTGGGATGACGAGCTGATTGGCGAAGCCTGGGACGCCGGCCCGGTGATCCTGTCGTGGGCCGACGTGCGATCCGACTGCGCGAATCCGCGCGAGGGATTCTGTGTGGCCGCGCACGAGATCGCGCACAAGCTCGACGTGCTCGATGGCCTGCTCGACGGCACCCCGCCGCTGCCGCGGGCGTGGCAGCGTGAGTGGGCGCGCGACTTCCAGCAGGCGTTCGACGCGCTGGTGGCGCAGGTCGAGCGCGGTGAGACCACCGCGATCGACCCGTATGCCGCCGAGGCACCGGAGGAATTCTTCGCGGTGGTGACCGAGTACCACTTCAGCGACCCGGCGACGTTGCAGGCCGTGATGCCGGCGGTCGCGGCGCAGCTGGTGCGCTTTTACGGAGCGTCCCCTTTCGGGGAAGCGTCGTTGTAGGAGCTGCGTAAGTCGCGATTTCACTGATGCCCGGATTCGCCGTGCAATCGCGACTTACGTCGCTCCTACAAAAACGGCAGGCCTACAACCGCGGGGGCAACTGCACTTCGAAGCGCGCCCCGCCCAACTCCTCCGACGCGCGCACATCCAGCACGCCGCGATAAGCACGGACCAGGTCCTGCACGATCGACAGGCCAATGCCGTGGCCCTGCACCCGCTCGTCGCCGCGCACGCCACGTTGCAACACCAGCGCGACCTTCTCCGGCGGGATCCCGGGGCCATCGTCGTCAACCGCGATCAGCAGGCCCGGCCGCCGGTTCGGAGCGGTCTCGCCGGGGCGGACGGTCAGCAGCACCCGTGAATTGGCCCACTTGAACGCGTTCTCCAACAGGTTGCCGAGCAACTCTTGCAGGTCTCCGGGTTCACCGAGGAATTGCACGCCTTCGCTGATGTCGAACTCGCACAGCACGCCCTTGCTGGCGTAGACCTTTTCCAGGCTGCGGACGAGTTGCTCGGCGTGCGGTTCGATGTCGATCGGCACCGAGAACAACGCGTGGCCGCTGGAGGCGGCACGCGCCAGCTGGTACGACACCAGGTCGTTCATGCGGCGCAGTTGCAGGTCGACGTCCTCGCGCAGCTCGGCTTCCGGCACGTCGTCGTCGAGCCGTGCGCGCAGCACCGCCAACGGCGTCTTCAAACTGTGTGCGAGGTCGGCCAGGGTGTTGCGTTGCTGGTCGAGGTTCTCGCGCTCGATTTCGATGAAGGCGTTGATGCTCTCGGCCAGCGGTT
Source organism: Lysobacter sp. (assembly GCA_050737755.1). Taxonomy (GTDB): domain Bacteria; phylum Pseudomonadota; class Gammaproteobacteria; order Xanthomonadales; family Xanthomonadaceae; genus Novilysobacter. The sequence goes on from JBOHYC010000253.1 coordinate 6,424, forward strand.
CCAACTCGCGCGGGTGGCGCTCGCTCATGCGCGAGGTGACGCCGCGCTGGACGCGCTTGAGTTCCTCGATCACCCGGCGCAGCGGGCGCAGGCTCCAGCGCAGGATCAGGCCCTGCAGCAACAGCAGGATCAGGCCGGCGCCACCGAGATAGCGCCACAGCGCTTCGCGGAAGACCTCCACTTGGCGGCTCAGCGCGGTGGTGTCTTCGAGGATGTAGATCGTGTACGGGAATTCGGAATCCGGATCGTCACCGCCGACATAGATCAGCCCACGGCCGTAGCGGTAGGCCTGCCCGACCTGGCCGTTGATCTCGGTGATATCCAGCGGTCCCTCGAAGGTTTCCACCGGGGCCTCGAGCAGTTTTCCGTCGGGCAGCACCGGACCGATCGACGAGGTGGAATCCCAGTGCCCGTTGGGCAACACGATTTCCGCATAGAGTCCGCTGCCGGGCCGGTCGAATCGCGGGTCCGGCGGCATGTAGGGCGGCACGAAGGTGCCGTCGCGGGCGAACTCGCTGTCGGCATACGCGGCCGCGTAGCTGCTCATGCGCTGGTAGAGGTTGCTCTCGGCGGTTTCGAGAAATGCGCGGTCAAGCGCGTAGCCGGCCAGCGCCAGGAACGCGACCAGGCCGATGCTGGCAGCCAGCAACTGGCGTGCCTGCAATGATCGCGGCTGTCCCCAGCTCATGCGGCGCGGCCGTCCGGGACGCCGCTACCGTCAATGGTGCGGGCGTCGCGGCGCGGATGCTCAGTCCCCGCTGCGCGGGATGGCAAACCGGTAGCCTCGGCCACGCACGGTCTCGATCGGCTTCATCGTGCCTTCGGGATCGAGCTTCTTGCGAAGGCGGCCGATGAAGACCTCCAGCACGTTGGAATCGCGGTCGAAGTCCTGCTGGTAGATGTGCTCGGTCAAATCGGCCTTCGAGACCAGCTCGCCAGCGTGCATCATCAGGTACTCGAGCACCTTGTATTCGTAGCTGGTGAGGTCGACGTTGCTGCCGTTGACGCTGACCGTTTGCGCGGCAAGGTCGAGCATCACCGGCCCGCACTCCAGCGTGGGCTTGCTCCAACCTGCGGCGCGGCGAACCAGCGCGTTGAGCCGGGCCAGCAGCTCCTCGACGTGGAAGGGCTTGACCAGATAGTCGTCTGCGCCCTGCTTGAGGCCCTCGACCTTGTCCTGCCAGCTCGAGCGCGCGGTCAGGATCAGCACCGGGAATTTCTTGCCTTCCTCGCGCAACGCCTTGATGAGCTCCATGCCGGACATCTTCGGCAGGCCGAGGTCGATGATGCCCAGGTCGAACGGCACCTCGCGGCCCATGTACAGGCCCTCCTCACCGTCCTGCGCCGCATCGACGGCGAAGCCTTCGCGCTTCAGGCGTGCAGCGAGGGTTTCGCGCAACGGCGCTTCGTCTTCCACCAGCAGGATTCGCATGGGTACTCCTTGTGCGGCTCGGTCGGCCCTGAACAGGGGCCATCGAGTGAAGAGTGGCGGTTCAGTTGTCGTCGTCGCGTGTACGACGCGGACGCGACTGCGTGTCGTTGCGCACGGCGCGGTTGCGCGGGTCGTCGACGTACACGCGGACGCGGCCGCTGGCGTCGACGACCTTGACCCGGTTGATGTCCCGGCCATCGTAAGGCACGCGCTCGGCGCTCAACACCTGGCCACCGGTGCGGCGCTCGACCCGGCGGACGGCGTCGGACAGCGCGTTGTGATCGTCGCTGCGCTCGTCGCGATGACCGGCGTGGCCACGGTCGGTGCGACGCTCGACCAGGCTGCGGTCGGACTCGCGCGAATCGGACCGGGTGCGCTGCGCCATCGCGTCGCCGGCCACCACCGTGACGGTGGTGAACAGCAGAAGCGAAATGGCGACGGCGGCGGGACGGGTCTGCATGACGCTCACAAAGACGAAAGGAAGTCCCCACGCGGCTCCGGGAGCCAGCGCAGCGACGATGCAGCATTGTCGGAATGAGGCGGTGAATCCGATCTGAACTTTTTCTTCACATCATGGCCTCCATTCAGCCGGTATCGCGTCGGCTTGGCAAGCCCTCTCGCGCAGCTTCAGTAAATCTCGCCGACGCAGCACCGCAGCGACCCGCCACCCGCCTCGATCGCATCCAGTTCGACGGTACGAACCTCGAAACCGGCGTTGGCCAGGGCATCTCGGTTGGCGGCAGTCAGCGCGCGGCCGGCGGCCGCGCTCATCCAGACCACGTCCCCCGACAGCGCGATCGCGTTGCCGGCGAACGCGGTGTGTTCGGCCGTCGACAGCATCACCGCGTGCGGCGCGTACAGGGCGGCGATCGCCTCGACCACCGCCGGGTCGGCAATCCCCTTCGGGCACACCAGCGCAGCGCGGCCGGCGAGCACCGCCAGCACCACGTTGGTGTGGTATTCGCCGTCGGCGAGGTCGAACAGCAGCGTTGCGCGCAGACCCAGCGCCTCGTGCATCAGTCGCGCGCCCTCCTCGTCGCAACGCTCGGACAGACCCGCGAATCCGAGGCCGCGGGCGCGGTCGATCACCAGCGCGCCGGTCAGCTCGCACGGGTGCGGCTGGGTCGACAGGTCGATCTCGGCATAGTCGAGCACGCCACCGAAGAAGCCGCGGATGTCGTCGCGCGTCGCCTCGCGTTGGCGCACCGGGTGACGCATGCGACCGACCACGTAGCGGCCAGCCGCGGTCGCGAACACGTTGTTGGGGAACAGCGCATCCGGGGTTTCCGGATCCCCGGCGAAACAGATGGTCGGGATGACCTCGGCGAACGCGCGCTGCAGGTCGCGGTGCTGGGCCGAGGCGCGGGCGGCGTTGAACCCGTCGGCGTCGGCCATGTAGTGGTTATCGGCGGCGGACTGCTCTGCGAGGCGGAAACCATCGGGCGCGACCATGAAGGCGGCGCGTGCGGTCGCGGGACCGAAGTCGGTGTCGAGCGTGCGGGCGTGGTCGAGGAAGGCGGCGGTGTCGCGGGTCAACATGTGCGGTCCTTGCGGGTACGGGTGGAGTCAGGTTGTCGCATCTACGACATCGGACTGGAACGACTCGGTGATCGCCAGTGCGCGCTCGACCAGGCTCCAGTCGGCACCGGGCTTGTGCGCGCCCTCGCTGAGCACCTGGCGGAAGGCACGGCCTCCGCGCTGGTTGGCGAACAGGCCGAGCAGGTGGCGGGTGATGTGCTTGAGGAACACGCCGCGCTCCAGTTGCAACCCGACGTAGGGGCGCAACGCGCGCAGCAACTCGGCGCGCGGGCGTTGCACGCCGCCGAACCAGTCGACGTCGAGCCGATGCAACAGATAAGGATCGTGATACGCCGCGCGCCCGAGCATCGCGCCGTCGACGTGATTCAGGTGCGCGCCCGCCTCAGCCGCGTCGTTGATGCCGCCGTTGACGATTACCTGCAGGTCCGGGCGCTCGCTCTTGAGCCGGTACGCCCAGTCGTAGCGCAGCGGCGGCACCTCGCGGTTCTCTTTCGGCGACAGCCCCTGCAGCCAGGCATTGCGCGCGTGCACCACGAACATCGCGCAGCCGGCATCGGCGACCTCGTCGATGAAAGCGCGGAAGCGATCGTAGTCGTGGTCGTCATCGACCCCGAGGCGGCACTTGACCGTGACCGGCACGTCGCAGGCCGCAACCATCGCCTTGACCGACGCGGCGACCAGCGCCGGCTCGCGCATCAGGCAGGCGCCGAAACGTCCGGCCTGGACCCGGTCGGACGGACAGCCGCAATTGAGGTTGATCTCGTCGAAGCCGGTGTCGGCGCCGATCCGCGCGGCCTGCGCCAACAGCTCGGGCTCGCTGCCGCCAAGCTGCAGCGCGACCGGGTGCTCGACCGGATCCATCGCCAGCAAACGCGCGCGATCGCCGTGGATTACCGCGTTGGCGTGGACCATCTCGGTGTACAGCCGCGCGTGCGGCGCGAGCAGGCGGTGGAACACCCGGCAATGCGTGTCCGTCCAGTCCATCATCGGGGCGACGGACAGTACATGAAGCTTTGCTGTAACGCAATTACTTGATTGCAATCGTTTTATCCCTGTCAGTAATCGCCCGGGATAGCCTGAAAACGCGCGCTTTTCCCGCTCGCTTCACACCGCACCCTTGGTACGCCAGACAGAAAGCGCGTACGGATGGTGACGTATCAGGAACGCAATGGGCGATGGCATGCAATTGCGTGCTGCGACGGAGCCCCACTCCAGGCAAGACTTTTCCGACCTAGACACTGGCCAAGAGATG
>JBOHYC010000254.1:0-2162 GCA_050737755.1 Lysobacter sp.
CGACTCCGGCGGAAATCGCCGATCCCGACCCGCGGGCCAGTGTCACCGCACTCAACGCGGCGATCGAGCGCGTTGCCCGGCGCGACCCGTCGCAGTATCAATGGACCTACAAACGCTTTTCGCTGCGGCCTTCGGGGCGCGGCGAGGACAACCCGTACTGGCCGACCTGCTACCGCCGCTGACGCGGGCGGGTGTATCCGGCCAACGCACGAACACCAGGGAAATCGCGTGGACCCAATCCCGACAGCCAATCCGGTCGAGTCGGCCGAGCCGTTCGACCCATCGGCGTGGCAACCGTTGCCGCCGCGTTCGCGGGCATTGTTCCTCGCGGGCACGATGCCGATCCTTGGCCTGGCCGGGCTGTTGACCGGCGCCGCCGCGTTCTTCCAATCGCCGATCGCCGGACCGATTCCCGGCGCTGCGGGGGGTGCGCTGGTGGGTGCGTTCTTCGGCCTGTGGCTCGGCCTCAAACAGTACCGGCATACGTTCTGGCGACTCGACGACCAGGGCCTGGCGGTGCGTCGCGGCCGACTGTGGCAACGCGAGACCCGGGTCCCGGCCAGTCGGGTCCAGCATCTCGATCTCAAGCATGGCCCGCTGCAGCGCGGCCGCGCGTTGGCGACGCTGGTCGTGCACACCGCCGGCACCCGCCATGGCGCCGTGACCGTGCCCAACCTGGATGCCGCCGATGCCGAGCGCCTGCGCGACCGTCTCGGCCGCCAGATCGACCACGATGACGATGACTGAGGCCGATCCCGCGGCACCATCCGCGCCGTCCGCCACGAACGCAGCCGACGCCGAGCGCCGCCTGCACCCGATGTCGTGGCTGTTCGTGCTGCTGGCGCAGCTCAAGCAGTTCATCGTGCCGCTGCTGGCACTGCTGGTGTTCGGCCAGGGTGACCGCAACGAGCTGTGGCCCCTGATCGGTGTCGGCGTGCTGGCACTGGTCTCGCTGTGGCAGTACTTCACCTACCGCTACGGCGTGGTCGATGACGCGCTGGTGGTGCGCAGCGGCTTGCTGGAACGCAGCCTGCGGGTGATCCCGTTCGCCCGCATCCACAACGTCGCCTTGCAGCAATCGATGCTGCACCGGGTGTTCGGGGTCGCCGAGGTGCGACTGGAGTCGGCCGGTGGCAAGAAGCCCGAGGCCGAGATGCGCGTGCTCAAGCTTGAGGACGCACTGGCGCTGGAGACACTGGTGCGGCAACGCGGCCGGGCGGTTGAGGGTTCCACGACGCCAGCCGCAACCACCACGTCCGACACGCTGCTGGAACTGTCCCCGGGCGAAGTGCTTCGGCTCGGACTGGTGTCCAATCGCGGGCTGATCCTCGTCGCGGCGGCGTTCGGCGGCGTCTCCCAGATCAACCGCGAGTTGATTCCCAATCTGTTCGAACACTGGGGCGAGGCGCTGTTCGGCTGGGCCGGCGAACGCCACTTCGGCGTCGCCGAATACGCCGCCGCCGCGATCAGCCTGGCGCTGCTGGCGGTGTTGCTGATGCGGTTGTTGTCGATCGTGCTGGCGCTGCTGCAGTACTACAGCTTCCGGCTCAGTGAGCACAGCCGACGGTTGACGGTGGAGCGCGGGTTGCTGGCACGCTGGCGCACCAGTGCGTCCCGCCGGCGCATACAGGCTTGGACCCTGCACGAGGGGCTGCTGCACCGCTGGCTTCGGCGGCAGTCGCTGGACGTCGACACCGCGGTCGGCGGGCAGCAGAACCAGCAACGCGCGTTGCGCGAGATCGCGCCGATCGCGACACCCGATCAATGCGAGGCGCTGATTACCCACCTGCTGCCGCGCGCGGACTGGACGGCATTGGACTGGCGCCCGCTGCCGCTATCCGCATGGTGGCGCTTGTGGCTGCCGTCACTGCCGTGGGTGCTGGGACTCGCGGCGTTGTTGACCTGGAACGGCGGACCCTGGGGGTTACTGCTGTTGGCGTGGCTGCCGTGGTCGGCCTTCAAGGCACGGCGGCGTGCCGCGCGCGCGGCATGGGCGCTGGGCGATGAACTGGTCGCGGTGCGCGAGGGCTGGATCAACCGCCACTGGCGCTTCGCCGAGATCGACAAACTGCAGGCGCTGCAGCTGACCCGCAACCCGATCGACCGCCGCTGCGGCACCGCCACCGTGTGGCTGGATACCGCGGGTGCCGGGGCGATGTCGC
>JBOHYC010000255.1:0-6277 GCA_050737755.1 Lysobacter sp.
GCGCGGCGGTTCGCGCGACTTCGATCGTGCGGTCGGCGTAGTCCAGTGTCGCGTTCAATGCCGGGTTCTCGCCGCGGTCGACCTCGACGAACCAGCCCGGCTCACCGCCACCGGCGCGGAAACCGACCCCGCGTTCGGCGGCCTGGAACCACGGCGATGGCCGATCGGAGCGGGTGCATTCGCGTTTGGCGGTTTCGGTCCCGGCCTCGGCGGCGAGGGTCAATGTGCCGCTGTCGCCCTTGGTCCAGAACTCGTTGCCGGCGTCGTCGGCGTAACGCGCACCGGAGCCGGACACTGCAATCGGCAATTCCAGCTCGCGTCCGGAGAAGGCCAGGGCGACGTGTTTGGAATCATCGAGGTAGGTCGAGGCGACCCCGACTTCGCCGCATTGCCAGTGGAAGGTGTCGGCGGTTGCGGTTGCCTCGGTGGGCGCAGGCGTTGGTGCCGCCGGCTCGGTGGTTGCCGGTGCAGGGGGCGCCGGAGCGTCGCGACCGGCATCAGGCTGGCAGGCGACCGCTAGCAGCACGATCGCGAGCGAAAGGGTCAGGCGTGGAGTGGCAGCAGGCAGGGTCATCCGGGTCTCCTTCAGTGTGGGGCGCGGTCGGTCCGCAGCACGGGATAGAGGTTGTAGCGGTCGTCCCACGAGGAATGGAGGCGATAGAAGTAATCGAGCCGCGCGCGTGGGCTGGCGGCGAACTCTGCGTCCTCGCGCAGCCGCTTCTCGAATGCGGCCTTCAGCTTCGGATCCTTCGCCAGCATTTCGCGGGCGACCTCCTCGGCGACGTAGGCCTCCATGTATTCCTTGCGTTCGAATGCGTTGTTGAACTCGCCCCAGGCGGCCAGCGAGTCGCCGGCTTTCGGCTCCAACACCTGCATCACCAGCCGCGATTTGGGCTGGGCGATCGGGACGAACAGCGCACCGACAGCAATGTCGCGGCTCTCGGGTTTCCACTGGCCTTCCAGTTCCAGCCGCTGGTGGCCCTCGTTCGACGCCTGGCCGAACTTCACGGAATCGGCGCGGAAGGTTTCGACCTTCGCGTTCGACATTGCCTGCTCGATCCGGCGGTAGTCGATGTCATGCCGGTCGAGCCGCTCGGCGACCCACTCGGCGTGCGCGGCCGGCACCAGGTAACCGGCCTTCGGCGCCTCGACCACCAACGACGGGTGGATGTCGTCGCAAAACGGTACCTTCCAGGTTTCCGGCTTGGTTTCGTCGTAGCGGGTCATGGTCGCGCCGGAGATTTCTGACGGCGTACGGGTATAGGCGTAGCCAAGGAAATCGATGGTGTGGCACTTGTCGCTGGCCTTGAAGTCCAGCGCCACCGGCCCGCCGCCCAGACCGGTTGCCCGCTTGTCGGCGGCCTGCGCCAGCGCATGCCACTCGGCGCCGTGTTCGGCGACCTGTTGCAGCACCGCGACGATCGCGTCGTGGGTGGTCTTGACCCGGTGCGGATAGTCGCGCCACGAGTGCGTCTCCACCAGCATCCCGAGCCGATTGCGCAGTTGCATGTAGCCATGCGAGAAACGGGGAGTGGAGACGCCATCGATGAAACCCGAGGCCGGGTTGTCGTCCTGCACGAACGAGGGATAGAACGGCAGCGGCAGCGCGCCCTGTTCGGCGAGGTAGCCGATGGTGGCGTCGCGCAGTTCCGTGCCGGCCTCGCGCAACGCCTCGTCACCGCTGTTGACCGGCTCGACCTGGATCGACACGTCGTGGCGGAACTTGGCGCCATCGGTGACGTGCAGGTCGACGTAGGCCAGCGGGTCCCACTGGTTGATCAGGCCCAGCATCGCCTGCATCTCCGGTGCGTCTGCCTTCACGTAGCCGCGGTTGAGGTTGTAGTTCTGCGCAGTGGTGCGCCAGCCCATCTGCTCGGGACCGCGCTGGTTGGGCCGGTTCCACGCGCCGAAGCGTTCATGGCCATCGACGTTGAACACCGGTACGAGCAGGAACACCTGCCGTTCCAGCACGCCCGGCGCCAGCTTGCCGTCCAGCATCTCGCGGATGGCGAGGAAGCCGGCGTCCTTGCCGTCGATCTCACCGGCGTGGATGCCTCCCTGGATCAACGTCACCGGCAGGCCTTGATCGCGTGCCGCCTCGGGCGTGAATGCGGCGGTCTGCGACACCACCAGCAACTTCATCGGCCGACCTTCCGGGGTGGTGCCGAAGGTTTCGCAACGCACCGCATCGGGGTAGCGCGCGGCGAACGCGTCGCACAGCTCGATGACCTCGACGTAGCGGCCGGTCTGGATGAACCCGCTGCGCTCGGACACGGTGCTCAGCGGCGCGTCCTGTGCGAAAGCGGGCAGGGCGGGCGCGAGCAGCAGGCTCGCCACCAGCGTGGAGAGCAGGGCGGGACGCAGTTCGCGGGTGCGGGTCATCGGCAAGCCTCATCAAGGAATCGGTCGATGGTAACGCCGTGCCGATGCGGAGGCCCGGGACCAACGTCATTGCCGGCGGCGCGGCATCCGTGACGGGGCACAGCGTCCCATCCGCGGGCAGGGCTTGCGCCTAGACTTGGTGGCTTCGACGTCAGCCTTTCGAACACGGAGCCGCGCATGTACACCCTTTACTACTCGCCCGGCGCCGCCAGCATGGCGGTCCACTGGTTGTTGATCGAACTGGGCCAGCCGCCCGAGTTGCGACTGCTCGACTTCACCAACCGCGAGCAGAAATCGCCCGAATACCTCGCGCTGAATCCTGCCGGCGTGGTGCCGACCCTGGTCATCGACGGTGAGCCGATGTCCGAGGCAGCGGCGATCCTGATGCACCTGGCCGACGTCCATCCCGATGCCGGCTTCGCGCCGGCCCCCGGCGACCCGCGCCGCCGCGCGTATTACCAGTGGATGTTCCACCTCGCCAACATGGTCCAGCCGCAGCTGCGTACCTGGTGGTACCCGGCCGAAGCCGCGGGCGAGGCGAATACCGACGCCGCTCTGGACCTGACCCAATCGCGCCTGGAGGCAGCGTGGGCCCGGCTCGACGCGCACCTGGGCGCGCACGGCCCGTACATGCTGGGCGAGCAAGTCAGCGCGATTGATTTCTACCTCACCATGCTGATGCGCTGGGCGCGCGGGACCCGACAGCCGGCGACCAACTGGCGGCACCTCGCGGCACACGCGCAGCGGATGAAAGCGCGCCCGTCGTTCGCACTGCTCTACGATCGCGAAGGCCTGTCCGGGTGGGATTGACCCGGCAGTCCGCCTACAGCGCGCTTCCGGTAGGCTTGCGCCCTTGGAATTTCCAGAATCGCAGTAGATGACGACAGCCACCGAGACGCTCAATCGCCCGGGCAAGTTGCCCCGCCAGATCCCGTACATCATCGGCAACGAAGCGTGCGAGCGCTTCAGTTTCTACGGGATGCGCAACATCCTGGTGCCGTTCCTGATCAGCTCGGTGCTGTTGCAGTACATCCCGGAGGGGCTCGACCGCGAATCGGCAGCGAAGGATGTGTTCCACACCTTCGTCATCGGTGTGTACTTTTTTCCGCTGCTGGGCGGTTGGCTGTCGGACCGGTTCTTCGGCAAATACAACACCGTCCTGTGGTTCTCGCTGATCTATTGCGCCGGCCACGCCTGCCTGGCCATGTTCGAGGACAGTCGCGTCGGGTTCTTCAGCGGCCTGTTCCTGATTGCATTCGGGTCGGGTGGGATAAAACCGCTGGTGGTCTCGTTCTGCGGGGACCAGTTCGACCAGAGCAACAAGGACAAGGCCAAGATCGTCTTCGACGCGTTTTACTGGATCATCAACTTCGGCTCGTTCTTCGCCTCGCTGTTCGCGCCGCTGCTGCTGCGTCACTACGGGCCGTCGGTGGCGTTCGGCGTGCCGGGCGTGCTGATGTTCATCGCCACCTTCGTGTTCTGGCTGGGGCGCAAGCAGTACGTCAACGTGCCGCCGTCGGGTGCCGACCCGGATTCGTTCCTGTCCGTCTCGCGCACGGCGCTGCTGGCACGCGCGCCGGGGCAGGGGCGGCCCGGACTGGTGATGGCAACTGTCGGTATCGCGGTCGCGGTCGGCCTGTTGCTGTTGTGGGCGTTGTCTCTGGGCGGCATGGCGCCGGGCTGGTGGCCGGACGACTTCGGTTTCGTCATCAGTGCCTGCCTGGCATTGGGTGTGCTGATCGCATTCGGCGGTGTGGGTACCTCGATGCAGCTCGATCGCGCCCGTGGGCGCCATCCCGATGCGTCGGTCGACAGCGTCCGAGGCGTGCTGCGGGTGCTGATCGTGTTCGCGCTGGTGACGCCGTTCTGGTCGCTGTTCGACCAGAAGGCTTCCACCTGGATCATCCAGGGGCGCGAGATGGTGGTGCCGCATGACAGCTGGTGGTGGCCGAGCTGGCTGGTGATGGAGCCGGCGCAGATGCAGGCGCTGAACCCCCTGCTGGTAATGCTGCTGATCCCGTTCAACAACATCGTGCTGTACCCGGCGCTGCGGCGGATGGGCTTCCAGGTCACCGCGCTGCGGCGGATGGGTTGGGGCATCGCGTTCTCCGGCGTCGCGTGGGTCGCGGCCGGCGTGATCCAGCTGTGGATCGACGGCGGCGACGAAGTGTCGCTGGCATGGCAGACGTTGCCCTACGCGCTGCTGACCTTCGGTGAGGTACTGGTGTCGGCGACCGCGCTTGAGTTCGCCTACAGCCAGGCCACGCAGTCGATGAAGGGCGTGATCATGGCGTTCTGGTACCTCACCAGCACCTTCGGCAGCCTGTGGGTGCTGATCACCAACGCCGCGGTGCGCAACGATGCGGTGACCGCGAGCATCGCCGGTACCGGCTACAGCGAGAATGCATTCCTGATGTTCTTCTTCGCAGCGTTCGCGTTCGTGGCGGCGCTGGCCTTCGCCATGTATGCGAGGCACTACCCCATGCAAGACAACTACAGGACCGCCTGACCGATGCTGACCCTGATCCTGATCGCCGTGACCGTGCTGGTCTCGTGGCTGGCGTTCGACCGCCCGAAGCTGCTTGATCGGTTGATCCTGTGGCCGCCCGCGATCGACCGCCAGAAGCAGTACGACCGGTTGCTGACGCACGGCTTCATCCATGCCGACTGGCAGCACCTGCTATTCAACATGATCACGCTGTTCTTCTTCGGCCGGATCGCCGAGCAGGTGATTGGGTCGATGATCGGGCCGATCGGGTTCCTGCTGTTCTACCTGTCAGCGATCGTGATTGCGATCCTGCCGACCTACCTGCAGCACCGGCACGACGCGCGCTATCGCAGCCTGGGCGCCTCGGGTGCGGTGTCGGCGGTGCTGTTCGCCTTCATCTTGGTGCAGCCGTGGTCGCTGATCTTCGTGTTCTTCCTGCCGGTGCCGGCAATTGTGTATGGCGCGTTCTTCGTCGGCTATTCGATCTGGATGGACCGGCAGGGCACCGACAACACCAACCACAACGCGCACCTGTCAGGCGCGATCTATGGCGTGCTGTTCATGCTGCTGATGGAACCGCGGATCGCCGGTGTTTTCATGCAGCGGCTGATGAATCCCTCGTTTGGCTGAGGGCTTCGTCGTTCGGCTGATGCCTCAGGCGGCCGCGGCCTGGTCGTCGTCGCCGTAGGCCTGCAGCAGGCGTTCGTAGACCAGCGCGTCTATCCGGGCGAGCTCGCCGGTGTCTTCTTTGCAGGCCAGTTCGTATAGACGTGCGACCAGTGCGTCGTCGCTGTCGGCCTCGTTGGCGTGGGAATGCAGGTCGGTCATGACAGTCTCCTGTTCGTGCAGGGCGCCGGTTGCCGATGCCTGCATGGGAGTCAACGCAGATTCCATGCCATGCCGGGCAACCCCGCGGCGCCGATGGTTTGCGCATCGGCGTCAATGACGTACTGCGTCACACTTCGCCGCGGACGCTCCGGCCCTGCCGTCGGTCGTTGACGCTCACTCCGCGTAAATGCAACGCGTGATATCGAAACCATGTCGCGCGATGGCGTGACCTGAAGGCGCGCATTCGAACCTTTGCCGGCGCGTCCCTGACCCCCGATGGAGGACTGCATGGCCACGAAGAAGGCAACCAGCAAGAAGACGACCGCGAAAAAGGCGGCAACGAAGAAGGCGACCGTGAAAAAGGCGGCGGCGAAAAAGACCGCCGCAAAGAAAGCGCCCGCGCGGAAAGCCGCCGTCAGCAAGAAGACGGTGAAGAAAACCGCGCGGAAGACCGCCACCCGCAAGGCGCCCGCAAAGAAGGTCGCGAAGAAGGCTGTAGCGAAAAAGACCGTCGCGAAGAAAACCGCCAGCAAGGGGCCAGCAAGAAAGTCGGCCACAAAGAAGTCGGTTGCAAAGAAG
>JBOHYC010000256.1:0-8452 GCA_050737755.1 Lysobacter sp.
CGGGCGGCATTGAGATGGGCGATTGCCGGGTCGAGCAGAATCGCAGCCTCCGCACCATCTTTCGCTTCGATATCGCGCGCGGCCAGTACCAGTCCCCAGGCAGCGGCAATGCCGATTGCCGGTGCACCGCGTACCGTCAACGCATTGATCGCTTCGGCCACGGCTTCGCTGGTTTCGCAACGGACGTATTCGACCTCGAAAGGCAGCTTGCGCTGGTCGAGCAGTTCGAGTGCGTCGCCGGTCCAGCGGATCGGGCGGATGCGGTCATAGCGATCGAAATCGATGGTGTCGGTCATGGGGATGATTCTAGGCGACCGGGGCTGGCCCAATGTAGAAGCGACGTAAGTCGCGATCGCACGGCGATCCCGGATATCAGTGAAATCGCGACTTACGTCGCTCCTACATGAGGCAAAGGCTCAAGCTCGGGAAAAGTCGAAGGCGAGTACGTCAGCAATGCGGTCCGTTCCGAGCATCGCCATCATCAGCCGGTCCACGCCGAGGGCGACGCCGGCGCAGTCCGGCAGGCCGCCCTCCAGACTTGTGAGCAGACGCTCGTCGCGCGGTGGAAGCATGTCGCCACCGGCGCCCTCCCCGCGTTGCCGGCGCCGCTGCAGGTCGTGATCGAAGCGCGCGCCCTGCTCCGCTGCATCGGCCAGCTCGTGGTAGCCGTTGGCCAGTTCCAGCGGTCCCAGGTAAAGCTCGAATCGCTCGGCGACCTGCACGCCATCGGCATCGCGGCGCAGGCGCGCCAACGCAGCCTGGGTCGCGGGCCAGTCGTGGATCGCGAACATCCGGTCGCCGGGGAATTCCGGCTGCAAGCGATGGGTCATCAGCAGGTCGAGCCAGTCGTCGCGGGTCAGGCCGGCGGGATCAATGGTGATGTCGCCGAGTGCATTTCGCAGTTGCTCCTCGCTGGCGGTCATCGGGTCGATGCCGAGTTGTTCGCGGTAGAGGTCGCGGTAAACCACCTCGACCAGTGACGCTTCGCGCCCGACCAGCGCCAGTGCGGCATTGACCAGCGCCGCGGTTTCCCCGACCAGCTGCAGGTGGTCCCAGCCGACGCGGTACCACTCGAGCATGGTGAACTCGGGATTGTGTCGGCCACCGGCCTCGCCATCGCGGAACACACGGCCGAGTTCGTAACAGTCGCCGAACCCGGCCGCGAGCAGGCGTTTGAGCGGGTACTCGGGCGAGGTGCGCAACCAGCGCGTACGCGGCGCGCCGTCGGTGTGGCCGCTGAACTGCAGCGAGAACGAGGCGATGTTCGGCTCGGTGTTGCCGGCGAGCGACATCACCGGGGTTTCGACCTCGGTGATGTTTCGCTCGGCGAAGAAGCCCCGGATGCGCGCATTGAGCGCGGCCCGCAGGCGCAGGGCGTCGAAGCTCGCGGTCGGTTGCCAGTCCATGGTCATGACCGACGTGAGGATGGATGCAGGAGCGACGTGAGTCGCGAACGCGCAGGGAATCGGGTCTTCAGAGGGTCGCGACTCACGTCGCTCCTACATGGGGTGGTGCCGGTCATTCGTGCTGGCCGAGGAAGTCGAGCAGTTTCGCCTCGTCCCATATCTCGACGCCAAGCTCCTCGGCCTTGGCCAGCTTCGAGCCGGCGGCCTCCCCAGCGACGACGAAGCTGGTCTTCTTGGACACGCTGCCGGCCGACTTCGCGCCCAGCGCCTCCAGCCGGTCCTTCGCCTCGTCGCGGGTCATCGCCGACAAAGTGCCGGTGAGGACGACGGTCTGGCCGTCAAGTGGGCCGGCCGATGCGGTGTCGATGGCGGGAACGATCGCGTCGAGTCGCGCCAAGGCCTCCCCTGATGCGGTCAACAGGGCGGCGTTGCCGTCGTCTTCCAGCCAGTTGGCGAACGCCGCCGCGGTATCGGCCGGCAGCCCGGCGGTGACCAGGTTGTGCTGCTGCGTGGCGCGCAGGCCGGCGGTCGCGTCGGTCTCGCCGGTAACTGCGGGAAATGCAGTCGCCAGCTGTTCGGCTCGGATCGGCGTGACCTTCGGGATCTCCAGGTCGATCAGCAGTTGTGCCAGCCCGAGGCTGTCGCGCAGCTTCGGCGACGGCGCATGGGCGTCGGTAATGGTGACGCCGCGCGCCAGCAGCTCGTCGATCACCTGCTGGTTGCCGGGCTGGTCGAGGAAATGACCGATCGCGCGGGCGACTTCGCCGCCGATGTCGGGCACACGCTTGAACATCGGCCACGGCAGGTGGCGGATCAGTTCGAGGTCGCCGAACCACAGTGCGAGCGCCTTGGCCGTGCTCTCGCCAACATGCTGGATGCCGAGCGCGTACAGGAAGCGCTCCAGCGTGGTGCTGCGGCTGTGGTCGATGGCCTCGATCAGGTTCTCGGCCCAGCGGGTGGCGACCTTACCGGCCTTGACAGTCTCCGGCGTGGTGCCGTCGCGCTCGTCGGCGCGCTGCTTCATGTGCAGCAGGTCGTCGAGGGTGAGTCGATACAGGTCGGCGACCGATTGCACGTAGTCGAGGTCCGACAGCGCCGCGATGAATCGTTCGCCGAGGCCGTCGATATCCATCGCTCGACGCGAGGCGAAATGGCCGATCGCCTCCTTGCGCTGCGAAGCGCAGGTCAACTCGCCCGAGCAGCGCCAGACCACCGCGCCCTCTTCGCGCACGATCTCGGAACCGCAAACCGGGCAGTTCTCCGGCATCTGCCAGGCAGGCGCGCCGGGGCGGCGCTGCTCGGGCAGCACGCGCACGACTTCGGGGATCACGTCGCCCGCGCGGCGCACGATCACGGTGTCGCCGACGCGCACGTCGAGCCGCGCCACCTGGTCGGCGTTGTGCAATGTCGCGCGGGTCACGGTGACGCCGCCGACGTGCACCGGCTGCATCAACACCCAAGGCGTAACCGCGCCGGTGCGGCCGACATTGACCTCGATGGCTTGCACCACAGTGGTCTGTTCCTGCGCCGGGAACTTGTGTGCGAGTGCCCAGCGGGGCGCACGCGAGACGAAGCCCATTTCCTCCTGCGCCGCGTAGTCGTCGAGCTTGTAGACCACGCCATCGATGTCGAACGGCAGGCTGTCGCGGCGTTCGCCAACGCGGCGGTAGTAGTCCAGCAGTCCCTGCAGTCCTTCGACCACGTCGCTTTCGGTGCTGACCGGGAGGCCCCAATGGCGCAGCTGCTGCAATGTCTCGGAATGGCTGTCGGGCAATTCACCGCCCTCGACCTTGCCGATCGCGTAGGCATAGAACGCCAGTGGACGTTGCGCAGTGACCCGCGGGTCGAGCTGGCGCAACGAACCCGCCGCGCCGTTGCGTGGATTGGCCAGCACCTTGCCGCCTTCCGCCAACGCGCGTTCGTTGTAACGCTTGAAGCCGGCCAGCGGCATGTACACCTCGCCGCGTACCTCCAGCACATCAGGCCACCCCTGTCCCCGCAGTTGCAGCGGGATGGCATTGACCGTGCGCAGGTTGGCGGTGACATCTTCACCGGTGGCGCCGTCGCCGCGGGTTGCGCCCTGGACGAAGCGGCCATGCTCGTAGCGCAGGCTGATCGCGAGACCGTCGAGCTTGGGCTCCGCCGAGAACACCAGTGCGTCGGCGCCGAGTTTCTGTTCTATCCGGCGGACGAAGTCGGCGACCTCGTCGCCGGTGAAGGCGTTACCCAGCGACAGCATCGGGATCGCGTGGCGGACGGACGCGAACGCACCCGATGGGGCGGCGCCGACGCGCTGGGTCGGCGAATCCGGACTGGCGAGCTCGGGGTGCGCGGCCTCCAACGCTTCCAGTTCGCGCAGCAGGCGGTCGTACTCGACGTCGGGGATCTCCGCGTCGTCGAGCACGTGGTAGCGGTAATTGGCGTCGTCAAGTTGGCGGCGCAGGTCAGCGATGCGGTTGGCTGGGTTGGCGGTCACGATGGTCTCGCCGTTTGACTCGGGCGTAAGGCCGGCCATTGTAGGAGCGACGTAAGTCGCGATCACACGGCGGTCCCGGGTGTCAGTGAAATCGCGACTTACCGGCGGCCACATGCGGCCGCCACTCCTACAAGGAACGGAAGCCGCGCGGTGGAGTTACCAGCGCGTCGGCTTGCTCAACGGCGGGGCTTCGCGCTGGCGGTCGTAAGCGCGCAGGTCTTCGCGGATCTGGCCGATGCGCTGGCGGCCGAGCACTTCGCGCTGCTCGTCCAGCACCAGCCCACCCAGCAATTCCGCCATGCGCTCCGCGGTCGGCAGCATGGTCTCCCACGCATCCAGTGCCGCCATTGGGGCCGGCAGGGTCAGGAAGAACGCGATGGCCGGGGTTTCCAGCGACTGGATCTCGGCCATGTCGAAGTTGCCGGGCTTCATGATGTTGGCAACGCTGAACACCGGACCGCGCTCGGGATGCTGCTCGACCAGCCGGTGGAACACGCCCATGTGGCCATAGACCAGTCCGGCCTTCTCGGCCGCGACGACAATGTCGGGGCCATGCAGTTTCTCGCCGGCGCGTGCGGCCAGGTAGACGGTCACGATCTTGTCGAACTCGTCGCTGACACGGCGACCAAGCTCGCTGTTGGCGCCGGACGCGGCCGGGTCCTGCGTGCGGTCGAACAGTTCCAGTTCGGCCTGGGCAGTGGCGTCGCCCGGGGCATTGGTGTCGGCACCCAGCTCACCTTCAAGCTGCTCTCCGAGTGTCGGCTCCCGGCGCTCGCCGGTCGGTGCGCCATCACGTGCGACGCGCTTGCCCTGCCCCGGCTTGCGCGGGCGGCCGAAGAACACGATCGCGGCGATCAGGATCAGTCCGGCAATCAGGATTCCGATCCGCAGCAGGGTCACGTCGGACATGGTTACTCCTTGAGAAAAATCAGGCTGCGCCGACGAGGCGGGTCGCCTCGGCCAAGTCGACCGAGACCAGGCGGCTCACGCCCGGCTCGCGCATGGTCACGCCCGACAACTGTTGCGCCACTTCCATGGTCGCCTTGTTGTGGGTCACGAACAGGAACTGTACCTGTTCGCTCATCTCGCTGACCATCGCCGCGAGGCGGCCGACGTTGGCTTCGTCGAGTGGCGCGTCGACCTCGTCGAGCAGGCAGAACGGCGCCGGGTTGAGCTGGAAGATCGCGAACACCAGCGCCACCGCGGTCATCGCCTTCTCGCCGCCCGACAGCAGCGAGATGTTGGACACGCGCTTGCCCGGCGGGCGCGCCATGATCGCGACGCCGGTGTCGAGCAGGTCGTCGCCGGTGAGTTCGAGGTAGGCGTGGCCGCCGCCGAACAGCCGCGGGTACAGCTGCTGCACGCCGGAGTTGACCCTGTCGAAGGTGTCCTTGAAGCGGCCGCGGGTCTCGCGGTCGATCTTGCGGATCGCGTCCTCGAGGGTTTCCAGCGCGCTGGTCAGGTCGGTGTTCTGGGCGTCGAGGTATTCGGCGCGTTGCGCGGCCTCGGCGTGCTCGGCGATCGCGGCGAGGTTGACCGGCTCGAGCCGGCGCAGCTTGGCGTCGAGCTCGTTGACGGTGCGTTCCCAGGCCTGCGGCTGCATGTCGTCGGTCAGGGTGTTGACCACGTCCTCGAGCACGAAACCGGCCTCGACCACCGCCGCGCTCAGGGTCTCGGCCTTCAGCACGAGCGCCTGCTGGTCGAGGCGGCGCTGGCCGATCGCCTCGCGCTGTTGCAGGGCCTGTTCGTCGCGCTGTTGGCGGGTCTGCTCGAAGCGGCGCAGGTCGTTGTCGATTCCGTCGAGCGTGGTGCGTGCGGCGGTCAGCTTCTGTTCGGACTGGACGCGTTGTTCCAGCGCGACCTGGCGTTGCTCTTCCAGTTGCACAACCGGCGCATCGCCGTCGGCGAGCTGCGCGGCGAATTCGCCGAGCCGGGTGTCGAGCTGGCCACGCTGGCCACCCATGCGGTCCAGCGCCTGGGTCAGCGAGGCGATCTGGGCGCGCTGCGATTCCAGCGTCAGCGCCAGCGAATGGGCGGTGTCGCGCGACTCGCGGGCCATGCTGCGGGCCTGGTCGCGGGCTTCGGTCAGGCGACGACGCTCGGCATCGAGTTCCTGCCGAGTGTCCTCCAGCTCGGTCATCCGCATGACCGCCTCTTCCTGCCGGCCGCGGGCCTCGCGCCCCTGCTCGCGGGCGCCGTCGAGGCTTTCCGACAACTGCGCCAGTTCGGCCTCGATCTTCTCGATCCGCCCGCGCGCCGAATCCAGCCGGCCCTGCTGGCTTTGCAGCTGGCCGGCCAGCTCGGAGACGCTGCGGTGGGTCATGTACAGCGTGCGCTGGGCGTCCTCGCGCTGTTGCTCGGCCGCCAGCAGGCGGTCGCGCATCTGGGTCAGGCCGGATTCGAGTTCCTGTTCGCGCGCCTGCAGGGTTTCGATTTCTTCTCGCAGCGCGTTGATCTCGCGTTCGCGCAGCAATGCGCCCTGCTTGGCCGCACCCGACCGCGATACCCGCACCCAGCCGGCACCGAGTCGCTCGCCATCGCGGGTGATGACCGACTCGCCATCGCCGAGGCCCGGCAGCAGCGCACGCGCGGATTGCAGGTCGTCGGCGGCATGCAGCTTCGACAGGATGCGGCGGATCGCCAGCGGGCCGCGGACCTTCGAGGCCAGCGAAGTTGGCGCGAAATCGACGGAGTCGTTCTGCGCGGCGACCAGCGCCAACCGGCCATCCCCCAACTCGCCGATCGCATCGACCAGGGTTTCCGGCGCCTCCACCAGCACGCCCTCGATCAACTGGCCGAGCGCGCTTTCGACCGCATTCTCCCAGCCCTCGTCGACCGTCAGCGTCTCGCCGACGCGCGTCGCCGAATCCAGCCCGCGCGCTCTCAGCCAGTCCAGCGCAGCGCCCTGCTCCTGCCCGAGTGCGGCGTGTTGCAGGGTTTCCAGCGACGACAGCCGGCCACGTGCGGCCTGCGCCTGCTTGCGAACCTCGGCCAGCTCCGACTGCATGCCGCGCTGCTGCTCCTGCAGGCCGCCGACATCGCCCTTGCGGGTTTCCAGCGTCTCGGTGAGGCTGTCGAGCGACAGCTTGCGGGTCTCGTGTTCTTCTTCAAGGCCGACAAACGCCTCGGCCAGCGCGGTCAGATCGAGTCCGGTGCGCTCGCCGGTCAGCGCCTCGCGGCGGCGGTCCGCGTCGAGCGCCTGGCGGTCGAGGTGTTCGATCCGGGTGCGTTCGACATCGGCTGCGCGGGCAGCCTCGGACTGCGCGCGGCTGTGTTCGTCCCAGCGCTGCTGCCAGCTGGCCAACGCCGACTCGGCGTCGCGCAGGGCGTCCTGGCGGGCCTCGTCCTCGGCCTGCATCTGCTCCAGCCGCGGCTCGTCGTTGTCGATCGCCGCGGTCAGCACGTCCAGTCGCGACTGGTCGGAACCGATGTGCGCGGCGATCTCCGCCAGCGCGCTCTGCGCTTCGTCACGGGCCTTCTGCAGCCGGGTCGACATCTCGCGCTGGTGCTGGATCTGTTGCTCGATCCGGGCCAGCGCGCCGCCGACCTCGTAGCTTTCGGCCTGCGCCTTGTTGAGGGCTTCGGCGGCTTCCTCGCGGCGCACGCGGCCGGTCTCGATCTCGCGTTCGGCTTCGCGCTGCTCGGCGATCAGCTGCTGCAGGCGGGTTTCCTGCTGCGCCAGCTTCTCGCGCTGGGCCTGCAGCTTCTGGTCGAGCGCACGGTGCTCGAGCGCCTTCCACTCGGCGTCCTTGATCCGACGTTCGGCCTGGATGGCCTGGTACTGCTCGGCCTGGCGGGCCTGGCGCTTCAGGTGTTCAAGCTGCTTGCCGACTTCTTCGCGCAGGTCGCCAAGACGATCGAGGTTCTCGCGGGTGTGGCGGATGCGGGTCTCGGTCTCCTTGCGGCGCTCCTTGTACTTGGAGATGCCGGCGGCCTCCTCCAGGTACACGCGCAGGTCCTCGGGCCGGGCCTCGATGATCTGGCTGATCATGCCCTGCTCGATGATCGAGTAGCTGCGCGGCCCCAGGCCGGTGCCGAGGAACAGGTCGGTGATGTCGCGCCGGCGGCACTTGCTGCCATTGAGGTAGTACTGGCTGGCGCCGTCACGGCTGACCAGGCGCTTGACCGAGATCTCGTCGAACGCGCCGTACTCGCCGGTGATGGTGTGGTCGGCATTGTCGAAGATCAGCTCGACCGTGGCCTGCGACACCGGCTTGCGCGCCGAGGAGCCGGCGAAGATCACGTCGGTCAGCGAGTCGCCGCGCAGGCGGCTGGCCGAGCTCTCGCCCATTACCCAGCGCACTGCGTCGATGATGTTGGACTTGCCGCAGCCGTTGGGCCCGACCACGCCGGTCATGTTGCTCGGCAGGTGCAGGGTGGTCGGGTCGACGAAGGATTTGAAGCCGGACAGCTTGATCGTGGACAGACGCATGCGTCGCAGGAACCTCTGGGACGCCGATGCGGCGACGCCGTTTAATTCGAGAATGGATCAGGTTATTCGCGTATCCATATGATTTTCAAGGATATGAATTACACGAAACCCGACCGGACCTGTCGAGTATAGCGGCCC
>JBOHYC010000257.1:0-1534 GCA_050737755.1 Lysobacter sp.
GCAGGTAGGTTGGACGATGGTCGTGCCCGAGCCCTTGAAGGTGGACGTGAGCACCGGGCGACCGGATTGGTTTCCGACGTAGTAGGTGGTGAACCGCCCATTGTTGGCGATCGGCCCGGACCCGGTCACCGGTGCAGTCTTGACCAGCTCGACGATGAAACTACCGCCCTCCAAGCTATACCACTGCCCGTGCTGGCCGCCCGCCAGCGGCAAGTTGTGCGGGTAGTAGGTTCGCACGCTTTCGCCTTCCCGCCAGACCCGGATTCCCACGCCCGCGACCTTGGTGGGATGCACGTTGTCGCCGGTTGATCCACCCGACTGCTCGAGCTGAACGTATTCGCCCCGGGCGGAGCCCGTACTTTTTTTGTCGCAGTAGATCGCCCGGTTCCGAGGGCTGATGGGCACTTGGATTTCTTTGATCACAGCGCCTACCGGCAGTCCGGATGGGATCACCACTTGGCCCATATCCATCTGGACGTCCTGGGCCTGGAAATACCAGACGACCCCGCAATCCGCCGACGCCGTCGGCGCCAGCAACAGGGCGGCCGGCAAAAGGCCGAGCGCAACGACTGCATACAATCGCGGGCGCCGGCTCGAACCACTGGACTTCATCGGCATGTCGCCTCCACCCGGGTGAATACATCGGGCTCCGAACCCGCAGTTCCCGAGCCGGCTAACGCCGGTACCCGGACATCGAAATGACATTGCTGGTCGGCCGCATCGCCCCAACGCACGGCCAAGGTAGCGGCCTCGGCTTCGGTGCGCAGATAGGCCACCCCGCCCTGGCCGACCGTGCCGACCACCTGGCCGGCCTCGTCGAACACCTGCGCGCCGAACGGCAACGGTTCACCCGTGGCTTGCGACGCCCGGACCAGTAGCGCACGACCGTGGCGCGTGTCGAAGCGCAGCCGGCTGATCGCACCCGCATACGGCGCGATCGTGGCACTGGTGCTCTGCAGCTCGACGTCACGCGCCATGCCTTGCGGGTCGAGGGTCACGGTGTTGAGCCGGTAGGGTGAGACATATGGCACCAACGCATAGCCCCGTCCGTCCACCCGGACGCCCGGGGCATTCTGGACCTGTGCGCCAAGCGCACCGGGCGCCTCCACCAGCACCATCGTGTCACCGCGCTGGGGCGCGAAAGTGGCGCCGCCGGCGTGGAGTACTACGGTGCCGGAAGCGCCCACGCTCGCCTGGCGGTAGTCATCGGCGTGACTGTAAGCTCCGTTTATAGCCGCGACCGGACTGCGGTAGTCGGCGGTGGCGACGACGCCGGTGCCGGCATCGTCGGAATCCGACACCGCCAGGCCGTAGCTGAGCGCATGGTCCTGGCCCAGTGAACCGGCGATGCCGACGCGGCTGTTTTCGTAGCCGTCGCGGCCCAGGCCCAGGTCGCTGTTGAGCGAGACGGGATTGCCGGAACGCCCCAGCGGCAGGCTGAAGCTCAGCAGGTAGCGGGTGTCGGCACCACCGACGGGCTCGAAGGTGCGCATCGCCGAGATGCCGTAGTTAACCCTGCCCCACGCATTGTTGT
>JBOHYC010000258.1:0-2429 GCA_050737755.1 Lysobacter sp.
GTGCACGCCAACAGCTTCACCCAACTGACCCTGCTGTCGTCCGAGCACGGCGAGGAACTGATCCGATGCGAACCCCGCAGCGGCGAATCGATCCTGGTGTAGCGCAGCAGCTGCTCGCCAAGCCGCATCGCTTCGAGTTCTTCCAGGCGCTGCGGATTCTTGAGCGGTTGTTCGTGCGTCAGGGCGTCAAGCCCGGCGAGGTGGTGGCGCAACGGTTGCGCTTCGGAAACTCGATGTCTTTGGGTTTCCCGGCCAGCGAGATCGAATCGGCGCGGGCGTTCTCCAGCGACGGCACCGAACTCGATCGCGACGCCGCGGTCGAGCACGCGGTGACCATGGAGGATCTCGGCCAGGTCCACCTGACACCGGCGTTCATGGGCCTGCTTGGCAGCCACGGCGTGCTGCCTTTGCACTACACCGAGACCCTCGCCAGCCGCGAGGTCTACCAGCGCGACCGCACCGCGCGCGCCTTCCTCGACATCTTCAGCAACCGCGCGGTGGCGCTGCACTACGCCGCGTGGAAGAAACACCGCCTCGCCCTGCAGTACGAGCTCGACAGCAACGAACGCTTCATGCCGCTGGTGCTGTCGCTGTCCGGGCTCGGCATGAAGAGCCTGCGCGGGCGCATGCACGACGGCGACGGCGACGTGTTCGACCAGGCCGTCGCGCATTACGCCGGCGCGATCCGCCAGCACCCGGTGTCGGCGCGGATGTTGCAGCAGATCCTGCGCGAATATTTCGCGGTGCCGCTGCGGGTCGAGCAATTCGTCGGCGCCTGGTACCCGGTACCCGAGTCGCAGCGTACCCGTCTGGGCATGGGCAACGCCTCGCTGGGCAGTACGGCTTTGGCCGGTGACCGGGTCTGGCAGCGCGACCTGCGCATGCGCCTGTGGGTCGGCCCGCTCGATCGCGAACAGTTCGACGGCTTCCTGCCCGGCGGGCGCGCCGCGAAGGGCTTGGCCAAGTGGCTGACCCTGTTGACCGGCTCGTGCCTGGAGTACGAGGTCTGCCTGAGTCTTAAGCCCGAGCACGTCCGCGGTGTCGGCCTCAGCAAGGACACTGGTGCGCGGCTCGGCTTCGACAGTTTCGTCTGCTCGCGGCCGCCAACCGAGCCGCGCTCGGACACCCGCTACGGCATCCACACCCTGCAATAGCCCCTCTTTCAGCAACGCATGGAACGCATCGCATGAGCATCAACCTCAAGACCCTGATCGGAAAACTCAACGACCCCTGCCGCCAGGCCGCCGAGCGCGCCGCCAACCTGTGCCTGGCGCGCGGCAACTACGAGGTCGACCTGGAGCATCTGTTCCTGGCGCTGCTGGAGAACCCGCGCGGCGACGTCGCGTTGATCGCGCAGCGCAGCGGCGTCGGCCTCGACAGCCTGCGCAAGGATCTTGAGAGCGAGATCGGTCGCTTCAAGGCCGGTAACAACCGTACGCCGGTGTTCTCGGCGCACCTGCCGACGCTGTTCGAACACGCCTGGCTGCTGGCCTCGCTGGACGCGCAGACCACTCGCATCCGCAGTGGCCATCTGTTGATGGCGCTGCTGACCGAGCCGGGCTTGGCGCAACTGGCGTACCGCGGCTCGGCGCAGTTCGTGAAGATCAAGCGCGACGAGCTCAAGCACAACTTCGCCAAGCTCACCGACGGCTCCAGCGAAGGCGGCGACGTGCGTTTTGCCGATGCCGACGTGCCGGTCGATGGCGATGAAGCGCAGCCGACCGCCGACCCCGGCCTGTCGAAAACCCCGGCGCTCGACCAGTACACCACCAACCTGACCCAGCGCGCCCGCGACGGCCACCTCGACCCAGTGGTCGGTCGCGACCCGGAAGTGCGGCAGATCGTCGACATCCTGCTACGCCGCCGCCAGAACAACCCGATCCTCACTGGCGAGGCCGGCGTCGGCAAGACCGCGGTGGTCGAAGGCCTGGCGCTGCGCATTGCCGCTGGCGACGTGCCGGAGGTGCTGCGCGGCGTCGAGCTGCACACCCTCGACATGGGGCTGCTGCAGGCCGGTGCGAGCGTCAAGGGCGAGTTCGAGAACCGCCTCAAGAACGTCATCGACGAGGTCAAGAAGAGCCCGCACCCGATCGTGCTGTTCATCGACGAGGCCCACACCATGATCGGTACCGGTGGCCAGGCCGGCCAGAACGACGCCGCCAACCTGCTCAAACCAGCATTGGCCCGCGGCGAGCTGCGCACGATCGCCGCGACCACCTGGGCCGAGTACAAGAAATACTTCGAGAAGGATGCCGCACTGGCGCGGCGCTTCCAGGTGGTCAAGGTCGAGGAGCCGAGCGAAGTGCTGTGCGCGGCGATGCTGCGCGGCATGGTGCCGCTGATGGAGAAGCACTTCGGCATCCGGGTGATGGACGAGGCGATCACCGAGGCGGTGCGGCTGTCGCATCGCTACATCAGTGGTCGCCAGC
>JBOHYC010000259.1:0-3468 GCA_050737755.1 Lysobacter sp.
CGCTCAAGGCCTGGTGTTCGGCCTGTTCGCGGATGATGTCGACCACGTCATCGATGGTGATGCGGCCGAGCAGGGTGTGGTTGTCGTCGACCACCGGGGCGCTTAGCCAGTCGTGGTCGGAGAACTGCCGGGCGACCTCGTTGGCCGACTCCTCGACGTCGATCGCGGGCTGCTCGTCGTCGATCAGCTGGTTGATCGGAGTGCCGGCCTCGTGGGTCAGCAGTGCGGCCAGTGCAATCCGGCCCAAGTACTGGTGGCGACGACTGACCACGTACAGGTGGTCGGTGTGCTCGGGCAATTCGCCGCGCAGGCGCAGGTAGCGCAGCACCACGTCGACGGTGGTGTCGGTGCGCACGGTCACCACGTCGGGGTTCATCAGGCGCCCGGCGGTGTCCTCGGGGTAGGACAGCACCTGTTCGAGGCGCTCGCGGTTCTCGCGGTCCATCGACTTGAGCACTTCGTCGATGACGGTGTCGGGCAGGTCCTCGACCAGGTCGGCGAGGTCGTCGATGTCGAGGTCTTCGACCGCGGCCACGATCTCGTCGGGGTCCATGTGCGCCAGCAGGCTCTCGCGGACCTCGTCGCCGACATGGACCAGCACCTCGCCGTCGTCCTCGGCGTCGACCAGCCCCCACACCACCACGCGCTTGCCGGGCGGCAGCGACTCCAGCAGGTTGCCGATCTCGGCCGGCGACAGGGTGTTGACCAGCCGCTTGACCGGCCCGAGGCGGCCGCTGTCGAGCGCCTCGGAGAGCAGCCGAAGCTGGCGCGAGGTCTTGTCGTGGCGGTCGGCTTCGGCCATGCGGACGCTCCGGGGCGGGCGGGGAGCCGCAGCGTCGTCGGATGTTCCGGGACGGAGTGCGACCGAATCAGGTGTTCATCGAGGCATTATCGCTGGTGGAGGTGGGGCTGCACAGTCCGGCGATGCTGGCGGGTGATGTAGGAGCGACGTAAGTCGCGAATGCACGGCGATTCCGGACATCAGTGAAATCGCGACTTACGTCGCTCCTACATCCGCCAGGCTGCGTCAGTGCCCGCGCTGCGCCTCGAGCCAGCGTTCGATTTCGCTGCGGTCGCGGGCGCGCATCAAGGCCGGCGCGTTCGCACGCAGACGGTCGAGATCGCAATTGCGGATGGTCCGGCGGACTTCCAGCAGCGAGGTCGGGTGCAGGCTGAATTGCTCCAGCCCCAACGCCAGCAGCAGTGGGGCGAATTTCGAATCGCCCGCCAGTTCACCGCAGACCGCGACCGGGGTGTTGCGGGCCGCGGCCAGCCGGATCACGTCGCGCAGCAGCCGCAACACGGCCGGGTGCAGCACGGTATACAGGTCGCCCAAGGCGTCGTTGTCGCGGTCGGCGGCGAGCAGGTACTGGATCAGGTCGTTGGTGCCGATTGACAGGAAATCGACTCCGCCGATGAACGTCGACAGCGAGATCGCCGCGGCCGGCACCTCGATCATCGCGCCCAGCGCCACGTAGTCGGCGATCTCGTGTCCTTCGCTGCGCAGGTCGCGGGCGATCCGCATCATCTCGGCGCGGACCGTGCGTACTTCTTCGCGGCTGCTGATCATCGGCAGCAGGATCCGCAGCGGGCCGTAACCGGACGCGCGCAGCATCGCGCGCAACTGGGTCTCCAGCAGGCCGGCGCGCGCCAGCGATAACCGCACGCCGCGCAGGCCCAGCGCCGGGTTGGGTTCGTCGCGCAGGGCCAGGCCGGTGCGGTCGGCCTTGTCGGCGCCCAGATCGAGCGTGCGAATGGTCACCGGCCGCCCGCTCATGCCGAGCACCACGTCGCGGTAGGCGCGGAACTGCTCCTCTTCGTCGGGCAGCTCCATGCGCTGCAGGAACAGGAACTCGGTGCGGTACAGGCCGATGCCGGTGGCGCCCAGCGCGTGTGCCTCGGCGACGTCCTCGCGCGACTCGGCGTTGGCGTAGATCTCGATCTCGCTGCCATCACGCGTGCGGTTCGGCTCGCGCCGCAGGCGGTTGAGCTCACGCCGTTCGCGGGCGTAACCGCGCTGGCGTGCGTGGTGGCTGCGCAGGTCGTCGGGCGCCGGCTCCAGCACCACCCGGCCGGTGCCGCCATCGACGATCAGCGCGTCGCCGTCGTTGACCTTCTGCAACACGTTGGCGACGCCGACCACCAGAGGCAGGTGCAGGCTGCGCGCCAGGATCGCGCTGTGCGACAACGCGCTGCCGGTGGCGGTGACGATCGCGACCACGCCCTGCGCCTGCAACTGGGCAAGCTCGGCGGGCGCGACGTTGTCGGTGACCAGGATCTCCCCGGCGACGCCTTCCATGCCGGCGTCGCGGCGGTGCAGGGCGGCATGCACCCGGCCGATCACCTGGTCGATATCGTCCAGCCGGCTGCGGAAGTACGCATCGTCCATGGTGTCGAACACCGACGCGATGCGGTCGCGTTGCAGCCGCAGTGCGTAGTCGGCGCTGTAGCGGCCGGTCCGGATCAGTTCGTCCAGGCCCTGCAGCAATTCAGGGTCGTCGAGCAACAGTGCGTGCAGATCGAGGAATTCGCCGACTTCGCGCGCGAGTGCGCCATGCAGGCGCTCGCGCATGACGTGCATTTCGGTGCGGACGCGGTCGATCGCGTCGTGCAGGCGTTTCAGTTCATCCTCGACCGCTGTGGCGTCGATGCGCTCCTCGACCACGTCGAGTACATGCGGCAGCCGCACCCGGGCGCGACCGAGTGCGCTTCCGCGTGACGCTCCAAGCCCGGAGAATTCCTGACGCATCGGGGCTCCTACTGGTCTTCGTCGAAGCGACGCTCGAACAGGCCGGTGATGGCGTCGGCCACCGCGTCTTCGTCGTCGCCATCGGCCCGCAGCTTGACCACCGTGCCCTGACCGGCGGCCAGCAGCATCACGCCCATGATGCTCTTGGCGTTGATCTCACGGCCCTTGGCGGCCATGGTCACGTTGCAGCGGAACGGCGCCAGGGTCTGCACCAGCTTGGCGGTGGCCCGGGCGTGCAGGCCCAGGCGGTTGCTCACGGTGAGTTCTCGTTCAAGCATCGTCGACTATCGCTCCATTACGGGTGCCCGCCGCCGCAGTGGCGGGCAGTTGATCCAGTCCCTGTTCCGGATAATTCATCACCCGCAGCAACATCGGCAGACTCAGCGCCGACACCCGGCGAACCGGGGTCCCCAACCGGGCCAGCTGCCCGGCAAGGTTGGCGGGGCTGGCGCCGTACAGGTCGGTCAGGATCAGCACGCCCTCACCCCCATCGACCCGCCGCAGAGCGGCCGAGGCGAGCGGGAGCAGAGCATCCAGGTCTGCGTCGAACGGTACTTCGAAAGCTTCGGTTTTCAACGGCAACTGCCGCAGAAGCCGGGTCGCCACCTCAAGCAGGGCGATCCCGACCCCAGGATGTGTTACGAGGAGAATGCCACAGGTCATTACTGCACGTTAACAGGTCAAGGTGAATTGGCGATAGCAGCAGGAGAGGGGCACTG
>JBOHYC010000260.1:0-7406 GCA_050737755.1 Lysobacter sp.
GCGCCCTCGATTTCAACGCCCGCGGGCGGGGGAGGGGCCCACGCCATGCCCGCCATGCTGACGGCGTTCAACGCGGTGAGTTTGGCGGCGTAACTGAAATCGACGCCGTCGATGGTGTCGCCGTAGACGATGCCGTCCTCGGTGCGCAGGTCCTGGTGCTGGCGGTTGTAGTTCTCGTTGGTTTCCATCACCCGCACCGCCGGCGCGCCGATGTCATTGAACGGGCGGTGGTGGCCGCCGCGGCCGAAGCGGTCGAGCCGGTAGACCATCATCACGTCGAGGTTCGGCACGTACTGGTCGGCCATGCGGTCGATGTAGCGGGCGAGGTTGCGCGATGGCGAGTCGACCTCGCCACCGGTGAAGCGGCGCTTGCGGGCTTCTTCGGCTGTCTCGTTGACCCGGGTGCCCTCGGAGAACACCCGGACGGTAGTGTTGTCGATGACACCGTTGACGCCTTCGATGTTGCCGATCATGTCGTTGTTGAGCAGTGCCTCGATCCGCCAGCCGTGCGCCTTTGCGTAGTCGGCGAGGATCTTGCCGCCGAACAGGCCCTGCTCCTCGCCGGCCAGTGCGGCATAGACGATGGAGCCATTGAATTTGTACTTCGACAACACCCGCGCAGCCTCGAGCGTGCCGGCGATGCCCGACGCGTTGTCGTTGGCGCCCGGCGAGTCGGAGGTGTAATCCATGACGTCGCTGACGCGCGAGTCGATGTCGCCGCTCATCACCACGTAGCGGTCAGGATCGCTGCTGCCGCGTTGGATCGCGATCACGCTGACCACCTCGACCGGGTCGGGGATGCGCTCCTCGCCGGAGACGGTATCGCTGACCACAATTACTTCCAGGCAGCCGCCGCAGTCGCGCGAGATCCGGTCGAACTCCGCCTTGATCCACCGCCGCGCCGCCCCGATGCCACGCGTGTCGGACTCGGTTTCGGACAGCGTGTGGCGGGTGCCGAAACCCACGAGGGTGCGGATGTCGGCTTCAATCCGCGCGGCGGACGGTGCGGTCGCGATGTCGTGCAGTTGCGGGACCGACGCTGGCGGTGGCGTACTGGTGGCGGCCATCGCGGAAGCGCAGCAAAGGCTGGCGGCGATTGCGGACAGAGCTCGATGCATGGTGGTTTCCCGGGAGCGCGTTTGAGCCAGAGTACGGACACTCTTCCGGCAACTGCAACAATCCGAGCACCATCGGCCAAACGCTATCAACAACCTCGATCGACGGACTTGATCAGCCGGCTGGCGCGTCGCCGCCTGTCTGCTGCGCTGGTTCCACTGGCGGTGCGGCCGGCACGGCCTCGTCGGTGGCGCGCGTCAGGCAATCGGTTTCCGCATCGCCAGTGAGCCCGGCGCAGGATTCGGTTGCCGAGGGGATGGTCGATGTCGGAGCGGTCGCCGCGGTGTCGTCGACCACCGTGTCCGTGGTTTCGGAAGGCTCGATCGGTTCGGCGTCCCTGCGATCGCAACTCGCGCCGATCACGAGCAGCATTGGCAGGACGACGGCAACGGTTCGGATATTCACGGGACCTCCTCGGGTAGCCCATTGATGCACACGAATGCGACACCCGCGGTGCCACCTCCGGACAATGGGCGGGAGCGTGTCAATGCGATGTCGATTGCGATGTCTGGGGCGTCGAGGTCTCGATCCGTGGCATCACGATTGCGCCGGCGGAATCGGGTTCGCGCAGCAATGCGCGCTTTGCGTCGCGTTGTGCTTCGGTAGACAAGGAAACCAGGAACTCGACGGTACCCGCCACCCGCGTCGCCACCGGCACACCGTCCTGCCACAACACACGTCCGCCAAGTTGACGCGGAACCCGGGTCCCCGGCAACAGGCTGCCCACGAGGTTCAGCGGGTCCAGTGCGGAAAGGCTGGTGAACTCGCTGTCATGGGCGCGCTTGCGGACCTGGCGCAGCGCGCCGATCGCGTCTGGTAGGGCGAACTGTTCGCCGGAGATGCCGGCGATGAACCGGCCGCCGCGGATCTCGCCACGCGCTTCCAGCCGGTGGTAGACACGCAGCAGTTCGCGCCACGACGGCAGCCATCCGGCTTCGCGTTCGAGCAGGCGCCAGCACACTACGCCGTAGCGCTGCAGCAGGGTGCGGGCGACGTGCTCGACCGCTTGCGGATCGTTTCCGTCCGGCCGTTGCGTGTCCGGATGGCGGGTCAGCGTCCACCGTCCCGCATCCTGGATTCCGAACAGGGCCACGCGTCGGCCACGGCGCGACACCGCCGAGGGGCGCTTGGAGGCCGGAACCAGCAACGCACGCAAGCCGGCGAAACTGTCGCAGTGGAGGCGACCGCGCGCGACCAGTTCGGCCAGGGCGTCTTCCAGTTCGACCCGCAACAGATGGGCGCCGTCGATGAGGTCATCGAAGAACGACGCACCGTGCGCGCCGAGGAATTCGACGACGCGCTCGGCGCGGGAGCTCAGCGGCACTTCCGGCTGTCCGCGATCGCGGACCAGCGAACTCCACAGTGCCAGCCGACGCCGTGGCAACAGCACGATCGGCGTCGCCCGCACCGGTCCCGCGCGGCCGCCGGTATTGGTCGTGTTGCTTTCGCGCAGCCGTGCCCAAGTGATGCGACCGGTCGTGCACAGGTCGTCGAGCCAGGAGATTGAATAGTCGGTCAGACGCGCGGGCAGGACTTCGGTCTCCCATGCGCCGGCCGGGGCTTCGAAACCTTCCAGTTGCGCCAGCACGCCTGCCAGTGCCTCGGGGCCACGGACGCAGGTGTTCTTTGACACGCGTTGCCAGTCGAACAGGAAGCGCATGAAATCCCGCGGTTGGACCGGCTCGATCTCGCGGCGCAGCCGTCCGATGGTGTAGCGGTGGATGCGCGCCAGCAGGTGCCGTTCGCACCATTGCTCATCGCCGGAAGGTGCGCTGAAGCGGCCGCGCATGACGTAGCCTTCGCTTTCCAGGCGCAACAGCGCGGCCTCAATGGCAGGCGCATTGGGGACGCCGGTCGCGGCCAAGTCTGCGACGGTGGTCGGGCCGAGGCCGGTCAGGCGCGAGCGGACCAGTTCGCACGCGGCGTCCTCTGGCGCCCACGCCACGACGAATTCCTCCGGCACCCGGAGCGCGGGGGACAGGTCCGCATTCGTCAGCGTCTGCACTTGGGGTAGCCGCTCGGCCGCGACCCAGAGTCCCTCGCCGATACCCGCCCGCGTCGCACGGCCGGCATCGGCCAATTCGGCCAGCCACGCCAGCCAGCCGTCGTTGTCCCGTGCCTCGCTGGCGGTGATGAAGCCCAGCCCCATCAACGCCTCGTGCACTTCATCCGGGTTGCGGGCTTCGGGCCAGGCCTCCGCGCGCACGGCATCGATCGCGCCGGGGTCGAGCCGGCCGAGGTCGTCGGCACTTTCGGCAGCGGCATAACGTCGCGCCATCACGGCCTGGGTGCGGCGCTCCTCCAATGGCGCATCGTCGAGGAACGCATACGGCTTCGCGTTGAGCGCCTCGGCAGCGAACGGCGAGGGACCGGTGAGGTCGCGGGCGATGACCTGGACGCTGCCGTTCTCCATGTTTTCGAGCAATGTCACCAGACCGGCGACATCCATGGCTTCGTGCAGGCAGTCGTGCAGCGTCTGCGCGACAAGCGGGTGGTCCGGGACCTCGCGTTCGCCGACCAGGTTCTCGGCGCAGGCGACCTGGTCCGGGAACACCGTGGCCAGCAGGTCCTCGCTGCGCATGCGCTGCAGTTGCGGTGCCACCCGTTTGCCGCCACTGAAGCGGGGCAGGGCAAGTGCGTTGGTGGCATTCCAGCGCCAGCGGGCAGTGAACAGCGGGGCATCGAGCAGGGCCTGCACCAGCACCTCGCGCGCGGAGCTGGAATGCAGGTAATGCGACACCTCGATCAACGGAAAACTGTGGCTGGTCGATAGAGACAGCACGATCGCATCCTCGGTCGCCGCGGCCTGCAGTTCGAAATTGAACTTGCGGCAGAAGCGCTTGCGCAGCGCCAGGCCCCAGGCGCGGTTGAGCCGGCTGCCATACGGTGAATGGATGACCAGCTGGGTGCCGCCGGACTCGTCGAAGAAGCGCTCGATCGCGATCACCTGCCGGGTCGGCAACACACCGAGCGCGGTGTGCTGGTGGGCGAGGTAGCCGAGCAGCTGTATCGCGGCGTTCTCGTCGAGCTTGAGGTCATCGAGCAACCACCGCATCGCCGCGGGATGGCGCG
Source organism: Lysobacter sp. (assembly GCA_050737755.1). Lineage (GTDB taxonomy): Bacteria > Pseudomonadota > Gammaproteobacteria > Xanthomonadales > Xanthomonadaceae > Novilysobacter. Next base: position 4,189 of record JBOHYC010000260.1, read on the forward strand.
ATTCGATGGGGACTTCCGCCTGCGGGTCATCGCTGCTCACCGGGGCGAGGCGGTTCGCGATCTCCTCGCGCAGGCGCGAAACCCCAACCGACAGTTCATCGGTCCGGCCGGGTGCCTCGCCAAGCCAGAACGGAATGCTCGGTGGCGCGCCCTGGGCATCCTCGACCCGCACCCTGCCGGCCTCCACCCGCAGGATGCGATAGCTCGCATTGCCGAGCTGGAACACGTCGCCAGCGAGGCTCTCGACCGCGAAGTCCTCGTTGACGTTGCCGATCGGGATCGCCTGCGGTTCCAGGATCACCGCGTAGTCGGCGGTATCGGGGATGGTCCCGCCCGACATCAGCGCGGTCATGCGTGCATTCTTGCGGCCGCGCACGCGACGGTGGACGGCATCGCGGTGCAGGTAGCCGGCACGCGGCCCGCGACGGGTGGTGAAACCCTCTGCGAGCATCCGCACGATGGCGTCGAATTCGCCACGCGGCAATTGCGCATACGGCCAGGCGCGGCGGACCAGCTCGAACAGCGCGTCTTCTTCCCATTCGTTCGCACCGACCTCGGCGACGATCTGCTGCGCCAGCACGTCCAGCGGCGCGCTCGGGATTTCCAATGCGTCGAGTTCGCCGCGGCGTATACAATCGAGCAGGGCGGCCGACTCGATCAGGTCGTCGCGCGACTGCGGGAACAGCCGCCCTTTCGGTACACCGCCGACATGGTGACCGGAGCGACCGACACGCTGCAGGAACGCGGCGATCGACCTTGGCGAGCCGAGCTGGCAGACCAGGTCGACATCGCCGATGTCGATGCCCAGCTCCAGCGACGCGGTCGCCACCAGCACCCGCAACTCGCCGCGCTTCAGACGCTGCTCGGCATCCAGCCGCAACTCCTTCGCGAGGCTGCCGTGGTGCGCGGCAACCACGTCCTTGCCGATCCGCTCCGCCAGGTGGCGCGCCGCACGCTCGGCCATGCGCCGGGTGTTGACGAACACCAGCGTGGTCCGGTGCTGTTCCACCATCTGCGCCAGACGCGTGTACACCAGCTCCCATTGCTCGTTCGACATCACCGCCTGCAACGGCACCGGCGGTACTTCCAGCGCTATGTCACGTTGACGGGTGTAGCCGATGTCGACGATCTCGCAATCGGGCGTGCCGTCGGCGGACACCGACGCGGTACCCACCAGGAAGCGCGCGACCTCGTCGATCGGTTTCTGCGTCGCCGACAGTCCGATGCGCGTCAGCCGGCGCCCACACAACGCCTGCAGCCGCTCCAGGGTGAGCGACAGGTGGCTGCCACGCTTGGACGCGGCGACCGAATGGATCTCGTCGACGATCACCGAGCGCGTGCCCGCCAGCATGCGTCGGCCCGACGCAGAACCCAACAGCACGTAAAGCGACTCCGGCGTGGTTACCAGGATGTGTGGTGGCTGCTTCCACATCCGATTGCGTTCGGCCTGCGAGGTGTCACCGGTGCGCACCGCGGTTCGGATCGCGACGTCGGGCAGGCCTTGGCGCGCAAGTTCGGCACGGATTCCCGCCAGCGGCGCTTCGAGGTTGAGATGGATGTCGTTGGACAACGCCTTCAGCGGCGACACGTAGACCACGGTGGTCTCGTCGGGCAACCCGCCATCCGCCTGCAGGCCTTGGCGGACCAGTCCGTCGATGGCGGCCATGAAAGCAGTCAGGGTCTTGCCCGAACCTGTCGGTGCTGCCACCAGCGTGTGGCGTCCGGACCGGATCGACGGCCAGGCCAGTTCCTGCGCCCCGGTAGGGGCTGGGAAGGTCCGGACGAACCATCCGGCGACGGCGGGATGGAACCCGTCCAGGGGCGATGCGGGCAGCGACATCCCCGTATTATCAACGACTTGCCCTGTCCCGCCATGAACGCGGACCATGCACGTTGAACAAAAAGAAGGCCCCGGGCAGGGGCCTTCTTCGCCGTCACTTCAAGCGGGAATCAACGACCGTCGCGGTCCGCGTCGCCCGGCATCGCACGTTCGAGGCGATGCCAACCGTCACGGACGGCCTCCTTGGCCTCGCTCCAGGCCAGCCGTGAGTTCGCCTTGGTGTTTTCCCAACCGCGCTCCAGGTCGCTTTCCACGTCTTCGAAACGGCGCCCCGTATTGGCGCCGTACTGGTCGTAGCCGTACTTGTAGGCCGGCTCGTAATCATCCCAGTTGCGGCCCTGCTGGTAGTACGGAGCGGTCTCGTAGCTGCTGCGGAAGTGGTTGTTGTATTCCTGCTGGTTCACCTGCGCCATGGCGGCATCCTCTTCTCGTGGGGGAGACCCAATCTAGAAATCGGAACCGAAAAATCATGTGATCGAACGATTCACGCGGGGTGCACACGGCAAGGACCGGGCATTAACGCGCCGCCGGGTACGAATAAGGCTCCGGTCCGCCTCAGGAGTTCACGATGCGAAACACCACCCCCATGCTGGGTCTTTGCGCTGTCATCGCGCTGGCGTTGGCTGCCGGCTGCGAGCCGGGGCCGCCGGATGACCAGACCCCGGGTGACGCCGATGGCGACACCGTGGCCATGCCCGATGCCAATCCGGCCGCCCGGGTCGAGGGCACAGGCCAACTCGGTGCCGGAGTCGACAACACCGGCGCCATCGCCGCCAACCAGATACAGGTCGCCACCTCAGGCGGTCCCGGACCGTACCTGACCAACAGTGCAGGCAGCGCGCTGTATTTCATGGAAGGGGACAGCGACGGCAGCGGATGCGTCGATGTGTGCACCGAGGCGTGGCCGCCCGTGCTGGTCGACGAGGTCGCCCCCACCGCTGGCCCCGAGCTGCAAGGCGGGATGCTGGCGACGATCACCCGTGAAGACGGCGCCGTGCAGGTGAGCTACAACCACCATCCGCTGTACCGCTATGCCGCCGACGTCGGTGCGGGCCGTACCGCTGGCCATGGCGTTGAGGACCAGTGGGGGCACTGGCATCTCATTGGTCCTTCAGGCGACGCATTGGAGCCGGTGGCCGGGCAATAGCGAAGCGCGGGCCGAGGCCCATACCGGCAATGGAGACAGTCGAAGTCTCCTCGCAGGCGTCCGACGGCCAGGCCATCGCTGCGGAAGCGGGCCTGCGCTACGTCCATGACGACGAGCCCGGTATCCGCCGTCGAAAGGCGGGGCGGGGATTTACCTACATCGACGCGGCAGGCGCACGCGTGGCCGACGCGGCGGTGCTGCAGCGCATTCGCGAACTGGCGATCCCTCCGG
>JBOHYC010000261.1:0-1507 GCA_050737755.1 Lysobacter sp.
AGCCGTACGACATCGACGCGCTCAAGCAGGTGTTCGCCGATGCCGAGGCGAAGGGCTGGTTCATCGAGGCGATGTTCCTGGAGCCGGTGATGGGCGAAGGCGACCCGGGCCGCAGCGTGCCGGTCGACTTCTACAACGCCGCGCGCGCGTTGACCAAGGCGCACGGCTCGCTGCTGCTGGTCGATTCGATCCAGGCGGGACTGCGCGCCAACGGCGTGCTGTCGATCATCGACTACCCCGGCTTCGAGAACGTCGAGGCGCCGGACATGGAGACCTACTCCAAGGCACTCAACGCCGGCCAGTACCCGCTGTCGGTGCTGGCGGTCGGCGAGCGTGCCGGCGCGATCTACAAGAAGGGCCTGTACGGCAACACCATGACCACCAACCCGCGCGCGCTCGATACCGCCTGCGCGGTGCTGGAGCAGGTGACCCCGGCGCTGCGCGAGAACATCCGCGCCCGCGGTGCCGAGGCGATCGAGAAGCTGGAGAAGCTCAAGGCTGAACTCGGCGGCATGATCACCAAGGTCCAGGGCACCGGCCTGCTGTTCTCCTGCGAGCTGTCGGGCGACTTCAAGTGCTACGGCGCGGGCTCGACCGAGGAATGGCTGCGCGAACACGGCATCGGCGTGATCCACGGCGGCGCCAACTCGTTGCGCTTCACCCCGACTTTCACCATGACCAGTGCCGAAGTCGACCTGCTGGTCGGCATGGTCGGTCGTGCACTGAAGGAAGGGCCACGCGCCAGCCAGGCCGCAGCGGCCTGATTGATACGCTGTTGGAACACAAAAAAGGCCGGGCATGTCCCGGCCTTTTTTGTGCGCCACGCTTCCGGGCTACGATCCACCGAGCAAGGCACCATCTATCGATTCGATCGGATCAATCAAATGGAGTAAATCGATAGCTGCAGGCAATCTGGTTACATCGACAACACGCCATTACGCCGCCAAAAGGAGTTCCGCATGAGCACGAACGATCCCAAGCATCCGGCCGGTTCGACCACTGGCACCGGCGCCCCGGCCGCCAGCGACCGCAACTCGCTGACCATAGGCCCCGACGGCCCGATCCTGCTGCACGACGTGCACTTCCTCGAGCAGATGGCGCATTTCAACCGCGAGAAGGTGCCCGAGCGCCAGCCGCATGCGAAGGGCGCCGGCGCGTTTGGCGTGTTCGAGACCACCGGGGATGTGTCGAAGTACACCAAGGCGGCCATGTTCCAGCCGGGCGCAAGCACCGAGATGCTGGCCCGCTTCTCCACCGTCGCCGGCGAGCAGGGCAGCCCCGACACCTGGCGCGACGTGCGCGGCTTCTCGCTGAAGTTCTACACCGACGAGGGCAACTACGACCTGGTCGGCAACAACACCCCGGTGTTCTTCGTCCGCGACCCGATGAAGTTCCCGCACTTCATCCGCAGCCAGAAGCGCCTGCCCGACTCCGGCCTGCGCGACAACCACATGCAGTGGGACTTCTGGACCAACAACCCCGAGACCGCGCACCAGGTCACCTACGT
>JBOHYC010000262.1:0-4100 GCA_050737755.1 Lysobacter sp.
GGCTACCTCCAAGCTGCGCGATGCTAAGCGGCGAGGTGCGCACGCAGGCGCTCCCACAACCGCGGCGGGATCCGCTGCTCATCGTCGAGCACCAGCAGCGGTTCGATCCGCAATTCATCGGCATCCAGCTGCGGCATGATCTCGCGGGCGAAACGCTTGACCAGCGCATCCTCGCGCCACTCGGGACGCGCGGTCAGCGCCGCCATCGCCGCGCGCGACTCGCGGCCTTCGCCGACGCACTCGAATGGCTTGTGGTCCTGGTATTCCAGCAACGCGTCGTAGCCAGCGGTCTGCGCCGGATCGTCCAGCAGGTTGCGACCGAGGATGCCGACCAGCCGTGGCTTGCTCATGAACGGAGCCAGCGCCAGGAACACGAAATGGCACTTCGGGCAGACACCGCACCAGCGGTTTGTCGGGCGCTCTCCGAGGATGTGGAAGTTGCGGTTGCAGCTGGAAAAATGCGCGTCATATCGATCGGTGCGGGTGAACTGGCGCGCGACCGCCAGTTCGCTCAGCGGCCGCAACAACGAGTAGTAATGCAGGTCGGCGGCGATGTGCTTCTCGACGTATCCACCGAATGCAGACTCGCAAGCCCAGCCCTTCGACCACTGGTGGTTGACCTCACCGGTCCCCTCGATCATCGAGCCGTAACTGGCTGAACGCTCATTCGAGAACACCACCTGGTCTACGCCGTGGAGCAACGCCGCCAGCACCAGGATCGCCGAGTTCACCACGGTGACCGGGATGTGGCCGTTCCATGCGCCTTCTCGGTTGTAGTCGAACAGCTGCGGCGCCAGCGCGCGGCCCACGTTGAGTGTCGGCAGCCCGGTGCGCGCGGCGCAGGCCTGGATCAGCTGCGAGCCGCCGATCCAACTGACGGTCTGGTCGACGCCCAGCGCGCGCAGCGCCTCGATGCTGACCAGCGAATCCTTGCCGCCGCCGATCGCGACCAGTGCGTGTTCGCGCAGGCCGAGCGCGGGAGCGGGCGACCCGGCCTCGTCACCCTGCGGAAAGCGGATGCGGTCGTGCAGGTCCAGCCCGTTGCGGTAGGCGAACTCGCCCAGCCCATTGAGGTAGACCAGCTCCAACAACCCGGCCGTGTCGGCATCGATGTCGTAGGACTCGATCCGGATTTCGCGAGGCACCGCCGCCTTGTAATAGCTGACGCCGGCGATCAGGTGCAGCAGTCGCAGCGCGCGCTCGACCGCCGCGGCGCGCTCGCCTTCCAGCACGAAAGGCGCACCGGGCACGGAGATCGTCTCGATCATTTCCGGGCCGTCGTCGAACGCGTACACCAGTTGCGCCACGCCGGTTGCCGGGTCGAGCCCGCAGCGCACGAAGCGGAACGCCTGGATGGCGTCGCGCCGGAATTTCCACTCACTCATTCGATCACTTCCTCTGCCGGCAGCGCCCGCAGGTTGTAGGTATTGGCCATGACCATGCCGTAGGCGCCGGCATCGGCAACCAGCAGCACGTCGTCTTCGGCGGTCGCGACCGGCAGCGCGCGATCGCGGCCGAGCACGTCACCGCTTTCGCAGATCGGCCCGACCACGTCGAAGTCGCGGGTGTCGACATCGTCGAACCGGCTCAGGTTGTGGATGCCGTGATAGGCCTCATAGATCGACGGCCGCATCAGCGCGTTCATGCCGGCGTCGGCGCCGACGCGGTGCACGCCGTCCTTCTCGACCACCTGGGTCACCGACAGCAGCAGCACGCCACATTCGGCGACCAGGTAGCGCCCCGGCTCGACCACCAGGCCGTAGCGCGGATAGGTCGCCTTGATTTCGGCGAGCCCGCTGCGCCACGCCGCCACGTCGAAATGGGTCGACTCCGGTGTGTACGGCACCGACAGGCCACCGCCGATGTCGATCGTCTCGATCGTGCCGATGTTGTCGGCCATCGCGGCCAGGTGGGCATAGACGCCATGCCAGTGCTGCGGGTCGTCGATGCCGCTGCCGAGGTGCGCGTGCAGGCCGCTGATACGGATATCGAGTTTGCGCGCCTCGACCAGGAAGTCGTCGACCTTCGCCAGCGGCAGGCCGAACTTGGCCGCGACGCCGCCGGTCTTGACCTTCTCGTGGTGGCCCTCGCCATGGCCGAGGTCCAGCCGCAGCCACAGCGTGCGGCCGCGGAACACCTCCGGCCAGCGCTGCAACGCTTCGACATTGTCGAGTGTGACAGTGATGCCCTTGGCGAACGCGGCCTCGTACTCGCGGCGCGGTGCGAAGCTGGGGGTAAACAGCACGCGCTGCGGCGACAGTTCCGGCACGGTCGCGAACACATGCTCGATTTCGCCCAGCGACACGCATTCCAGGCCGAGTCCCTCGCCGGTGATCGCGCGCAGGATCGCCGGATGCGGGTTGGCCTTGATCGCGAAGAACGCGCGATCGACCGCGGCGGTACCGGTCAGCATCCGCGCGCGCTCACGCACGGTGGCGAGGTCGTAGACGTAGCGCGGGGTGCCGGCGGCGGCGCGTTCGAGCAACACATCGCGCTTGCCGACCCACCAAGGTTGGGGACGTTCGGGTTTGCCGTGGGTGCCGCTCTCATCGAACATGTCACGCCAGCTCGGACCGAACACACCGGCGTCGCGAATAGGCATCGCGCCACTGCGGATCAGTTCGGCATGAAGCACCGGCAACAGGTCTTCGGCATCGGCCTCGTCGACCACGAAAGTCAGGTTGAGGTCGTTCGACGACTGCGAAACCAGATGCACCCGCTCGCGCCCGAACGTCGCCCAGATGTCGGACAACTTGTGCAGCAGCGAGCGCATGCCGCGCCCGACCAGGGTAAACGCACTGCAGGGCACGATGACCTTGACCCGGCAGACCTGCGCGAGGTCGGCGGCCAGCGCCTCCAGCACATTGCTGGTGACCAGGTTCTCGCTGGGATCGAGCGAGATGGTGACGTTGGTTTCCGACGAACCAATCAGGTCGACCGACAGCCCGTGGCGGCGGAAGCGCTCGAAGATGTCGGCCAGGAAGCCGACCTGCTGCCACATGCCGATGCTTTCCATCGACACCAGCACCACGCCGTCGCGGCGGCTGATCGCCTTGACCCCGGGCACGGTGGCGGCGCTGGAATCGATCCAGGTGCCGGGCAGCTCCGGCCGCCCGGTGTCGAGGATCACCATCGGCACGCCGGCGTCGCGGCACGGCGCGATCGAGCGCGGATGCAGCACCTTGGCGCCGGTGGTGGCGATTTCCTGTGCCTCGGCGTAGTCGAGCCGCGCCAGCAGCCGGGCGTCGGGCACCTCGCGCGGGTTGGCGCTGAACATGCCGGGCACGTCGGTCCAGATCTCCACCCGTTCGGCGTTCAGCAACGCGCCGAAGCACGCCGCCGAGGTGTCCGAACCGCCGCGGCCGAGCACCGCGGTGCCGCCGTCGCCATGGCGCGCGATGAAACCCTGGGTCAGCAGCATCCGCGTGGGCTGGGCATGGAACCGCGGGGCGAAGTCCGGATCGGCCTGGCGCCGGCAATTGACCGCGAGCCGGCCGGCCCACGCGCTCTGGTTCGGCAATGCCACCGCGTCGAGCCAGTCGCGCGCGTCGCACCAGCCGAAATCCAGGCCGCAGCCACGCAGGTACGCTGCGCCGAGGGTCGATGAAAGCAGCTCGCCCTGGGCCAGCACTTCGGCCTGCCAGTCGAGTTCGCGCGCCGCGCCGCGCGGGTCGGCGGCGAGGGTCTGCAATGCGTCCAATCGCGCATCAAGGACGGTGGCGGGGTCGAGCCCGAGATCAACGCAGAATCCACGGTGGCGCTCGATCAGTGCCGCTATCCGCCCACGGATGTCGTCGTCATTGCTTATCGCCAGCAGTTCGTTGGTGACACCCGACAGCGCGGACACTACCACCAGCACCCGCACGTCCTCGTCGGCCGCCCGTTTGGCGGCGATGCGGCCGATGCTGTCCCAACGGGTCCGGCTGGACACCGAGGTGCCGCCGAACTTGAGTACCACCCAACGTTGCGCTTGCGCCACCACGTGTCCCCGTTTAACTCGCGTCGAATCGGTATGCCTGCAACCAGTCTAGAATCGCGCGGTCTGCCGACCGGCACGAAACCTCGATTCTAATAGAACACGTCTGGTCGAACACGTCGCT
>JBOHYC010000263.1:0-2216 GCA_050737755.1 Lysobacter sp.
GGTGCGGGGTATTGCGCAAAAGCCGGCCATGGATGGCCGGCGGCCCGCCTCGGGGCAGGAAGCCCCGATGAAGGGCTGGAGCAATACCCCGGACACCGGCGCCTGCGCGAGCCACTTCACGAAGCTGCCCTTGATCGAGCCGACACCTCGCCGAGCCGCCGTCTCCCCGGACATGGCCCCACCCCCGCGCGAAGGCTAAACTCGGATACTTCCAATCCCCCAGCAACCCGGAGTGGCAATGTTCCCGCGCGACGCACTTATCGAAGGTTATGACCCCGAACTCGCCCAGGCCATTGCCGACGAGGCGCGCCGCCAGGAAGACCACGTCGAGCTGATCGCGTCGGAGAACTACGCCAGCCCGCGGGTGATGGAAGCCCAGGGCAGCCAGTTGACCAACAAGTACGCCGAGGGCTATCCGGGCAAGCGTTATTACGGTGGCTGCGAGTACGTCGACGTCGCCGAGAAGCTCGCGATCGACCGCCTCAAAGAACTGTTCGGCGCCGACTACGCCAACGTCCAGCCGCATTCGGGCTCGCAGGCCAACCAGGCCGTCTACCTGTCGCTGCTGCAGCCGGGCGACACCATCCTCGGCATGAGCCTCGCCCACGGCGGTCACCTGACCCACGGCGCCAAGGTCAACATTTCCGGCAAGTTGTTCAACGCCGTGCAGTACGGCGTCGACGAGAACGGCCTGATCGACTACGACGAAATCCAGCGTCTCGCCACCGAACACAAGCCGAAGATGCTGATCGGTGGCTTCAGCGCCTACTCGCAGAAAATCGACTGGGCGCGCATGCGCCAGATCGCCGACTCGGTCGACGCGATCTTCTTCGTCGACATGGCCCACGTCGCCGGGCTGGTCGCCGCCGGCGTCTATCCGAACCCGCTGCCGCACGCGCACGTGGTCACCTCGACCACCCACAAGACCCTGCGCGGTCCGCGCGGCGGCATCATCGTCGCGAAAGACGCCTCCGACGAGATGGTCAAGAAGCTGCAGAGCATCGTCTTCCCGGGCATCCAGGGCGGCCCGCTGATGCACGTGATCGCGGCCAAGGCGGTGGCGTTCAAGGAAGCGCTGGATCCGGAGTTCAAGGCCTACCAGCAGCAGGTGGTGAAGAACGCGCAGGCGATGGCGAAGGTGGTGATCGAACGCGGCTACAAGATCGTTTCCGGCGGCACCGAGAACCACCTCATGCTGGTCGACATGATCGGCAAGGGCATCACCGGCAAGGACGCGGAGGCCGCGCTCGGCAGGGCCCACATCACCGTCAACAAGAACGCGGTGCCCAACGACCCGCAGAAGCCGTTCGTCACCTCCGGCCTGCGCATCGGTACCCCGGCGGTCACCACTCGTGGTTACAAGGAAACCGACTGCGTCGCGCTGGCCAACTGGATGTGCGACGTGCTCGACAACCCGACCGACGACAAGGTCATTGCCGGGGTGCGCGAGAACGTGACGAAGCAGTGCGCGCAGTTCCCGGTCTACGGCTGAGCCTTGCACTGTCCCTTCTGCCAGAACGGCGACACCCGCGTGATCGACTCGCGGGTGTCCGACGACGGCGCCACGATCCGGCGCCGCCGCGTATGCGAAGCCTGCGGCGAGCGCTTCAGCACGCTTGAGACGATCGAGCTCAAGCTGCCGGTGATCATCAAGTCCGACGGCCGTCGCGAGGCGTTCGACGCGCGCAAGCTGCGTTCCGGATTCGACCGCGCGTTGCAGAAGCGACCGGTCGCCGACGAGCAGATCGAGGCGGCGGTACGCGCGGTGGTGCACCAGTTGCGGATGACCGCCGAGCGCGAGCTGGCATCGATGCGGGTCGGCGAGTTCGTGATGGCCGAACTGCGCAAGCTCGACCATGTCGGCTACGTGCGCTTCGCTTCGGTCTACCGCGCGTTCGAGGACGTCGCCGATTTTCGCGAAGAGCTCGACCGGCTCGAAAACGACAACTCTGGCGTGGGCCAGTTGCCGCTGCTGGATGGCGAGTCCGTGCCACCGGCCAAGGGCCGCAAACGCTAGCGAATCGCCGCATCGGCGGCGTGGCCGAAACAACCAGACGAGGAACTGCCGACCGATGTCCGATTTCACCGCCACCGACCACCTGATGATGGCCCGCGCCCTGCGCCTGGCCGAACGCGGCGCCTAGACGACCCGGCCCAACCCGATGGTCGGCTGCGTGGTCGCGCAGGGCGACGAAGTGGTCGGCGAGGGCTTCCAC
>JBOHYC010000264.1:0-5808 GCA_050737755.1 Lysobacter sp.
TGTGTCCCGCCGGCAACCTGCCGGCCTTGCAGGCGGCCGTGGATGCCGGCGCCAACGCGGTCTACGCCGGCTTCCGCGACCAGACCAACGCGCGCGCCTTCCCCGGGTTGAACTTCAGCGACGACGAGCTGCGCGCGGGCATCCGCTATGCACACGCGAAGAACGCGAAGGTCTACCTCGCGCTCAACACCTATCCCGACAGCGTCCGGCTCGCGCAGTGGCATGCCGCGGTCGACAAGGCCGCCGAGTTCGGCTGCGACGCGATCATCGCCGCCGAGATGGCGGTGCTCGACTACGCCGCACGCACCCATCCGGCCTTGCCGCGACACCTGTCGGTGCAGGGTTCGGCCACCACCGGGCCGGCGTTGCAATACGCCTACGAGCGCTTCGGCGTGGCCCGCGCGGTGCTGCCGCGGGTGCTGTCGATACAGCAGGTCGAGCGCCTGTGCGAGCGCTCGCCGGTCGCGATCGAGGTCTTCGCGTTCGGCAGCCTGTGCATCATGGTCGAGGGCCGTTGCCAGCTGTCGAGCTATGTCACCGGCGCCTCGCCGAATCGCCACGGCGTGTGCTCGCCGGCCAGGTTCGTGCGCTGGGACGAGCTGGACGATGGCAGCCGCACCGCCCGCCTCAATGAGGTGCTGATCGACCGCTTCCAGCCGGAGGAACCGGCGGGTTATCCGACCGTGTGCAAGGGGCGGTTCGACGTCGGCGGCGAGATCTTCCACGCGCTGGAGGAGCCGACCAGCCTCAACACGCTGGAGTTGCTGCCGCGGTTGGCGAAGGCGGGGGTCGTCGCGTTGAAGATCGAGGGCCGGCAGCGGGGCGTCGCCTACGTGTCCTCGGTCACCCGTACGTGGCGCGCGGCGATCGACCGGCTCCGCGCCGATCCGGACCAGTGGGCGCTTCGCGATGAATGGCAACGCTCGCTGTCGGCCCATGCCGAAGGCCACCAGACCACGCTCGGTCCCTATCACCGTGCGTGGCACTGAGGACGCGTCGATGAAGCTCAGCCTTGGACCCCTGCAGTACTTCTGGCAGCGCGAGCGCACCCTCGCCTTCTACCGCGAGGCCACCGACTGGCCGCTGGACGTGATCTACCTCGGTGAAACGGTATGCAGCAAGCGCCGTGAACTGGGCACGAGGGACTGGATCGAGCTCGCCACCGAACTTGCCGGCAGCGGCAAGCAGGTGGTGCTGTCGAGCCTGTCGCTGATCGAAGCCGAATCCGAGCTGGGCGTGCTCGCGCGACTGGTCGAGGAAGGCGGTTGCTGGCTCGAGGCCAACGATCTCTCGGCGGTGCAGCTGTGCCGCAAGGCCGGGCTGCCATTCGTCGCCGGCCCGACCCTCAACATCTACAACCACCACGCGCTGGCGATGCTGATGGAAGACGGGCTGCGGCGCTGGGTGCCGGGGGTGGAACAGGGCGAGCAGCTGATCCGCGAACTGCGCGACGCGATGCTCGCCGACGGCCACGCGATGCCGGAACTGGAGGTGATCGCCTGGGGCCGGTTGCCGCTGTCGTTCTCGGCCCGCTGCTTCACCGCGCGCGCGCTCGACGTACCGAAGGACCAGTGCGGGTTCCGCTGCATCGATTACCCCGACGGCATGCCGCTGGCGACCCGCGAGGGCCGCGCGTTCCTGCGCATCAACGGCATCCAGGTGCAGGGCGAAGAGGTCACCGACCTGGGCCCGGAACTGCCGGCACTGCGCGCGCTCGGCGTCGACGTGTTGCGGATCTATCCGCAGGCGCAGGGCTGCCGCGAGGTGGTCGAACACTTCGACCTGGCGCGCGGCTCGATGACCGCACCGCCACGCCTCGGCGTACGCAATGGGTACTGGTACGGCGAGGCGGGCATGCGGATGGAACTCAGCTAGAGATCGTTGACGCCGCCCACCACCACGAAGTCGATCACGATCGCGCCCGGCTCGCGCTGGCGGTATTCGATCGACAGCATGTCGCCGTAGCGCTCGCGCAACTGTCCCAGCAACGGCAGCGGGTCGTGGTCGTTGACGAAACGCATCGCCTCGCCCGGTCGCAGCGCATCGAGCGCGCCGAAGATCGCCGCGTGGCGGAACCGCTTGCCGATGCCGCGCGCATCGAACGGATGGAACTGGACGGACAACGGCTGGAAGGACGACGGCTGGATCGCGCTCATGGACAGGCCCTGCATGCTGTGGGAGCGACAGGATGCAACTCCACGCGCGAACCGCCATTGACCTGGATCAGCCGATCGACATTGCGGCCCGCGCTACCACTGCACGAAGAACATCGCCTTCGCCAGCACCACGATCCCGACCACGTGCCAGAACACGCTCAGGTGGATGTTGCGGAACACGTTCGATACCAGCCGTCCGCGCCGACGCAACGCCATCGCCGTCAGGAAGTGTGCGAAGACGCTCAGCGCCAGGGTGATCTTGATGGACAGCAACAGCCCGAAGCTGCTCGCCAGCGGATCGGCCAGCGTGGCGCGGTGCTGCCACGCCATCGCCAGTCCACTGCCGTAGAGGAGCATCAAGACCCACGGGATCACCCGCCTTGCGCGCGTGCCGATGCCGCCCTCGACCAGGGTCATCACCCGCGCCGGCACGTGCCGGCGCACGCCCTCCAGGATCAACACCTCGAAGAACACCGTGCCGCCGAACGCGACCGCGCCCATCAGATGCAGCAGTTGCAGATACGGATAGCTGTGGACGGGCATGCCTCATCATCGCGCGCCACGGGCGTGGCGCCGTTGATGCAGGTCAATTCCGCGGCGGTGCGCTAGACGCCGGCAAACACCAGCGTGCCGTTGGTGCCGCCGAAGCCGAAGCTGTTGGACATCACCGTCTTCAACTTCGCCTCGCGGCTTTCGCGCAGGACCGGGAGGCCCTCGGCCTTGGGGTCGAGGTTCTCGATATTCGCGGAGCCGGACATGAAGCCGCCGCGCATCATCAGCAGGCAGTAGATCGCCTCGTGCACGCTGGCCGCGCCGAGCGAGTGGCCGGTCAAGGCCTTGGTCGACGACAGCGGTGGCACGTCGGCACCGAACACTTCGCGCACCGCGCCCAGCTCCACCACGTCGCCGACCGGGGTCGAGGTGCCGTGGGTGTTGAGGTAGTCGATCGGGCCGACGCCCTTTCCGTCCAACCCGGCCATCGCCATCTTCATGCAGCGCACCGCGCCCTCGCCGGACGGCGCGACCATGTCGACGCCGTCGGAGGTGACGCCATAACCGACCAGCTCGGCGATGATCTCCGCGCCGCGCGCCTTGGCGTGTTCGTATTCCTCCAGCGCGAGCATGCCGCCGCCGCCGGCGATGACGAAGCCGTCGCGGTCGACGTCGTACGGACGCGAGGCGGTTTCCGGGGTGTCGTTGTGCTTGGTCGACAGCGCGCCCATCGCGTCGAACTGCGAGGTCATGCCCCAGTGCAGTTCCTCGCCACCACCGGCGAACATCACGTCCTTGACGCCGTGGCGGATCAGGTCGGCGGCCGCGCCGATGCAATGCGCGGAAGTCGCGCAGGCGGCGGAGATCGAATAGCTCAGGCCGCGGATGCCGAACGCGGTCGACAATGCCGCCGACACCGTCGAGCCCATCGTGCGCGGGACCATGTACGGGCCGACTTTGCGCACGCCCTTCTCGCGCATCAAATCGCCGGTGGCGATCTGCCATTCCGGCGAACCACCGCCGGAACCGGCGATCAGGCCGCTGCGTTCGCTGCGCACCTGCTCGTCGCTCAGGCCCGCCTGCGCGATCGCATCACGCATCGACACATACGCATAAGCCGCGGCGTCGCCCATGAAGCGTTTGAGCTTGCGGTCGATCTGTTCGACCAGGTCGATCTGCGGCGCGCCGGCAACCTGGCTGCGCAGCCCCATCTCAGCGTACTCGGGAATGAAACGGATGCCCGACTTCAGCGCGCGCAACGAATCGGTGACGCTCGCTGCCGCGTTGCCCAGGCAGGACACCAAGCCCATGCCGGTCACGACGACACGGCGCGAACCGGTGTTCGAACTATTGGTGGCAGCCATGCTCAAAACCCTTCCGTCGAAGTGAACAGACCGACTCTAAGGTCGGAGGCCGTGTAGATCTCGCGACCGTCGACCAGCGTGCGCCCATCGGCGATCACCAGTTCGAGCTTGCCGCGCATGACCCGGCGGATGTCCAACTCGTAGCTGACGATTTTCGCGTCCGGCAGTACCTGTCCCGCGAATTTCACCTGGCCGACGCCGAGCGCGCGGCCACGGCCCGGCGCGCCCAGCCACGGCAGGTAGAAGCCGCACAGCTGCCACATGGCATCGACGCCGAGGCAACCGGGCATCACCGGGTCGCCTTCGAAGTGGCACTCGAAGAACCACAGGTCGGGGCGGATATCGAGTTCGGCGCGGACCAGACCCTTGCCGTACTTGCCCCCCTCGGTGGATATCTCGGTGATGCGGTCGAACATCAGCATCGGCGGCGCCGGCAGGCGCGCGTTGCCGGGACCGAACATTTCGCCGCGGGCGCAGGCCAGCAACTGGTCACGGTCGAAGGAAGAGGGTCGATTCATCTGGTCAGGCACAGGAAGTCCGCAGTTCCGCAAAACCCGATTCTGCCGGTTTGACGCGAAGCTTGCGTTGACGCGCGTCAACGCGATTAACCGTACGCGTGCGAATGGACTATGCGGCACCGGGTTCCAGCAACGCCGCCGTGGCCCGATCCTCACACCAATGCGCGCCGATATTGACCCGGCGACGGGCGGCGGCCTCGATCAGTACCCCGGCCAGCCGTCCCTGCCAACCGGCCTGGGCAAATGGTGTGACGGCAGTCAGCGTGGACTGCAGTCCACTGCCACTGCGCACCGGTCCGGCCGCGCGCCACAACAGGTCACGCACCGTGCCGAGGTCGGCGTTGGACAGTCCCCGCCCTCGCTCGACCAGCACGGCCGCACCGCTCGGGCGGGACGCGAACGCGCTCCGGGCCAGCCGCACCCCCAGCCGGCGCCCGAACACCACGCCCTCCAGCAACGAGTTGCTGGCCAGCCGGTTGGCACCGTGCACCCCATTGCAGGCGACCTCGCCGACTGCGTACAGGCCGGGCAGCGTAGTGCTGCCGGTGGCGTCGACGGCGAGCCCGCCCATGTGGAAGTGCGCGGCCGCGGTGACGGGCACCGGGGCCGCGGCCGGGTCGATGCCATGCGTCGTGCAGGCCGCCAGCGCGGTCGGGAACTCGCGACACCAGTCGATCCCCAATCCGGTCGAGTCCAGCCACGCACCGCCGTTGCAGCCAGCCTGCCAGACCCGACGCGAGACCACGTCGCGCGGTGCGAGGTCAGCTTGCGGATGCAGCCCGGCCATCAGCAAGCGACCGTCCGCATCCACCAGGCGTGCACCCCGACCACGCAGCGCCTCGGTCAGCAGCGGCAGCGAATGCGATGGCAGATCCAGCGCGGTGGGATGGAACTGCACGAACTCGAGGTCACGCGACCGCGCGCCGGCGGCCAGTGCCAACGCCAGTCCCGACCCGTCGGCGCCGGCCGGGTTGGTGGTGCGCGCGAACAGCGCCCCGATGCCGCCGGTGGCGAGTACCACCGCATCGGTTTCGACCACCTCGCCTGCTCCCGCGCTGCCGAGCCTGACCCCGGCGATCCGACCGCCGCGCAACAGCAATCCGTCGACATCGATTCCGCCGCGCCAGCGGACATGCGACGCCGCTGCGACAGCCCGCGACAATGCCGCGACCACCCGGGCACCGGTCGCATCGCCGCCGGCGTGGACGATGCGAGCGCACTGGTGGCCGCCTTCGCGACCGAGCCGCAATGCGCCGTCATCGTCGCAATCGAAATCGA
>JBOHYC010000265.1:0-8308 GCA_050737755.1 Lysobacter sp.
ACTGGACCAACAAGAACGTCAACCCGTCCAAGATCGTGCAGGTCGGTGACGAGGTCCAGGTCATGGTCCTCGACGTCGACGAGGAGCGTCGCCGCATCTCGCTGGGCATGAAGCAGGTCTCGTCCAATCCGTGGGAGACCTTCGCGGTCCTGCACAAGAAGGGCGACAAGGTCGAGGGCCAGATCAAGTCGATCACCGACTTCGGCATCTTCATCGGCCTGGACGGCGGCATCGACGGCCTGGTGCACCTGTCCGACATCAGCTGGAACTCCACCGGCGAAGATCTCGCCCGCGAGTTCAAGAAGGGCGACACCCTGGAAGCCGTCGTGCTTGCGGTCGACCCGGAGCGCGAGCGCATCAGCCTCGGCGTGAAGCAGATGGAGCAGGATCCGTTCGGCCAGTACATGGCGTCGAACGCCCGCGGCTCGATCGTCACCGGCAAGGTCAAGGAAGTCGACGCCAAGGGCGCGACGATCGAACTGGCCGACGGCATCGAGGGCTACGTGGCTGCCCGCGACATCTCCAAGGAGCGTGTCGACGACGCCAGCAAGGTGCTCAAGGTCGGCGACGAGATCGAAGCGCGCTTCATCGGCATGGACCGCAAGGGCCGCACGATGCAGCTGTCGATCAAGGGCAAGGACGAGGCGGAAATGCAGGAGGCTGTGGCCGACTACAACCGTTCCGCCGCGGCTTCGGCCGATGCCGCCAGCGGCACCACCAAGCTGGGCGCGTTGCTGCGCGAGCAGCTCAACAACAAGTCCGAGTAATCCGGACGTTGTTTTGATGCCAGCTGCAATGCTGTGACAAGGGGACGGCCCGGCTTCGGCCAGGCCGTCCTTTTTTCTGCCGGGGAATTTTCCGCCCGGCCCAAATTCGAGTCGTCGCCCCGCCCATGACCAAGTCAGAACTCATCGAGATACTTGCCCAGCGTCAGGCCCACCTGAAGGGCGAGGACGTGGACCTCTCGGTGAAGGCGCTGCTGGAGATGATGGGGGGCTCGCTGGCCAACGGCGAGCGGATCGAGATCCGTGGCTTCGGCAGTTTCTCCCTGCATTACCGGCCGCCGCGGCTGGGACGCAACCCCAAGACCGGTGAATCGGTCGCATTGCCCGGCAAGCACGTGCCGCACTTCAAGCCCGGCAAGGAATTGCGCGAACGCGTCAGCGACGCGATGCCGCTGGACGAAACCGACTGAGGTTCGATCCACCGCTGTCCTGCGTCGCAGGTCGGCTAAGCTATCCGCCGAACAGGGAGCCGTCCGGAGACCGCCATGCGTTTGATCCGTTTTCTCGTCGCCATTGCCTGTCTCGCGCTCGGCGCCGTTGTGGGCGCACTCAACCGCCAACTGGTTTCGATCGACCTCGGCTTGGCACATATTCCGACCAACCTCGGCGTCGCGTTGATCGTTTCGCTGCTGCTGGGCGTGCTGATTGGCGGGCTGGCGATCAGCGCCAGCCTGGTATTGCCGCTGCGCCGCCGTCTCGCGCGCGCGGAACGCCAGCAACGCGTCGAGCCGGCTGCAACTCCACTTTCCGGGACCTGAGTCGTGGCCTTCATCAACGAGTGGTTCTGGTTTTTCCTGCTGCTGCCGATCGCGGCCGTCAGCGGATGGGTGATCGGTCGCCGCGGCGGCGAGCGCCATAGCGACACTCAGGTCAGCCGGTTGTCGACCACGTATTTCCGTGGCCTCAACTATCTGTTGAACGAACAGCCCGACAAGGCGATCGAGCTGTTTCTGCATATCGCGGAACTGGACAAGGACACCTTCGAGACCCAGGTCGCGCTCGGTCATCTGTTCCGGCGACGTGGCGAGGTCGATCGCGCCATCCGTTTGCACCAGGCGCTGGTGCAACGTCCCGGGCTGAGCGATCCACAGAAGGTCCAGGCATTGCTGGCGCTGGGCGAGGATTACATGCGCTCGGGGTTGCTGGATCGCGCCGAGACGGTGTTCAGCGATCTGGTCGACCTCGACATGCGCGCGCCGCTGGCATTGCGCCACCTGATCAACATATACCAGTCCGAACGCGACTGGACCAAGGCGATCGAGAACGCGCGGCGCTACGAGGCCGCGACCAGCGAACCGATGGGCAAGCTGATCGCGCAGTTCGAATGCGAGCTGGCCGACCGCCACCGGGCGGCGGGTGATCCCGATGCGGCCCGTGCCGCGGTCGCGCGCGCCTATGAGGCCGATGCCAACTCGGTCCGCGCCGGTATGCTGGAAGGTCGGCTCGAGATCGAGGCCGGCCACGACGCCGGTGCCATCCGGGCGTTCGAGCGGGTGGCGCGACACGACCCTGATTACCTGCCGGAGGTTCTGCCGGCGCTGTTGTCGAGTTACGAACGCGTTGGCGACACCACCGGTGCGCGCGCCTTCCTCGCCGAGATGTGCGAACACTACCGCGGCATCGCGCCGGTGCTGGCATTGACCCGCATGGTCGAGTCCACGGACGGCGTCGCGTCGGCGCGGGCGTATCTCGCCCAGCAACTCAAGGACCGGCCGTCGGTGCGTGGCGAGGCCGCGTTGATCGACCTGACCCTGGCCGAGGGCGCCGACCCCGCGGCGACCCTGCACGACCTCAAGCACATCACCGACCAGTTGCTGGTGCGCAACCCGAGCTACCGCTGCAACCGCTGCGGTTTCGGTGCGCGCAGCCACCATTGGCAATGCCCCAGCTGCAAGGAGTGGGGCACCATCAAGCCGCTGTTGAATTACGCGGTGGTCTGAGCGGGATGCTGGCGTGGTTGATCCTGCATTCCGGCATCGCGGCGGCCGGGACCTGGCTGGCGCGCCGCTACGCGTTGCAACGCGATCTGCTCGACCACCCCGGTGAGCGTCGCAGCCATGCGGTGGCCACGCCCCGTGGTGGTGGCATCGCGATCGTGGTGGCGTTGCTGGTGGCCGCGGTGGCACTGGCCATGCGTGACCCCTCGCAAGGCTTGTTGCTGGGCACGTTCGGCATCGGCATGACGCTGGTGGCCGGGGTCGGAATGGTCGATGACCATCGTCCGCTGTCGCCGTGGGTCCGGCTGTTGGTGCACGCGGTTGCGGGTGCGATCTTCGCGCTTGCCATCCAATACGTGTTCGGCCAGGTGTGGCTGTCGTTGCTGGCCTTCGCGACGACGGTGGCGCTGACCAACATCTGGAATTTCATGGATGGAATCGACGGCATCGCGGCCAGCCAGGCATTGCTGCTCGGTGTCGCGCTGGCTTCGATCCTCGGCGGAAGCTGGATGCTCATTGCGCTGGCACTCGCGGCAGCATGTGCCGGCTTCCTTCCGTTCAATTTTCCATGTGCCCGGATCTTCATGGGCGACGTGGGCAGTGGCGCAATCGGATTCGCCATCGCCGGGCTCGGCGCGGCGGCGGTCGGGATGCAAGGACTCGACGTGGTGTGGCTGCTGCTGCCGCTGTCCGCGTTCCTGGTTGACGCAGGGTTTACACTGGCGCGTCGCGTGATGCGCAGCGAACACTGGTGGCAACCCCACGTCCAGCATGCCTACCAGGTGTGGGCACGCCGCAGCGGTCACGTCGTCGTCACGCTCGCTTATGTCGCATGGACATTGACGGGTCTTGCGACGATGACCGTGTTTCGCGGGTCTTCCACAATTTTCATGCTCGCGTTTTGCCTGGTGTGGTATGTGTTCGCGGCCTTGGCGTGGTGGACTCTGCAGCGACTGGAACCGCCTGCAGAGCCGGTCGAAGAAGTAATGAAAAAGGATATCGAATGAGGACGTGGCGGGACCGTTGGTCGAGTGGGTTGCCGCGCATGGCGGTCGTATTGCACGACCTCGCGATGGTCTGGGTGGTCTGGCAGGGGTTGCACCGGCTCCGCTTCGGCGTGATGCAGAATCCGCCGAGCATGGACTGGTGGTCCACCGAGATCGCCCTTGTTCTCGTTGCCCAGGGACTGGTGTTCTGGCAGGTCGGTCTGTACCGCGGGTTATGGCGGTTTGCGAGCGTCCCGGACCTGTGGAACATCTTCAAGGCCTGCGCGCTCGGCCTGTTCGCCATCGTCCTGGGGCTGTTCCTCTACAACCGCCTCGACATGGTGTCGCGCACCGTGCTGGTGCTTTATCCGATGGTGCTGATGGGCCTGCTGGGCGCCCCGCGCCTGCTTTATCGCGCATGGAAGGACAGCAGCGTGGAGCAGGGCGACCAGGCATCGGTGCGAATCCTGATCCTCGGCGCGGGGCATTCCGGTGAAGCGCTGGTACGGGACCTGCGCCGGTTCGGCAGCTACCAGCCAGTGGGCTTCCTCGACGACGCGCCCCGACTTCGCGGGAGCAAGGTGCAGGGCGTTCCGGTACTCGGCAAGGTCGATGACGTGATCGAGATCGCGCGCGAAACGGCTGCGCGGTTGCTTGTGATCGCGATGCCGTCGGCCGATGCCGATGCCATGCAGCGTGTTGTTGTCGCCTGTGAGCGCTCCGGGCTGCCGTTCCGGATGGTGCCACGCCTGCGCGATGTACTTGAAGGCCGGTCGCTACCCGGCGAACTGAAGGAAGTCGCGATCGAGGACCTGCTCGGTCGCCAACAGGTCTTGCCGGACTGGAAGGCGATCCGCAGCTGGCTCGGCGCTCGTTCGGTGCTGGTCACTGGCGCGGGCGGGTCGATCGGTTCGGAGCTGTGCCGCCAGTGTGCGCGCCACGGTGCCCGCCGGATCACTCTGGTCGAGCGCGACGAACTCGCGCTGATCACAGCAGAAGCCAACCTGCGCCGTGACTTCCCCGATATCGAGTATCTGCCCGTGCTCGGCGATTGCGGCGACCCCGCGGTGATTTCCTACGCGCTCGACGCCGCCGCGCCCGAGGCGGTGTTCCACGCGGCGGCGTACAAACATGTTCCTCTGCTTGAAACCCAGTTGCGCGAAGCGGTGCGCAACAACGTATTGGCGACCGAGGCTCTGGCGCGGGCCTGTCGCGAAGCCGGCGTCGGTACGTTCGTGCTGATTTCCACCGACAAAGCGGTCGATCCCGGCAACGTTCTGGGCGCGACCAAGCGCTTGGCGGAAATGGCTTGCCAGTCGCTCGCCGATCAGCGCTGCACGCGTTTCGTTACCGTCCGCTTCGGCAACGTGCTCGATTCGGCCGGCAGCGTGGTGCCGCTGTTCCGTGAACAGATCCGCAAAGGTGGGCCGGTCACGGTGACCGACCCCGAAGTCACCCGCTACTTCATGACGATCCCGGAAGCCTGCCAGCTGATCCTGCAGGCTTCGGCGATCGGGACGCATGAGGCCATCTACACCCTCGACATGGGCCAGCCGGTGCCGATCCGGCTGCTCGCGGAACAGATGATCCGACTCGCCGGCAAACAGCCCGGTCGGGATGTCGCGATCATCTATACCGGCCTGCGCCCCGGCGAAAAACTGCACGAGACCTTGTTCCATGCGGACGAGCGGTACCGCGCCACGGCCCATCCGAAGATCCTGCAGGCGGAACCGCGCGCGATCGCCGCGCGTGAGATCGAGGCTGGTGTGCAGCAGTTGCGCGAAGCCTCGGATCGCTACGATCGCGCCACCATGGGGACCGTGCTGCGCGCGCTGGTTCCGGACTTCAAACCCGTCGGCACCCGCGCACCGGAGTTGCCCGACGCCACCACCGTGGTCGCGTTCCCGTCACGTTCCTCAGCCCGGAATCCTTGATGTCTCCACGTATCCGTAAGGCCGTGTTCCCCGTGGCCGGCCTTGGCACACGCTTCCTTCCCGCCACCAAAACCGTCCCCAAGGAAATGCTGCCGATCATCGACCGGCCGCTTATCCAATATGCAGTGGACGAAGCAATCGAAGCCGGTTGCGACACCCTGGTATTCGTCACCAATCGCTACAAGCATGCGGTGGCAGACTATTTCGACAAAGCCTACGAGCTGGAGCAGAAGCTCGAACGGGCCGGCAAGCAGGAGCAGCTTGAGCTGGTCCGCAACGTCCTGCCCAAAGGCGTGCGCGCGGTGTTCGTGACCCAGGCCGAAGCCCTTGGTCTGGGTCATGCGGTGTTGTGTGCGAAACCGGTCATCGGCGACGAACCATTCGCGGTGATCCTTCCGGATGACCTGATCTGGAACCGCGGCGACGGCGCGTTGAAGCAGATGGCCGACGCGGCCGAAGCGACCGGCGCGAGCATGATCGCGGTGCAGGATGTCCCGCGTGAAGCGACCGGCAGCTATGGCATCGTCGCGACGGAATCCTTCGACAAGCGCCAAGGCCGGATCAGCGCCATCGTCGAAAAGCCCCGCCCGGAGGATGCGCCGAGCACGCTCGCGGTAGTGGGGCGCTACGTCCTCAATCCACGCATCTTCCATTGGCTTGAGACCACTGCGCCAGGGGCCGGCGGCGAGATCCAGCTGACCGACGCGATCGCGGCTTTACTGAAGGAAGAGTCGGTAAACGCGTTTCGCTTCCAGGGCACGCGTTTCGATTGCGGAACCCATCTCGGCCTGATCGAGGCCACCATCCGCTACGCACTCGACCACGAGAAGCTCAGCGATGCCGCGCAGCGCCTGATGCAGGATGCGCTTAAGGAACTGGGCGTCACCGAGCTGGAGTAACCCGATGGAGCCGTCCTACTACCGCGCGACGCTGCCGGGACGGCAATCGTTCGCGCCGCTGGGCGGTTCCCGCGAGGCGCGTGTCTGCATCATTGGCGGCGGTTTCGCCGGACTCAACACCGCCCTTGGTCTGGCGGAACGTGGCGTCCGCGACGTGGTCCTGCTGGAAGCGGGGCGGATCGGTCATGGTGCCTCGGGTCGCAACGGAGGATTCGTGTTTGGCGGGTTCTCGCGTGGCGAGGATGCGCTGTTGCGCGAACTGGGGCCCGAGCAGGCGAGGGCGCTGCACGGAGGCACGCTGGAAGCGGTGGAGTTGATACGACGCCGCATCCGGCAGTACGCGATCGACTGCGATCCGGTCGAGGCGGGTGTGATCTGGGCCAACTGGTTCCGTGATCCCGAGGTACTCCGCACGCGTCAGCGGCTACTTGCGGATCACTTCGGCGTCGACTGGGCATGGTTGCCCCGCGCGGAGCTGCGGCAACTCATCCACACCGGGCGTTACGGCGATGCGCTGCTCGAACGCCAGGGTTTCCATTTCCACCCCCTGAAATATGTCGAGGGCCTGGGCCGCGCCGCAATGGCTGCCGGGGTTGCGGTGCACGAACACAGCCCGGCCATCGGGCTTGATCGCGTGGGCGCCCAGTGGCGGATCCGCACGGCCGATGGCGTGATCGATGCCGACCAGGTGATTCTTGCCTGCGGCGGTTATCTCGCGGGACTGCGCTCGAAGGTCGACGCCGGCGTCATGTCAATCGCAACCTACGTCATGGTCACCGAGCCATTGGGCGCGCGCATGGAGGAGGTGATGAGTACGCGGGCGGCGGTCTACGACACCCGCTTTGCGTTCGACTATTACCGCCCGCTGCCGGACAGCCGATTGCTGTGGGGTGGTCGGATATCGGTGCTTGATCGCTCGCCCGACGCCGTCAAACGGCTGCTGTACCGCGACATGCTCAAGGTCTTCCCGCAACTCGATGGTGTCCGCATAGACCATGCGTGGTCGGGACTGATGAGCTACGCCCGCCACCAGATGCCGCAGATCGGCCGGATCGAGGACGACCTGTGGTTGGCGCAGGCGTTCGGCGGCCATGGAGTCGCGCCAACCACGTTCGCAGGCGAGGTGGTCGCGTCGGCGATCGCGGAAGGGGATCTTCGCTGGAAGGAGTTCAGCGACTACGGACTGATTTCGGCGTTGAAGCCAGCGGGCTTCATCGGCGCGCAACTGAGCTACTGGTGGGCGGAAGCGAAGGACGCGTGGAAAGCGTCGATCGAGCAGGGCAGGCGGTTAACGTAGGAGCGACGTAAGTCGCGATTTCACTGATCTCCGGGATCGCCCTGCAATCGCAACTTACGTCGCTCCTACGCGGAACCGGCTGTTATCGAGTTTTGCAGGGCTCGCGCAATGACGCCTGTCGAAGGCCGGGCACTCGATGCGCCCGGCCCTCGCGCTTGCCTGTTACAGCGCTTCGAACACGCCCGCCGCGCCCATGCCGGTGCCGATGCACATCGTCACCATGCCGTACTTCTGCTGCTGCCGGCGCAGACCGTGGACGATCGTCGCCGTGCGCACCGCCCCGGTCGCACCGAGCGGGTGGCCCAGCGCAATCGCGCCGCCGAGCGGGTTGACCTTGGACGGATCCAGCCCGCAATCGCGGATCACCGCCAGCGACTGCGCGGCGAATGCCTCGTTGAGTTCGATCCAGTCGAGCTGGTCCTGGGTGATGCCGGCCTGCTTGAGCGCCAGCGGGATCGCCGCGATCGGGC
>JBOHYC010000266.1:0-8546 GCA_050737755.1 Lysobacter sp.
CCAGCGTGGCTGCGGCCAGATCACCCTTGCGTTCGCTGTAGCGGTCGGTGAGGTAATCACTGCGGCCGCGCACTAGCAGGGTGAACTTGACCAACTCCTCCATCACGTCAACGACGCGGTCGTAATACGGCGACGGCTTCATACGCCCGTCATCGTCGAACTCTTGCCAAGCCTTCGGCACCGAGGACTGGTTGGGAATGGTGACCATGCGCATCCAACGACCGAGCTGGCGCAACGCGTTGACCACGTTGAACGATTGCGAGCCGCCGCAAACCTGCATCACCGCAAGGGTCCGGCCCTGAGTGGGGCGCACCCCGGCCTGTTCCAGCGGCAGCCAGTCGATCTGATTCTTGAACACCGCCGTCAATGTGCCGTGGCGCTCCGGGCTGACCCAGACGTGGCCCTCCGACCACAGTGACCACTCGCGCAATTGCTGCACCTTGGGGTGGTCCGCACCCACGCTATCCGCCATCGGCAGGTCGCGCGGGTCGAACACCCGAGTTTCGGCGCCGAAGTGGCGCAGCAGGCGCTCGGCTTCCAATGCGAGCTTGCGGCTGTAGGACTGCGGCCGCAGCGAGCCGTACAGGATCAGGATCCGCGGCGGATGCGTGGCGCCGTCCGCGCCGAGCTTGTCGTGGGCTGGAATGTCCACGGCCGCCGGGGCCAGATTGCGGAGGTCGGAAGGTGTCATGGCGGTTGCTTCGTTCGAGTTAATTCCAGTATTCTAGAAACATGGAACTCAAGAACGCAACCACCGCACTGGCCGCCTTGGGGCAACCCACGCGGCTGTCCGTCTTTCGCCTGCTGGTCGAAGCCGGCCCCGAGGGGCGCATGCCCGGCGAGATCGCCGAGGCGCTGTCGCTGCCCGGCGCGACCTTGTCGTTTCACCTGAAGGAACTCACCGCCGCCGGCCTGATCCAGGGCGAGCCCCGCGGCCGCTACATCTGCTACCGCGCCGACTTCGAGGCCATGAACGGATTGATCGAGTTCCTGACCCGCAACTGCTGCGGCGGCGATCCGAGCCGGTGCCAGCCGCAGGTCAATGCGCCGTCCGCAGCGCCAAAGAAGCGGGTGCGCGCGTGAGCCGCGTCACCGAGGCCGTTGCCCCTGTCACCTCGCTATCGCAGCGTCCGGAAGCGCTCGACGGTCTCGCGGTGAAGACCGCTCTGGGCCAAATTCACTCGCGCGCTGCCTAGCACCGCTATCCCGATCATTTCCTTGTCCCGAGACACTCTCATGACCATTCGTATTGGCATCAACGGGTTCGGCCGCATGGGCCGCCTCATCCTGCGTGCAGCCTCGAATCGCCCCGAGCTCCAGTTCGTGCAGATCAACGATCCGGCTGGCGAGCCGGCGACCCTGGCGCACCTGTTGAACTTCGACTCGGTGCACGGCCGCTGGGATCGCGCGATCGCCACTGAAGGCGACGAACTGGTCATCGACGGCCAGCGCATTCGGGTTACCCACAACAAGGAGTTGGCCGCCACAGACTGGTCCGGTTGCGACGTGGTGATCGAGGCTTCGGGCAAGTTCCGCAAGCCGGACGTGCTGCAGCCATACCTGGACCAGGGTGTGAAGCGCGTGGTGGTGACCGCGCCGATCAAGTCCGCGGGCACGCTCGACATCGTCATGGGCGTCAATCATGACCGTTTCGATCCAGCCAAGCACCGGATTGTCTCGGCCGCTTCGTGCACGACCAACTGCCTGGCACCGGTGGTCAAGGTGATCCATGAGGGCCTCGGCATCCGCCACGGCAGCTTGACCACAATCCACAGCCTCACTAATACCCAGACGATCATCGACGCCCCGCACAAGGACCTGCGCCGGGCGCGCTCGTGCGGCAGCAGCTTGATCCCAACCTCGACCGGCTCGGCCACTGCGATCGCGGAGATCTTCCCCGAATTGAAGGGGCGGCTCGACGGCCACGCTGTCCGCGTGCCGCTGACCAATGCCTCGCTGACGGACTGCGTGTTCGAAGTCGAGCGCCCGACCACCGTCGAGGAAGTGAACGGAATGCTGAAGGCGGCCGCCGATGGCGAGCTGGTCGGCATCCTCGGGTTTGAAACGCGCCCGCTGGTGTCGATCGACTACCAGACCGATCCGCGCTCCAGCATCATCGACGCGCTGTCCACGCTCGTCGTCAACGGCACCCAGGTCAAGATCTACGCTTGGTACGACAACGAGTGGGGCTACGTGAACCGCACCGCCGAGCTGGTGCAGTTGGTCGGCAGCGCGGACCGCTAGCCGATGCTCGCGCGCCTCACTCCGGACGTGCGCCAGTACCTGCTGATCACGGGTAATTACTGGGCTTTCACCCTGACCGATGGCGCCTTGCGGATGCTGGTGGTGCTGCATTTCCACCAACTCGGATACAGCCCGTTGCAGGTCGCCATGCTGTTCCTTTTCTACGAGATCTTCGGGGTAATCACGAACCTCGTTGGCGGTTGGCTCGGCGCGCACGTCGGACTCAACCGCACGATGAACATCGGCTTGGCCTTGCAGGTGGTGGCCTTGTCGATGCTGCTGGTGCCCACCGCATGGCTGGTGGTGCCATGGGTGATGGCGGCGCAGGCACTATCGGGCATCGCCAAGGACCTCAACAAGATGAGCGCCAAGAGCAGCATCAAGCTGCTGGTGCCCAACGATCAGCAAGGGGCACTGTACCGCTGGGTCGCCGCACTGACTGGCTCGAAGAACGCGCTCAAGGGCGTGGGCTTCTTCTTGGGTGGTGCGCTACTTACCACCGTCGGCTTCGCGCCGGCGATCGCGGTCATGGCCGCCGGTCTGGCGGTGGTGTGGCTGGTGAGCTTGGTGCTGCTGAAGCGTGACCTGGGCAAAGCGAAAGCCAAGCCCAGGTTCCGCGACATCGTTTCCAAGAGCCGCGCGATCAACCAGTTGTCGGCCGCCCGCATGTTCCTGTTCGGCGCCCGTGACGTCTGGTTCGTGGTCGCGTTGCCGGTGTTCCTGGCCGCTTCGTTGGGGTGGGATTTCTGGCAGGTCGGCGGCTTTCTCGCGGCTTGGGTGATCGGCTACGGCTTGGTGCAATCGCTGGCGCCGTACGTGACCGGCCGCCGAAGCGGCAAGGTGCCCGATGGCCGCTCGGCACTGGGCTGGGCGAGCGTGCTGGCGCTGGTGCCCGCTGCGATGGCGATGCTGTTGCTGCAGGGCCAACCACCGCAACTGGTGCTGGTCGCCGGGCTGACGGTGTTCGGTGTGCTGTTCGCGATCAACTCCTCGATGCACAGCTACCTGATCGTCAGCTACGCCGCCGAGGACGGCGTCTCCCTTGATGTGGGCTTCTACTACATGGCGAACGCGATGGGGCGCCTGTTGGGCACGGTGCTGTCCGGCTGGGTGTTCCAGCGGCACGGTCTAGCCGCATGTCTGATGGTATCGGCGGGACTGGTCGCCATCGCGGCATTGGCGTCGATCACGTTGCCGCGACACGGCCGAGACACGGCCGAGACAGGGTAATCCCGACGCGATGGCTTTCGTCAGGGCTTTGCGTTGTTCGTGCTTGTGTCCACAGGGCTGGAACCGCGCATGTATCGGGCGCGCATGACCAGTGGTTATCCGCAGCAGGGCTTTTGCTGCTGAATCGGCGGGCACGGCACTGTGCCGTAGGAACAGAACACGCAGCAATCGCCTTGTTTGGGGCGCATCACGACGCCGCAGCCGGGGCACTCGTAGAAAAACTGGCAGGCAGTCGTGGGCATCGTCTCACTGGCCTGATGTCTGCACTCCGGGCATGTCAGGGTGCTGAGTAGCTGCAGGTCAGTCACCGCTCGCCCTTGCCTTGGCCGGGAAGCCGGCATCGGTGATGGCGCGTGCCACGGCCGGGATGCTCGTGCGTTCCGAATCGAAGGTCACCGTCACCGTGGCGGCCTTGGTATCAACCTGCGTACCGGTTACACCTGGCACCTTTTCAAGTGCCTTCTCGATTGTGATGCTGCATGCCGGACAGGTCATGTTCGCAGCGTCGAGCACCACCTTCTCCGGCGTGTTCCCTGTCGCCGCTCCCGCCAACATCATGAGCATCAGGCCCAAAGTCCACTTGCGCATGGATCACCTCCTAGAAAAACCAGACCACGTAATAAGGAAACAGCAATAGCATCGCGATCACGAACGCGGCCAGCCACAACCAACGCCGACGGCGTTTCAAAGTGCGCGGATCGATGCACGCACCGTCAGCGCGACACTGGGAGGTCGGCCCATACAGGCTCCAGAAGGCCAGCCCCAACAAAAGCAGGGTGGCTCCAGTGAACCAGGGCCGCCACGTATCCAAGGCGGTCAAGTTGCCGATCCAGGCGCCACTGATCCCCAGCAGGACCAGCACCAACGGCACCACGCAGCAGATTGACGCGCCGATGGCGGCGAGGCTTGCGCCCAGGATGGCGGGCATCGAGGATTTGGCGGGATTCGTGCGCATGGGTGCATACTACCTTCCGTACCCGGGTACGGAGTCAAGCGATGAGTCCAAGAACATTCACCATCAGTCGACTGGCGGCTTCAGCCGGGGTGCACATCGAGACGGTGCGCTATTACCAGCGTCGCGGCCTGCTGCATGCGCCGGAGCGCCCGGCCGGCGGC
Source organism: Lysobacter sp. (assembly GCA_050737755.1). Classification (GTDB taxonomy): domain Bacteria; phylum Pseudomonadota; class Gammaproteobacteria; order Xanthomonadales; family Xanthomonadaceae; genus Novilysobacter. Next base: position 4,591 of record JBOHYC010000266.1, read on the forward strand.
GTGCGTCGCTACGGCGAAAGCGACGTGAACCGACTTCAGTTCATCCGGCGTGCGCAGGTGATGGGGTTCAGCCTGGACGAGATCGCCGATCTGCTGAAGCTCACGGGCGAGCGCTCCTGCGAACAGACCCGGCAGTTGACCGAACACAAGCTTGCCGATGTTCGTTTGCGCCTTGAGGAATTGCGGCAGCTGGAACTCGATTTAGAGCAGATGGTAGCGAGGTGCAGCCAAATACCTGTGGGAGCGTGCTGCCCTACGCTCGATTTGCTGGATCACTCGAAGGTGCTACGTGTCAGCCAAGCTTGAATAGGGCACCTCCACGACTGCTGCCGGACCGCCCCTCCCTGGGGGCAACCTCAGTCCCTGATGACTTGATGAGGATTGCGCTGCGTACGCGCGCTGCGGCCGCTACTGCTCCGTGATACTGGTGATCGTGCCGTCCATGCCGGTCGAGGTGAATTCGAACGAGACCTGGTCGCCCTTCTCGATAGCACCGAGTTCGACGTCCGGTGCCTGGAACGTCATCGTCATTGCAGGCCACCGCAGCGCGTCGACCGGACCATGGTCGATGGTGACCGTTCCGGCAGAGGCATCTACCGATTGCACAGTCCCGGTGGCCGATGCGGTGGTCGTGGTGGCGGGGTCGCGCTGCATGCCATCCATGCCATCGGCGCCCGTTGCCGGTACCGCGGCTTCAGGTGACGCCGGGTTCTGGTCGTTCGTTTCCGATGAGCAGCCGACCAACAGGCCGAACGCAACCAGAGTGGTCATCGTATACGTGGTCAGGATTTTCATGTGGTTCTCCGTGGATGGTGGGTGGAACGGTTGCGAACGATTTCGCGGCGTCGCAGCAGCCAATACGCTGCGGGAATTCCCAGCATCGACAGCAGCGGCGCGGTGATCATGCCCCCGACCATGGGAGCGGCAATACGTTGCATCACTTCCGAGCCCGCGCCGCCGCCGATCAGGATCGGGAACAGACCCGCGAGGATCACCGCCACCGTCATTGCCTTGGGCCGGACGCGTTGTACCGCGCCTTCGCGGATGGCATCGGCCAACTCGGCTTCGCCGGCATCCGGATTGGCCGCCAACTGCCGTTCCCAAGCCTGGCGCAAGTACAGCAGCATGATGATGCCGAACTCCGCTGCCACACCTGCAAGCGCGATGAAGCCGATCAGGGTGGCGACCGAGATGGCATGGCCGAGCAGCCAGATCAGCCACAACCCTCCGATCAAAGCGAACGGCAGGCTGAGCATGATGATCCCCGCCTCCGAGCCGCGCCGGAACACCAGCCAGATCAGGCCGAAGATGATCAACAGTGTCGCCGGCACCACCAAGCGAAGACGCTCGGCCGCGCGTTGCATGAACTCGTACTGGCCCGACCATCCGATCGAATAACCCGCCGGCAGCGCGACTTCCTCAGCGATGGCTTGCTGCAGATCTTCAACTACCGAGCCCAGATCGCGCCCGGCCACGTCGACGTAGATGTAGCTGGCCAAGCGGGCGTTGTCGCTTTTCAGCATCGGCGGACCGCTGACATAAGACAGTTCAGCCACCTGACCCAGCGTCAGTTGCACGCCGTTAGGCGCTATCAACGGCAATCCGGCCAGTTCCGCCGCCGAATCGCGCAACGGGCGCGGGTAACGCACCACCACGGGGTATCGTTCACGACCCTGGATGGTCTGGTCGACCGGCTGGCCGCCGATGACCGTGGCGATCAGCCGCTGCACGTCGGCCTGGGTGAAGCCGTAACGCGCCGCGGCCTGCGGTTTGACCTCGACATCCAGGTAGCGCCCGCCGGTGATGCGCTCGGCCACCGCGGAGCTGACGCCCGGCACGGTGCGCGCGACCTGTTCGACTTGACCACTGATCTCCGCCAGCACCTTGATCTCCGGCCCGAAAACCTTGATCCCTATCGGGCTCTTGACACCCGTGGCGAGCATGTCGATGCGGTTGCGGATCGGCGGCACGAACAGGTTGGTCAGCCCAGGCACCTGCACGGCCGCGTCCAGTTCCTGTTTCAGTTTCTCCATGGTCATGTCCGGACGCCATTCGCTGCGCGGCTTGAACGTGATCGTGGTCTCGAACATCACCAGCGGCGCCGGATCGGTGGCGGTGTCGGCGCGCCCGGCCTTGCCGAACACGTGCGCGACCTCCGGCACGGTCTTGAGCATGCGGTCGGTCTGCTGCAGCAGCTGCCCTGCCTTGCCGGCCGACAGCCCCGGCAGTGCGGTCGGCATGTACAGCAAGGTGCCTTCGTCGAGCGGTGGCATGAACTCGCTGCCCAGCCTCGACAGCGGCAGCAGGCTGAGCAGTAGCGCCACACCCGCCAGCGCCAGGGTGATCCACGGATGGCGCAGCACCGCGTTCAGCACCGGTCGATAGACCGCGATCAGCACGCGGTTGATCGGGTTCTCCCCTTCCGGACGTATCCGTCCGCGGATCAGGTAACCCATCAGCACCGGGACCAGGGTGATCGACAGGAACGCGGCGGCCGCCATGGAATAGGTCTTGGTGAAAGCCAGCGGCGCAAACAGCCGCCCCGACTGCCCCTCCAGCGAGAACACCGGCACGAACGACAACGTGATCACCAGCAGGCTGACGAACAACGCCGGCCCGACTTCGCTGGCCGAGGCTCCCATGAGCTGCCATCGCTCCTGGCCTTCTGCATCCCGGCCATTGCGTTCGCGAAATTCCTCCAGGCTCTTGTGCGTGTTCTCGATCATCACCACCGCCGCATCGACCATCGCGCCGATCGCGATCGCGATGCCGCCCAGCGACAGCAGGTTCGCGCTGATGCCCTGGTAGCGCATCACGATGAAGGCAGCGAGGATGCCCAGCGGCAGGCTGATCACGGCGACCAGTGCCGAGCGCATATGCCACAGGAACAGTGCACAGACCAGGGCGACGATCAGGAACTCTTCGCCCAGCTTGGCCGCGAGGTTGCGCACCGAGTCGAGGATCAGTTCGGAGCGGTCGTACACCGGCACCACTTCGACGCCCGCCGGCAGGCTGTCCTGCAGTTGAGCCAGCTTGGCCTTGACCGCATCGATCGCGGCCAGCGCGTTCTTGCCCGAGCGCAGCACGATGATGCCGCCGACGACCTCCCCTTCGCCGTCGAGTTCGGCGATGCCGCGTCGCAACGTTGGGCCGCGTATGACCCGAGCGACCTCATTCAGCAACACCGGCACGCCGCCGGTGGTGACCGGCACGTTCTCGAAGTCCTCGCGGCTTTGCAGGTAGCCCTCGCTGCGAATCATCAACTCGGCTTCGGCCTGCTCGATCACCGAGCCGCCGGTCGCGCCGTTGGCGGCGCGGATCGCCTCGACCAGTTGCGTCACGGTGATGCCGCGCGCGGCGAGCGCCTGCGGGTTCGGCACGACCTGCCAAGCCTGCACCATGCCGCCGAGGCTGGCGACCTCGGCCACATCGGGGACGGTCTTGAGCTCGTAGCGCAGGAACCAGTCCTGCAGCGAGCGCAGCTCGCCGAGATCGTGCTGGCCGCTGCGGTCGACCAGCGCGTACTGGTACACCCAGCCCAGCCCGGTGGCATCCGGGCCGAGCGAGGGCGTGATGCCCTCAGGCAGCTGGTCGCGCGCCTGGCTCAGGTACTCCAGCACGCGAGAGCGCGCCCAGTACAGATCGGTGTCGTCGTCGAACAGCACGTAGACGTACGAGTCGCCGAAGAACGAATAGCCGCGCACGGCCGTCACCCCGGGCACCGACAGCATCGTGGTGGTCAGCGGATAGGTGACCTGGTCCTCGACAATGCGCGGCGTCTGCCCAGGCCATTCGGTGCGGATGATGACCTGGGTGTCGGACAGGTCGGGCAACGCGTCCAGCGGTGTGCGAAAGACCGACAGGACGCCCCACACCGTCAACAGCATCGCGGCGAACAGCACGATCACACGGTTGGCGATCGACGCGCGGATGATGCCGGCGATCATGGCTTCGGC
>JBOHYC010000267.1:0-5671 GCA_050737755.1 Lysobacter sp.
TGGAAGTCCTGCGTACCGCGATCTTCGCCCTGCGCGGCAACTGGTTGCGCAGCGGCCTGACTTCGCTGGGCGTGATCATCGGCATCGCGGCGGTGATCGTGATGGTCTCGGTCGGGCAGGGCACGCAGTCGGAAATCGACAAACTGGTCTCCGGGCTTGGCTCGAACCGTCTCGACATCAGCCCCAACTCGCGACGCAGCGCCGGTGGCGTGCGCATGAGCGCGAGCAGTTTCTACACGATCGACGAGGACGACGTCGACGCCATCCGCGAGCAGATCCCGGAAGTGCAATACGTCGCTGGGTCGATGCGCGGCAGTTCACAGGTGGTGTTCGCCGAGAACAACTGGTCGACGGACTGGGAAGGCATCCAGCCTGACTACTTCGAGTTGGAGAGCTGGCGGTTGGCCTCCGGCGACGGTTTCGACGCGCGCGATTACAACGGCGGCGGCAAGTCGGTGATCCTTGGCGAGACCGTGCGGCGCGAGTTGTTCGGCGATGAGGATCCGGTTGGGCAGAGCGTGCGCATCGGGCGGGTGCCATTCACCGTGGTCGGTACGCTGGAGGCGAAGGGGCAGGGCGGCTTCGGGCAGGACCAGGACGACGTGATGCTGGTGCCGCTGGAGACGGCGCGGCGCCGGTTGATGGGGTCGATGGGGCTGCCGCCGGGTGCGGTGCGCCAGATCGCGGTGGGGGTCGCGCGGGCTGACGACCTGGCCTATGTGCAGTGGCAGATCGAATCATTGTTGCGGCAGCGCCACGATATCCAGCCCGGAGCGGAGGACGATTTCCGGGTGCGCAACATCGCCGAGATCGTGGCAACGCGGACACAGACGACACGGTTGATGTCGCTGTTGCTGGGTGCTGTCGCGACGATTTCGCTGATCGTCGGAGGTATCGGGATCATGAACATCATGCTGGTATCGGTGACCGAGCGGATCCGCGAAATCGGGTTGCGGATGGCGGTCGGGGCGGGGCCGTCGGACATCCGTCGGCAGTTCCTGGCGGAGGCGATGTTGATCTCGCTGATTGGCGGCGCGCTGGGCATCGGGATCGGGATTGTCGGGGCATTGCTGGTCGGGAAGTTTGGCGCGTTGCCGGTGGTGTTGAACGGGCAGGTGGTCGGGATGGCTGCGGGGTTCTCGATCGCTACTGGGTTGTTCTTCGGGTATTACCCGGCGCGCAAGGCGTCGCTGCTGGATCCGATCGAGGCGTTGCGGCAGCAATAGGGGGCCAATAGCGGGTTGCGGAGCGAAGGGCGGGACGAAGGACGGAGCGAAGCGAAGGGCGATGTAAAGGGTGGAGCTAAGAGCGGGGGCTTCGGGAGGGAGTGCCTCCCTGTCGGGGTATTGGCTCCGCCCCTCCGTCGGTCCATCCATGGCCCGACGGAGGGGCCATCCATGGCGCACTCTGCCCGTTGTAGGAGCGACGTAAGTCGCGACGCTCTGAACCCTTGAGGCGGCGAGGCATTCGCGACTCACGTCGCTCCTACAAAAAAGTCTCGTTCCCGAACGCGATGAGTGCGGAGCGTCCAGCTATCTCCTATGCGTCAGCTTCAAGAAACCACTCCCGGCATCCGCGTTATCCTCGCGACATCCATCGCCATCGCGCATCCGCCATGCACAAGCCAGCGTTCCGGGCCTTCCTCGCGTCCTCCCTGCTACTCGCGTTCTCCACCATGACCGCTCACGCACAAGACCCAGCCGTCCCATCGCAAGCCGAATCGAAGACGGCGCTGGTCATCCACGGCGGTGCCGGTTACGTGCCGCGTGAATCGCTTGATGCCGAGGCGGAGCGGGCTGCGCGCGACGATCTCGGACGCGCGCTGGACGCCGGCAACGCGATTCTTTCCAAGGGTGGAAGCGCGCTCGATGCCGTGCAGGCCGCGATCGTGGTGCTGGAGGAATCGCCGCGTTTCAATGCCGGCAAGGGCGCGGTGTTCAATGCCCGCGGCGGCCACGAGCTGGATGCCTCGATCATGGAGGGCCACACCCGCCGCGCCGGTGCGGTGGCCGGGGTTACCACGGTTCGCAGTCCCATTACGCTGGCGCGGACTGTGATGGAGCACTCGCCACACGTGATGCTGGCCGGGGAGGGCGCGGAAGCGTTCGCCGATTCGCGGCAGGAGATCGAGCGCGTTTCCAACGACTGGTTCGACACCGACCATCGGCGCAAGGCATTGGAGAAGGCGCAACGACAGGCCGGCGCAGGCGATGAACATCCCGGCCAGTATTTCGGTACGGTCGGCGCGGTCGCGCTCGACAAGCACGGCCACATCGCCGCGGCCACCAGCACCGGCGGCATGACCAACAAGAAGTGGGGCCGGATCGGTGACGCGCCGGTCATCGGCGCCGGCACCTGGGCCGACGACAACTGCGGCGTGTCCGGCACTGGATGGGGCGAGTTCTACATCCGCAACGCGGTCGCCCACGATATCTGCGCACGCGTTGCCTATCGCGGTGATTCACTCGCTGATGCTGCCGAAGAAGTGGTCAACCGGATCGTGCCCGCGGCTGGTGGCGACGGCGGCGCGATCGCACTCGACCGCGAGGGCAACATCGCGATGCCGTTCAACACCGGGACCATGTACCGGGCGTGGATCGGGCCCGATGGCAGTCGCGGCATCGCGATCTTCGAGGAATAGCTAGCGGGGCTACTGGCCCTGTTGTTCCGTCCACGCGGCCATGCGCTTTTCCATCTCGTCGGGCGGCACGTCTTCGACGTGCGTCGCCAGCGCCCACTTGTGGCCGAACGGGTCGATCACCGAGCCCATGCGGTCTCCCCAGAACTCGTCCTTGATCGGCTTGTCGGCCTTTGCCCCGGCGTCCAGCGCCCGCTGGTAGGCGCGATCGACGTCGTCGCCGTAGACCATGAAGCTCACCGTGGTCCCACCACGCGCATTGGGGCCGATCGCCTGCATGTCGGGCCACTCGTCCGACAACATCAGGTTGCAGTCGCCGATGCGGATCTCGGCGTGGCCGATCCGGTCGCCGCCCTCGGCGTCTTTCATCGGCAGGCGATACAGCTCCTGTGCGCCGAACGCGCGCTGGTAGAAGTCGATCGCGGCGGCGGCGTCGTCGACGATCAAGTAGGGAGTGACGCTGTGATAGCCGTCGGGAATGGGGGGTACGGCCATTGGGATGTCCTCTGGGGGCGGCTGGAGACGCGCCAGCGTGCCGCAGATGGTGCTAGCGGGGCGCGAAGGTAGCGTTAGCGTCCAGCGGGACCGGCGTCGGGCTGGCCCTTGTGGCAAAATTGTTTGTCGGGCGCGGCTTTGGCCCGGCGTTCCGGCCTCCGCCCAAGAATTTTTGATGACGACCCCGCGCAACGCTGCCGATCCCATGCCGATTCCTGGACTCCGCTGAGATGGCCGACGAGATCGGTAACCTGCCGCGCCGTCCGGGCCGCGTGTTACTGGCGGCCAAATGGTCGATGCAGGGGCTGGCCGCGGCATGGCGGCACGAATCCTCGTTTCGCCTCGAGGTCTACCTGTTCGTGCTGCTCGCACCGCTGGCGTTCTGGCTCGGCCAGACCCCGGTCGAGCGTGTGCTGCTGGTTGGCTCGATGTTGCTGGTGCTGAGCATTGAACTGCTCAACTCGGCGATCGAGGCGGTGATCGAACGCTATGGCCCCGAGTTCCACGAACTGGCCGGCCGGGCCAAGGACATGGGTTCGGCCGCCGTGTTCGTACTGATGATCAACGTGGTGCTGACCTGGGGGCTCATCCTCCATGGCCAGCTGAACTGAATAAAAAAACCGGGAAACGACTGTGATTGAAATGCTGATGGATCCGGAAGTCTGGATCACCCTGATCACCCTGAGCGCAATCGAGATCGTGCTGGGCATCGACAATCTGGTGTTCATCTCGATCGCGGTCAGCAAACTGCCGGTCGAGACCCGCGAGAAGGCCCGCAAGTTCGGCATCGCGGTCGCCTGTATCAGTCGCATCTGCCTGTTGCTGACGCTGGCATGGCTGGCCGGGCTGACCGCCGACCTGTTCACGCTGTTCGGCCAGGGGATCTCTGTGCGCGATCTGGTGCTGATCCTCGGCGGCGCGTTCCTGCTGGTGAAGGGCAGCATGGAAATCCGCGACGCCATCGTCGGCGAGGCGGAGTCCGAGGACATCCACACCAAGCCGGTGACATCGTTCGGCATGGTGATCGCGCAGATCGCGGTGATCGACATCGTGTTCTCGCTGGACTCGGTGATCGCCGCGGTCGGCATGGCCAGCCAGACCTGGATCATGGTCTGCGCGATCCTGCTGGCGGTCGCGGTGATGCTGCTGGCGGCGACCCCGCTGGGTCGGTTCATCGAGCGCAACCCGACCATCAAGATGCTGGCACTCGCTTTCATCGTGCTGATCGGTGCGTACCTCGTGCTGGACGGCTTCGGGCTGCACATCTCGAAGGGCTACCTCTACGGCGCGATGGGCTTCTCGGCGCTGGTCGAGTGCCTCAACCTGTGGGCCAAGCGCAGCCAGTTGCGGCGCGTCACCGGCGACTGATGCGCCCGCACATGCGGTAGCGGCCCGTGCGTGACTTCACGCAGCCGCTATTGCGTGGCCCAGCGGGCGGTGGTGCAATGCGGCAACGTCACGCAAGGAGTCGCGCCATGCGCATGTTGCTCGTGCTGCTGTTGTCGGTACTGCTGAGTGGTTGTGGTTACAACACCATCCAGCAGAAGGACGAGGCCGTCACTGCGGCCTGGTCGCAGGTACTCAACGTCTACAAGCGCCGCGCCGACCTGGTGCCGAACCTGGTGGCGACGGTCAAGGGTTATGCGACCCACGAGCAACAGGTCCTGACCGAGGTCACCGAGGCGCGCTCGCGGGTTGGCAGCATCAACGTCAATGCCGACGACCCGGCGTCGCTGGAGCAGTTCCAGCAGGCCCAGGGGCAGTTGCAGCGTGCGATCGGCCGGTTGCTGATGGTCAGCGAGAACTATCCCGACCTGAAGGCCAACCAGAACTTCCTGCAATTGCAGGCGCAACTGGAAGGCACCGAGAACCGGATCACCGTCGAGCGCCAGCGCTACATCGAATCGGTGCAGGACTACAACACCTACATCCGCAAGTTCCCGACCAACCTGACGGCGATGGTGTTCGGTTACGACCCGAAGCCGAACTTCACGGTCGAGAACGAGGCGCAGATCCAGCAGCCGCCGCAGGTTGATTTCGGCGCGCCGCCGGCTTCACAACAGCCCGCGCCGCAGCAACCCGCGCCTTCCAACGGGTGAGTGATTCGCGGCCTGGCGCAGTGACCCTCATGCAACACGGCCACGCGCCCGGCTGGTCGATGCGGCTCGCGTTGCTGCTGGTGCTGTCGCTGGCCAGCCTGCTCGCGACCGCGCAGCAGCTGGCGCCGATTCCGCCGCTGGATTCGCCGGTGGTCGACACAACCGGCACTTTGGATGCAGCCACGCGCCAGCAACTGGAGGCGCAGGCATTGGCGCTGCAGAAGCGCAAGGGCAGCCAGCTGCAGGTGCTGGTGGTGCCGACCACCCAGCCCGAAGACATCGCCCAATACGCGGTACGGGTCTATGACCAGTGGCGGCTGGGGCGCGAGAACGTCGACGACGGCTTGTTGCTGGTGGTCGCCACCGACGATCGCCGGGTACGGATCGAGGTCGGTTACGGACTGGAGGGTGCGATCCCGGATGCGACCTCGATGCGGGT